>NZ_SMKK01000203.1 GCF_004348425.1 Actinomadura sp. 7K507
CAGCCGTCCCACCCGCTCAGCCGGCGATGCCGCAGCAGGCGGAACCCCGCCCGCCGTCCCCGCCGGGCACAGCACCCCAAGCGTTCGGAGAAGCAGGCGCCCCCGGGCCGCGGAGCACCCGGCTCGACCTGCGCAAGCCTCTCCTCGCCGACCGACCACCCGCCAGCCCAGCCCCCCTGGTCTCTGATGATCCCGATGAGGACGAGCGCCGGTCCCGGACGGTCGAGTTCCGTCCGGCCCGGCACCCGTGACCGGGTGACCTTGCAGAAGGAGCGAGATGAACCCCCGGCAGCGACGCGGTGTCCTGTTGATGATCACATCGGCCATCGGGGCGGTGTGCGTTTTCGTCCTGGTCATTGGCTACGTCCAGAACGTCCAAGCCGACGCCGACGCGGCGGTCGGCGAGATGACCACGGTCCTCCAGGTCCAGTCGGACGTGGAGGCCTTCCAGCCGATCGCCGCGGCCTCGGTGCGCGAGACGGAGATCCCGAAGAAGTGGGCGACCGGCGCGTTCATCACCCAGCTCGCCGACCTGCAGAACAAGGTGGCGGCGGGCAGGATCCCGCGCGGTGCCTACCTGCAGCAGGGCATGTTGCAGGACCGTCCGGCGCTGAGTCCGGGCCAGCGTGAGATCGCCGTGATGATCGACTCTGAGACCGGCGTCGCCGGAAAGGTCGTCAACGGCTCGATCGTCGACGTCTACAGCACGTTCGAGTCCATCAGCGGCTCCCGGGAGGGGCCGTGCGCGGTCCGCATCCTCGACCGCGTCCAGGTCATCAACGTCGGCCCGGAGCGGCAGGTGACCGACACGCGCGGGAACCAGCCGCCGGAGGCCGGCGGTGGAGGTGGTAGCGGCGGTGTCACCAGCGGAGCCCTCCCGGTCACGTTCGCGCTGAGCGCAGACGAGACCCTCCGGCTGACGTACGCCGAGTCGTTCTCCCGCAAGCTCCGGCTGGCCCTCGTGGGCGGCCAGGAGGACACCAAGCCGCCCGCCAACCGGCTCTGCAACACCCCCGCGGCCGGCCGATGAACGACATCAGGGTCCTCCTCGGCGGGGACGACCAGGAGCTCGTGGCGACGTTCCGCGCCGTCATGGTAGAGCTGACCGGGTTCGAGCCGGTCTCGTTCGGCAGGACCTCCAACGAGATCCTCGGGATGGTCGCCACCGACCACGACATCGACGTCGTACTGATCGACGAGAACATCGGGCCGGTGCCCGCGCACGACCTCGTCCGCGAGATCGCGATGCGCCGCCCGAACTGCGCGGCGGTGCTGCTCTGCACCACCGTCGACGAGAGCGCGCTGACCCGGGCGCTGGAGGCGGGGGCGCGCGGCGTCCTGTCCCGGCAGCCCAGCCTCGAGGACCTGGAGTCGCGGCTGTCCACCGCCGCGGAGTGGGCGCGGGGCATGAGCAGGTGGATCGGCGGCGGGCACGTGGAGGCCGTCGGCGGACGGCGCGGCCGCCTCATCGCGCTCGCGGGCGCCAAGGGCGGCACCGGCGTGACGACGCTGGCCGTGCAGCTCTCCCTGGCCGCGGCGGCGCAGCGGGACCGCTCGGTGTGCCTGGTCGACCTGGACCTGCAGGCGGGCGACATCCCGAGCTATCTCGACCTGGTGCACCGGCGCAGCATCGCCGACCTGATCGACGTGGCCGGGGAGATCACCGGCCCGATGCTCGCGGACGCGCTGTTCACGCACGGCGACGGCCCGCATGTGCTCCTCGCGCCGCCCGAGGCCGAGCACGGGGAGGACGTGACCTCGCTGGCCACCCGGCAGATCCTCGCCGCGCTCCGCTCCCGCTACGACATCGTGATCGTCGACTGCGGGACGTTCATGACGGAGGCCTCCATCACCGCGGTCGAGCTGGCGGACCGGGTCGCGCTCACCGTGATGCCCGACCTGCCGTGCCTGCGCGCCGCCAAGCGCATGGTCGGGCTGTGGTCGCGGCTGGAGGCGCGCAAGAGCGAGGACGTCATCGCGGTGCTGACCCGGCAGAGCCGCAAGAACGAGATCCAGCCCGACTTCGCCGCCCGCATCCTCGGGCTGGCCCTGACCAAGACGACGATCCCGCCGGCGTTCCGCGCGCTGGAGAAGGCGATCAACAACGGGTCGCTGAGCCGCGTCGAGGACGACGGTTTCCGGCGCGCGGTCCTCCAGGTCGCGGGCGAGCTCGGCATGCTCGCGCCCGAGCCGGCCGACGCGGGCGGCGGGCGCGCCATGACGGGGGCGCCATGATCCGGCCCGCGATCCGAATCCCCCGCCTGCGTCCCGAGATTCCGGACGGGGAGCGCGACCGCGGGCAGATCGTCGAGTTCACCGGCATGCTGCCGCTCATCCTGATGGTTCTCGTCCTGGTCTGGGAGGCGTTCCTGATCGGCTGGTCGATGACGTACACGACCCACTCGGCGAACGAGGGCGCGCGGATCGCGGCGGTCGGCGGTGACCGGGAGGAGGTCGAGGCGGCGGCGATCAAGAGGGTGTCCGGGCGGTTCGCCGACGACGACAGCTTCGAGGTGGAGTACCCGACGGGCGCGCGGTGCGACGGCGCCGGCCCGCGCGACCCCGACTGCGGCTACGTCCGGGTGTCGATCAAGCCGCCGCTGGTGCTCAAGGGCTTCACCCTCCCGTTCACCGTCAGCCACCGATCCAAGATCGTCTATGAGGGGGAGGGGTGACTCGGATGCGCGGTACGAGGGTGCCCCGGTTACACGATGACGAGGGGTCGGCGGCGGTCGAGTTCATGGCCTGGATCGGTTTCGTCCTCGCCACCCTGTTTTGCGCATACGAGGCGTACACCGCGTTCGCGACGGTCGAGCAGGTCGAGAACGCCACCCGGACCGGCGCGCGGACCGCGTCGATGCAGGGCGTCGCGCTGCACGAGCCGACGACCAAGATCGGCCCGGGTACCCGCGCCGCCAGCGCGGCCCTGCCCGAAGTGATTACGGACAGGGAGATCACCGTGGAGGCGCTCGCGGGCGACACGGTCCGCTGCACGGTGCGCGCCAAGGTGCCCCTCATCGCGAACGGACTTCCGCTGAACATCACGGTCCTCCGCCGCGTCGAAATGCCTGTGGGGTGAGTCATGGGCCTGAAGAACCGCAAGGAGACCGGTCCGGAGCCGCAGGCGACGGGACCGGATGTCGGTCACTGGCGTCAGCGGCTGCTGGAGGAGGTCAACCTCGACGACCTCGCCACTCTGGACATGGCGCAGCGCCGCGCCCGGCTGGAGAAGGTCGTCGGGCACATCCTGACCCGCGAGGGCCCGGTCCTGTCGACCCGGGAGCGGGCGCAGCTGGTCCGCCGGATCGTGGACGAGGCGCTCGGCCTCGGTGTGCTGGAGCCGCTGCTCGCCGACCCGTCCGTCACCGAGATCATGGTCAACGGCCCGGACAACGTCTACATCGAACGGCTCGGCAAGCTGACCCGCATCGACGTGGGGTTCGCCAGCGACGCCCAGCTGTACCAGACCATCGACCGCATCGTCGCGCAGGTGAACCGGCGCGTGGACGAGTCGAGCCCGATGGTGGACGCCCGGCTGCCGACCGGTGAGCGCGTGAACGTGATCGTGCCGCCGCTCTCGCTCGTCGGCCCGGTGCTGACGATCCGCCGCTTCCCGCGCCCGTTCCGGATGGACGAGCTGGTGAGCATGGGCGCGCTCGACGAGCACACGGCGCTGCTGCTCGGCGCGTTCGTCCGGGCCCGGCTCAACATCGTGATCACGGGCGGGACGGGCACCGGCAAGACGACGTTCCTGAACGCGCTGTCGGGGTTCGCGCCGTCCAGCGAGCGCATCGTGACGATCGAGGACTCCGCCGAGCTCCAGTTGCAGCAGGACCACGTCATCCGGCTGGAGTCGCGCCCGCCCAACATCGAGGGCGAGGGCGCCATCACGATCCGGGACCTGGTCCGCAACGCGCTGCGGATGCGTCCCGACCGGGTGATCGTCGGTGAGGTCCGCGGCGCTGAGACGCTCGACATGCTGCAGGCGATGAACACCGGCCACGACGGCTCCATGGTGACCGTGCACGCCAACTCGGCCGAGGACAGCATCTACCGGATCGAGACGCTCGCCTCGATGAGCGAGGTCAAGATCCCGTACAACGCGATCCGCGACCAGATCAACAACGCGGTCGACGCGGTGATCTTCCTGGACCGGGCGGTGGACGGATCGCGGCGGATCGGTGAGGTCGCGGTCGTGTCGTCGGGACGGCGGGAGAGCATCGAGCTCACCCCGATCATGCGGTTCGAGATGGAGCCGGTCGGCCTCGACCGGGTCGTCCGCGGACGCTACGTCCACCAGGCCCTTCCGCAGGAGCTCGTCACCAAGCTGATGTTCGCCGGGGAGGCGATCCCGGCGGCCTTCGGCGGCGCTCAGCGCCCGGCGGGCCAGGGTCCGGTGGGCCGGCCGCCGGTGAGCCCGGGTCCGGCGGGCCAGGCCCCGGTGAACAACGCGCCTCCGTGGCCGCCACCGCAGAACCCGTCCGGCAATGGGCGGGGACCCGGTCCCGCCCCCGGGGAGGCCCCATGAGCTTCGAGCTGGTCCTGCTGTCGATGACCGTCGTCCTCGTCATCGGGGTGCTCGGCGTCTGGCAGTTCGGCAGCGGTCTCGACCAGCAGCGCGCGCTGGCCGCCCGCGGCGCCCGCGGTTTCACCGAGCGGTCGATGGCGACCCGGCTGGACCGGTGGGACGCCCGGCTGCGCCGGACCGCGCTCGGCCGGCAGGTCTACCGCCGGCTGGCGGCCTCGGGCCTGCGGATACGGCTGTCGGTCTTCGTGATGGGGCTGACGGGCGCCGGCCTGCTCATCGTCGTCCTGCTCGGCCAGGTGCTGTCGCTGTTCCTCGGCATCGTCACCGCCCTCGGCGTCGGCCTGGCGCTCTTCGGCTTCCTCCGCCAGCAGGAGGTGCGCCGGGTGGAGGAGTTCATCGGCCAGCTGCCCGAGCTGGCCCGCGTGCTGTCGAACGCGGCCGCGGCGGGCCTGTCCATCCGGACGGCGATCGAGATGGCCGCCGAGGAGCTCGACGACCCGGCCCGCACGGAACTGGCCCGCACGGCCGAGGCGCTGCGCCTCGGCCAGTCGTTCGACGCGGCCATGAACGAGCTGCGGGACCGGCTGCAGTCCCGGGAGCTCGCGGTCCTGGTGAGCACGCTGGTCGTGGCGTCCCGCTCGGGTGGCTCGCTCATCACGTCGCTGCGCAACATCTCCAGCACGCTGGAGCAGCGGAAGGAGACCCGGCGCGAGGTCAAGACGATCGTCGGGGAGTCCGTGGCCGCCGGATGGGCGATCTTCGCCATGGGCATGGCGACGCTCTTCGGCATCGCGTTCCTCGCTCCCGACGTCGTCGACAAGATGACGGGTTCGCTCATGGGCCAGACGCTCCTGCTGATCGCCATGTCCCTGTTCACCGGGGCCCTGTACATCATCCGACGCATGACGAGGATCGACGTCTGATGCCGCTCGCGCTGTCCGCCGCCGCCGCGCTGTGCGCGGCCATGTTCGTGTGGGGCCTGCACCTCAGGACCTCCGGCCAGCAGGTGAGCGAGGAGATGGCGGCGGTCGTCAAGAAGCCCAAGAAGAAGGGGTTCGGCCCGCTCGGCGGGGTCACCGAGCCCTTCGGCGGCCTGTTCGCGCCGCTGGTGCTGAGGTCGATGAGCCCGGCGGCCCGGGGCCGGCTGAACCGCCGCATCGAGCGCGCCGGCCGCCCCTACGGGCTCACCGTGGAGCAGTACGCCCGGAACAAGGGCGGCACTCTGCTCGTGCTGGGGTCGATCGGCGTCATCATGCTGCTGTCCGACCACCTGTTCATCGGCTCGGCGCTGCTGCTGTTCGGCTGGTTCCAGACGGACGTGGTCCTGTGGAACCTGTCCCAGGAGCGCCAGCAGGAACTGCAGCGGGGCCTGCCCGACTTCCTGGACGTGCTCGCGGTGACCGTCACCGCCGGCCTCAGCTTCCGGCAGGCCCTCAGCCGGGTCGCCGAGAGCATGCCGGGCGCCCTGGCGGACGAGATGAGGACGACCCTCCGCCAGATGGAGGTCGGGACACCGTTCCGGCAGGCGTTCGAGGACCTGCGCAGCCGCAACAACAGCGAGCAGCTCTCCAGCTTCGTGACGGC
This sequence comes from Actinomadura sp. 7K507, assembly GCF_004348425.1. Classification (GTDB taxonomy): domain Bacteria; phylum Actinomycetota; class Actinomycetes; order Streptosporangiales; family Streptosporangiaceae; genus Spirillospora. The sequence goes on from NZ_SMKK01000203.1 coordinate 6,113, forward strand.
GATACTCCAGGCCGAGGAGCTCGGCGCCCCGCTGGCGAACGCCCTCGCCGACATCAGCGTGGACATGCGGCGTGAGGCGTCGCAGCTCGCCCGCCGCAGGGCGCAGCGCGCCGAACCCAAGATCACCATGGTGACCACGTTCATGATGGTCCCCGGCATGCTCGTGCTGATCTTGGGCGCGCTGTACTTCGGCCTGAACTCGGGGGGAGGCGGTCTCCTTGGCCAGTGACCCGCCGCTCGCCCGGATCGGCGCGACCTTCCGCCTCCTCATGCAGGTGCGGGTGCTCGCCTCGGGCCTGGCGCTGCTGCTGGTCCCCCGCGACCGGGCGGACTTAGAAACGATCTTCGTGCTGTCCTGCGTGGGGGCGCTGTCCGCGCTCGCCCTGTTCGGATGGCAGGAGATCGTCCCTCGGCTCATCGGGTACCCCGTACTGCTCGCCCTCGACGCGCTGATCGTCTACGCGGCGCTCGAAGTGGGCGGCGTGCTCGGCCCGTTCTTCCTCGTCACGGCCATCACCTCCACGGTGGCCGGCCTGCTCTTCCAGTGGTCCGGCACGCTGCTCATCTGCCCGCTGCAGGTGCTGCTCTACTACGCGGCGGCGGCGGACTCCGCGTGGGCGGCGAGTTTCCAGACCGTTCTCGGCATGCCGCTGTGCTACTTCATCGGCGGTTTCGTGGGCACCGCGCTGCGCCGGCTGTTCGACGAGTTCGCGCAGTCCGACGAGGCCCGGCACCGCGCCGAGATCGCGGCGGCGGCCGCGGAGGAGCGCACCCGGCTGGCACGGGAGATGCACGACTCGCTGGTCAAGACGCTGCGCGGCATCTCCATGTCGGCGTCCGCGCTGCCCGCCTGGGTGAGCCGCTCACCGGACCGGGCCCGCGAGGAGGCACAGCGCATCGTCGCGGCGGCCGAGATCGCCTCCCGCGAGGCGCGGGAGCTGATCGCCGAGCTGCGCACCGACACCGCGCGGCGCCCGCTCGACGAGATCGTCGGGGACATCGCCGGCTCGTGGGCGGCGGCGGCCGGGGTGGAGGCGCAGGTGTCCGCCGACTCCGGCGTCGAGTTGCCGATCCGGACCCGGCACGAGGTGGCGGCGATCCTCCGCGAGGCCCTGGAGAACGTGAAGCGGCACGCGGACGCCCCGTCGATCGAGGTGCGGCTCCAGAACGGCGGTGGCCGGGTCGTCCTCACGATCGCCGACCACGGCAAGGGGTTCGCGATGCCCGCCGACGTCGACGACCTGGCCCGGGACGGCCACTACGGCGTGGTCGGGATGCGAGAGCGCGCCGCGCACGCCGGAGCCGAGATGACGGTGACGTCGGAGCCGGGCGAGGGCACCACCGTCACCGTGACCGTGCCGATCCCCGACGGCGCCCAGGCGCCCGCTCCCTATCTGGAGGTGGCATGAACGAGATCAGAGTGGTGGTCGCCGACGACAACCCCGTCGTCCGTTCCGGCCTGGTGTCCCTGCTGGAGGCGACGGGCGTCGCGACGGTCGTCGCCGAGGCCGGGGACGGCCGCCGCGCCATCGAGCTGGCCGAACGGCACCGCCCGGACCTCGTGCTGCTCGACGTCCGGATGCCCCTGCTGGACGGCATGTCGGCCCTCCAGACGCTGAGCGGCATCACCCGCGTGCTGATGCTGACCTACACCGACGAACCCGACGTCATCCGCGCGGCCGTCCGCGGCGGCGCGAGCGGGTACCTCGTGCACGGCACCTTCGACGTCGACGACCTGGCGACCGCCGTCCGGCAGGCGGCCGCGGGCACCGGGAATCCGCTGTCCCCGGTGGCGATCACGGCGCTGATGAACGCGGTCAAGGAACCGGCCCAGGACCGCCCGCGGCGGTCCGACCGGGACCGGTACGGGCTGTCGGCGCGGGAGGCCGAGGTCATGGACCTGATCGCGCAGGGCCACGCCAACCGGGAGATCGCCGGCCGGCTGTTCCTGACGGAGAAGACCGTGAAGAACCACGTCAACCGCATCTTCGCCAAGCTCGCGGTGGAGAACCGCGCGGCCGCCATCGTCCGCTGGCTGGGCACGACGGTGGGGGACCGCTGATGGGCCCGCCAGATGGGTCCAGCTTGGGTCTTCGGACCCTGTGCTGGGCATTCCCCGATCCGTACCTTGAATGTCACAAGGCGAAGCGGAAAAGGGGAGCGATCCGAGATGTTCATCGGAATGCAGACGCGTGCGGCGCTGGCGAAGTCGGACCGGGGAGAGGGCGCGGTTTCCTACATCGCGGTCATCATCCTCATCGCCGGAATCCTGGCGGCGATCGCCGTCTCCGGCATCGGCACGAAGATCCAGACCGGCATCGAAACCGCGATCGGCAAGGTGACGAGCACCCAGCCCGGGTCGGCCAACAGCGCCAGCTGACCATAGCTCGCGGAGCTGCAACGGAAAGATTGCTCGAACGAGTTTTCGCCAATGTGGAGAACCGAGATACTCGGTTCTCCACATTGGTGTGTTCGCATGTTTGTGAGGCAGGAAAGGTGTGGGTATGCGTGCCTGGGTGAAGACGGGGTCGGCGGCCGCGTTCCTCACGCTCCTCTTGGCGTCCTGCAGTGGCGGAGACGGGGAGGACCCGCCAAGGCGGGGAGAATCTCCCGCGGGCGGCCAGGCTTCCACAGGCGCTCCCATCCAGACACGCCCGCTCGCCGTGGGAGCGGATGTCAAGGTAGACCTGATGGCCCTGGACCGGGTCTCCCCGAAAGCGGTCGTCGCAAGGTGGCGCTTGCGGAACGACAGGGACAAGGAATACGCGTTCGAAGGCGCGTTGAAGATTCCGTGGAACACGCCAAAGCTCAACACGGACTCGATCGGGGGCGTGTCCCTGCTGGACGGCAAGAACGCCAAACGCCACTTTCCGATGGCCTATGGCAACGGTCAGTGCCTCTGCACCCGCGGATGGCCGACCTTGCCCCCCAAGGGGAGTAAAGACCTTGTGGCGGTCTTTCCCGCGCCGCCCGGCGATGTGACACATATGGACGTGATGTTCCCGTCCGCTCCGCCGTTCCTCGACGTGCAACTGGGCAGCGCGCCGCCCGACCATGTGGTGGTCGACGAGAACGGAGGGAAGGCCGACCCGAACACGGTCAAGGGTGGTGAACCCCAGGTCTTCCCCCTCACGGTCCAGGTGGACGACGAGACCAAGGCGCAGGACGACGACGGGAACGACCTGCGGGTCCGGTTGTCGACGGACGTGCTCTTCGCCCTGAACAAGGCCGACCTCACCGCCAAGGCGGAAGCCGCCCTCAAGGACGTGGCGGCCAAGATCGATCAGTCCGCGGGCACCACGGTGAAGATCGACGGGCATACCGACAACAGCGGCAACGACGCGATCAACGACCCGCTCTCAGAACGCCGGGCGCAGGCGGTGAAGGCCGCGCTGGAGCGGCTCGTCACCCGGGAGGGGATCAACTACCAGGTACAGGGGCACGGATCCAAGGACCCGATCGCCACGAACGAGAACGAGGAAGGCCGCCGGGTCAACCGGCGCGTGACCGTCCTGTTCCCCAAGCCCGAGCCCCCGTCCGCGCCTCCCGCACCGCCGGCGGCGGCGCCGACCCCGGCCGCCGACGGAAAGCTGCCCGTGCTCGGGACCGCGCCCAGCGGTGACCCACCGGACGTACTCAAAGGCGAGTGGCCCGCCCAAGCCGAGGTGCGGATCAACGAGGTCAGGCGGGACCGCAACGGCTTCGTGTCGCTGGTCTGGACGCTTCGCAACAATGACGACCAGCCGCTCAACGCCTGGACCTCCTCCCACGATTACAGCGGCGTTTATGCGGAGGCCAGCACCAGCCAAGCCGCCATCGTTTCCGGTTCACTCCGGTACCGCGCCGTCCGGGACTCGGTGAACAAGGTGACGCTAGGCCCCTATCTCCTTGTTACGCCCATGGACGACTACATGGTCGAGAAGGGGGAGGAGTACACCCTCTGGGCCATGTTCAAGCTCCCTCCCGAGGTCAAAACCGCGAACGTGCACATCCCGGGATTCCAGCCGGTGCAGAACATCAAGGTCGGCTGACCGGCCCCCCCGGCCCCCCGGGCCCGATTGGGTCCGGGGGCCCTGGGCAGCCGAACAGCCGCGGGATAGCGTCCGGAAAATGGGCGTGGATTCGGGTGGCGGGGGCCTCGGTGTCGGACTGGCAGAGGACGGACCGCGACCCCCTGAGCTCGCCCCGGACAAGGCAGGCCTTGCCCGGGGCGTGCTGGGGCAGTTCGGCCGTAAGGATTTCTGGATTCTCGCGGCGCGCGTGTCCGGTGTGCTGCTCCTCCTCTACGTCATCACGCGGAAGGTCGTTTTCTGGACGCCCGACGCGGTCTTCCTGATCCTGCTCGCGCTGTTCGCCATCTTCGGGCAGTCCCGTGTTTTCCTGAAGCGCCTCGGTCCCTTTCTGGCGCTGCTGATGCTGTACCAGTCGTTCGCGGGCATCGCCGACGACCTGAACGACAACGTCCACTACACGGCGATGATCGAGTTCGACCGGTGGCTGGCCGGGGGCGGGCTGCCGACCGAATGGCTGCAGGAGCGGCTGTGGCGCGGCGGCGACCGGTGGTACGACTTCTACTTCTACGTGCTCTACACGTTCCATTTCGTGGCGCCGCTGGTGCTGGGCACGGTGCTCTGGAAGAAGCGGCCGGCGATGTACTGGCCGTTCGTGCTCTGCTTCGTCGGCCTGTCCCTGGCGGCGTTCGCCACCTACCTGGCCTATCCCGCGGCGCCGCCGTGGATGGCGGCGCAGGAAGGCCACATCGAGCCCATCCAGCGCGTGACGGGCAGCGTGTGGAGCGCGATCGGCGGCGGTTCCTACGACTCGTTCTACCGGCAGTTGTCGCCGAACGCGGTGGCCGCGGTGCCGTCGCTGCATTCGGCGTATCCGCTGCTGTTCGCGCTGTTCGCGGCGAAGGCGTTCGGCTGGCGCTGGGTCTGGCCGCTGCTCTTGTACCCGGTGTCGATCTGGGTCGGCGTGGTGTACTTCGGCGAGCACTACGTCGTGGACGTGCTGCTCGGCATCGTCTACGCGCTGGGCGCCTACTTCGTGGTGCCGAAGGTGGTCGCGAGGTTCCGTCAGCGGCAGGACGGGGCGGACCAGACGACCCACTTCAGCCTGCGGCGTTCGGCCTCGCGGGCGCGCCACCCCGGCGGGTGACGGGGCCAGGTCGCCTCGGCGGCGGTCCCATCGGGCCGGCCGACGACCACGGTGCAGATCCCCTCGTGGGGCAGGCCGCCGGCGGGATCGAACTTCTCCAGCTCCGTCCACGAGACCCGGAACGCCAGCCGCGAGTAGATGAGCAGTGAGCGCATCCGGTCCTCGTTCAGCGAGGCGGCCACGGCGACACCGCCGCGCCCGGCCTCTCCCACCGGGGGGATCGGCTGGCTGCGCGGGGTCAGCAGGACGGCGGGCATCAGCATCGCCGCGCCGAGGTTGACGGTGATCATGATCCCCACCAGGGCGACCGGCCCGAAACGGCGGAGTCCGCAGAAGAGGAGGAGCAGGGCGCAGGCGGTGAGGGTCGTCCAGAGCGGTTTCAGGCCCGTCCAGAAGCCGCCGAGCAGGCCGACCTCGGGGAAGTCGAACGTGAGGTAGATGTGGGTGGTCGGCTTCATGCCGGAGATGCGCAGCGCGACCACCGCCGCGCAGCCCGCGAAGACGAGTGCGCCGAGCACGGCGGGTTTCGCCACCCGGGGCATGCGGACGAGCGCCGCCAGGCCGACCAGCAGATAGACGAACGCGAGGCAGGACAGGTACCGGCCGTAGGCGTGGTTGCCGTAGCGCACCTCGTCGGGAAGGCCGGCCGCGGTCGCGTAGGCGATCCCGGCCGTGGTGGCCAGGACGACTCCGGCCATCACGCGGTCGGCGGGCGGGGCGTTGCGCCGTCCCAGCGCGTGCGCCATGAGGACGAGCGCGATGCCGCCGATCATCCACGTCGCCGCCAGCATCGCCCACACCTGGCCGGCCGCCCCCGCGAGCGCCCAGCCTTGGCCGTCGAGGGTGGTCAGCCGCGTCCACAGCAGTTCCGAGACCTGGAACGTGCCGTCCGGGTAGAGCCGGTCTCGCACCAGGGAGTTGAAGAACGTGGCGGCTCCGGCGCCCAGCACGGTGACGGCCGTGCCGATGAGCGCGGGACGCCGGTTTCCGCCGCGCACCAGGTACGCCACCAGCACGAGACCGTGGACGGCCACCAGGATCATGCCGCGGCTGTGGACGGAGAGCGCGTAGCAGGCGAGCAGGCTCGCGGCGGCCGCGGCACCCGCCCCCCGCGACCGCACGAACCGGTCAAGGCAGAGCAGCCATGCCAGGACCAGGACGGGCAGGAGCGCGTCCGACATCGCCACGCCCGACCAGAACGTCGTGGCCGGGAGGAGCGCGGCCGTCCAGGCGAGGGGGAGGGCGGCCCGGCGGGTCAGCCCCAGGCGCCGCAGCGCCGCGAAGCCGAGCGGGAAGGCGGCGGCTCCGATGAGCGCGTTGATGCCGAGGACGATCCGGTACAGCACGGCCGGGTCGTCGCTGACCAGGTAGGCGGGGGTGAGGAGCAGGGCGTAGCCGCCCTGGTAGAAGGTCGCGCCGGAGAGGTCGGCGCCGGGTCCGCCGGTGAACCAGCGCGCGGCGACGAGATAGCCGGTCTCGTCCGGATACACGGGCGGGGCGTCCAGGTTCCGCGTGATCATCAGCCGGACGATCACCTGCGCCAGCCACCCGGCCGGCAGCAGCCAGAGCCATGACCGCCGGGGCCGCGGCTCGGCGGGGGCGGGGGCGGCCGACGCGGGCGGTCCGGGCGGAGCGAGAGGCTCGGTCACCGGCTCACTCTAGGCACGCCGGGCCCTGGGCTGAATGGGTGGAAGCCTCCCCACCTGCGCTTTGGGCCCGGATTTGGGGCCGTGGACCTACCGTGCGGCACGGTCCGCCCGCAAGTTCACCCGCACTGGCAGGGCTCACCCGCCGGGTCCGGATGGGGTCTTGGGACTCATGCGCCGGACGACCCGGGCGGGGTTCGATGCACACGTTTCCGATCTGCCGGCCCTAGGAGAGGCATCGTGCGTCCAGGTCGAGATCGTGGTGAAGGGGCCGTCAGCCATATCGCGGTGATCCTCGTCATCGCCGCCGCGGTCGCGGTGGTGGCCACCTCGCCGGTCGGCGGGAAGATCGCGGGCGGCCTGGAGTCGGCGATCTGCGAGGTCTCCGGGGGCGGCGGCTGCGGCATCCGGTCCCGCGCAGGGGACGGTGAGCCGCCCCTGACGTCCCCGCCGACTCCCGGCGGATCCGGGCCCGAGGGGCAGCCCCGGGAACCGAGCCCGAGCCCGGGACCGCCGGTCGAGGAGCCGCCGCCACCGCCGAAGTCGACGGAGCAGATCGAGACCGAGGCGGTCCTCAACGAGACCCAGGCGGGCCGCGACGCTTTGCGGTGGGTGGAGGACAACGGGGTCCGCGTCGTCTACCGCAATGGTGGCGGCTCCTACTGGAGCGACGCGGACAACGTGTTCTACATCGACACCTCGCAGACGCCCGTGGAGCGCGCGAACACCTTCATCCACGAGGTGAACCACGCCAAGAACCGCAACGTGCCCGATCCCAAGGAGATGTCCCGGGAGGAGTACATCGACGCGGCGATCGAGGAGGAGACCCAAGGCGTCATCGACGAGATCGAGAACAACCAGGAATTGCAGCGGCTGCGTGGCAAGAACGCCCCGCCGGATACGCTGCTGCAGGCCGAATACGAAGCAGCCTACCGGGACGCTGTCAACGCCGAGAACAAGGCACGCGCCCAGGCGCAGAGGCCGCCGCTCACTCCCGGAGAGGAACGCCGGGTCGGCGAGGCCGCGGGCCGGCAGCGCGTGAAGGAAGCCTTCGAGAATGGTGAGGTGGTGTCCTCGGTGGACGGGAACACCTACCCCGATAACTACGGAGACGCGTGGGATGACGCGAACAAGAGCTGCTTTCTCTGGATCTTCTGCTGACCGCTGGACGCGGCGCGCGGTGATCGCGTGGGTGGTCCTGGCGGCCCTGCTCGGCGCGGCCGGGTGCGCGGGCGGGGACAGCGCGGGCGGGAACAGTGCGGGCGGTTCGTCCGCCACCCCGGAGCGGCGGCCGGACGAGCGGGTCCGCCAGGCGATCTCCGCCGCGCTGGCCCAGCAGGGCCACAAGGAGGAGGCGTCGATCGTCACCCGCGGCGGCAGCCGCCTGACCCCGCTGCCCGCGCCGTTCCTGCGGAGCTGGCGTGTCTACCAGGTCGACTACCGGCAGGGGCCGCACCCGGTGCGGCTGCACGTCGCGAGCGGCGGCGCGCGGGCGCTCCTGCTGACCGGCGAGCCGAAGGCGTTCAACGAGATGACGGAGGCGGACGGCACGGCCGTCACGGACCCGGCCGCCGCGACGGCGCTCGCCCGCCTCTACCTGGACTCCACCCGGCCGCGCGGCAAGCTCACCTACGTCGTCGGCTCCGTGGACGAGATCAGGTTCCGCCCGAACATCACCGGGGAGGTCGCGAAGCGCCGCGACCGCGTCATCGCCGAGTACCGTCCCGACATCGCCGCGCCGGCGGCGGTCGCGAAGGGGAAGGGCTTCGAGGTCACCGCGTACGTCGTCCGGGACCGGGCCTTGGAACGCCGCGAGCTGACCGTCGCCGGAGACGGACGGACCCGGGAGAAGGTCGTGACGCTGGTGAAGGACCTGCCCGTGCCCTACACGCTCTGACCTCACACGCTCTGACCTGACACGCTCTGACCTGACTTTTCGGGCCCAGTCGGCTTGGGTCCGGGAAGCGGGCAGGGATGGGCTTCCGGACCCATCCCTGCCCGATCCTGCGCCGGTATCGTCCCGGTACGAACCAGTTGGCGGCTGCGCACGCGGGGTGAGCGCGATGGCGGGACTGATCGGCATCATCGTCGGTGTCGCGACCCTGCTGCTCCAGTTCTCGGTGATTCGGGCGTGCGGCCTGGACGAGTCGTCGGCCGCGGTGGCGGTGGTCCGGGCGTGCGCGGCGTCCGCCGTCCTGGCCTCCTGGGTCGCCATCGACCGGGCCGACCGGCGGGCCGGCAGCCCGTCCTCGCGCACCCTGGTCGCCGTGCCGGTGGCCGCGGCGCTGGTCGCGCTGTTCTCGGTCAAGGCGATGCCGGTCATCCTCGCCGGCACCGAGCCCGCGATGTACGCGGGCGCGGTGGCGGCGGTGGTCCTCGGCAGCGCGGCCGGCGCGCTCGCCGCCTTCGGCCGGGACTATCTCGCGGCCGGGCTGACGGTCCTGATCACCGCGGTGGGGGAGCAGGCCGTGTCGCTGGCCGTCCCGCGGATGGTGTGGCTCGTGCTCCCGGTCGTCCTCCTGTTCGTGCTTCTCGGGACCCGGCCGGCCGGGCGCGCGGGACCGCTCCCCGTGGCGGTGGCCGCCGGCGCGCCGGTGGCGGTCGCCGCGGTCGTCGTCGCCGTCGGAGTCCAGGTCGCCGGTGACCTGGACCCGGCGCCGGTCCGGCTCTGGTGGCTCACGGCGGGCTGCGCGCTCGGCGGGCTGGTCGCGGTGAGCGTGCCGGTCGCCCGCAGGTTCGCGCCGGGTCGGGTGCGAGCGCCCGGCGGCCTCCGGCGCCCTGCCGGGTGACGCGGACGGCTGACATCCCGCGAAGGTTGGCCGGACAAGGTGACCGGATCGGGACAATTGGGCCCAGGATGGGTCCCCGGGCTCACAACGGCGGCCGGGGGCGGCGCCTACATTGCTCTTGTGCTCAAGCGTCACCTGATCATCCCGCCCCTGCTCGCCGCGCTCGCCGCCTGCGGGGTGGTGACGGGAGACGAAGCCCCCGCCGGGCTGAGCCGCTACGACGGCGACCGCTTCCGGATCGACTACCCCTCGGGCTGGAGCGTGCGGGAGGGCGAGTCCGGCGGACGCCCGGCCGTCCAGTTCAACGGCCCGTCCCGCGACGACGGGACGCGGTCGGCGGAGGTGCAGGTCATCGACTGGGGAGGATGGCGCAACTCCCTCCAGGACAAGGTCGTGCAGTTCCGCGGCGCCGCCCCCCGCTCCGGCTACGAGATCGGGGACGAGGAGCCGGTCCTGGTGCCCGGGGCGCGGGCCGCGCACCGCTTCCACTATTCGAACGAGATCCGGACGGCGACGGGCGCGAAGATCCGGATGCGGATCACCGAGACGTTCGTCCTGACGGAGAAGCAGCGGCTGCTGGACGTCGTCACCCGCTCGCCCGAGGGTGCCGCCGGCAAGGATCGGCTCGCCACGATCCTCGGCTCCTTCGCCGTCGAGGAGAAGGACGGCTGGTTCGGCGACCGCTGAACCCGGGGGCGCGACGTCCAGGATTGGGCCCTGGGGCCCTGTGTCGCCGCGGCCGACTCTCTTAGTGTTGGCTCGATCATGCAAGCTTCCGCGCATCCGGTGGTGACCTGGTGAAGCTGGCGCGCTGGCGGCGGGACCGCGGCGACGAAGGATCCACGCAGATCGTCATGCTGATGGCCTGCGTGTGCACGGTCGCGCTCACCGTCATGCTCGTCCCGCTGGCGTACGCCAACGACATGCGGACCCGGGCGCAGAGCGGCGCCGACGCGGCGGCGATCGGGGCCGTCAAGCCGCTGCGGGACGAGGTCATCCGGGTCGCGATGCTCGGCATGCTGCCGAACGACGTCGGCCTCTGGGCGATCGCGCCGAACATCGAGGTCGGCCAGGACAAGCTCCCCTACCACCGGTCGGCGGAGGACTACGCCCGCCGCAACGACACCGTGGTGACGGAGAAGGTCAAGCCGTCGGGGCCCAAGGGCTACACGATGAAGGTGTCGGTGCGCAGTGCCGACTGCCAGCTCAAGGACGAGGACGAGCTCACCGCCGAGGACCGCAGGGACCTCGCCGCGCGCAGGAACCTCTGCACCGACTCCACCGGCGAGGAAGGCATCGGCAAGAGCTACGGCACCGCGTCAGCGATCGCCGAGCTGCAGTTGCCGCCCTGCAGGGGCGTCACCTACCCGGTGCCCGGTGATGACGGCCACGGCGGCGACGGTGTGGTCATGTTCCATGAGCTGCGGTGCGACGACATCAAGATCTGGACGTCCGGCGGTTACCGCGCCTCCCGCACGACCCTGCTGCGGCTGTTCAAGATCCGGCTGGTCGCCGAGGAGGGCGAGAAGTACGAGGGCCGTCCCGTCATCCCGGGCGGCGAAGGCTTCAGCCAGCAGCTGCCCGACGCGAGCACGTGCCCCGAGGGGGGCCCGATGGGCCCCGAGAACATCACCCCCCGGATGCGCTGCGTCCGCGATCTGATCAGGGAGAAGTTCAAGGTGCCCAAGGGCATCGGGTGCTACCGCTCCAACGGCGGCATCCCGGGCGGCGGTGAGCATCCGCTCGGCCGCGCCTGCGACTTCATGATCAGTGGCCCGAACGGTCCGACCGGGCCGGAGGCGGACCTCGGTTTCGCCATCTCCAACTGGGCCTACGCCAACGCCCAGAAACTGGGCATCTACTACATCATCTACCGTCAGCACATCTACAACCCGCAGCGGCACGCGGAGGGCTGGCGGCCGATGGAGGACCGCGGCAGCATTACACAGAACCACTTCGACCACGTGCACATCTCGGTGCTGTAGTCGGTTTCGTCGTTATTTATCCCGACATTAGGTCCCATGATGGGCCCCTGGGCCCGTTCGTCCCTTAAGTACCTCCCGTAGCTTCACATGCGTGCCGTCGGGTCGCCGGAAGGTGAACGGGACCGGGACGCTTCGTGATCGCGGCGAGGGCCCGGTCAGTTACCTCGCCGCGATTCTGCTCATCTGCGCCATTCTCGCCGTCATCGCCGTTTCCGGGGTCGCCGCCGCGGTCACGACCGGCACCGAGGACGCCGTCTGCAAGGTGCTGCGCGCGGGCGGCCTCAGCGGCTGCGGAGACCAGGACGCCCCACCGGCCGCCCGGAGCCCGGCACCCACGCCCTCGACCAACGAACCCCCCACCCCAACGT
>NZ_SMKK01000204.1 GCF_004348425.1 Actinomadura sp. 7K507
AGCCGATCAACCAAGATCTTTTCGACGAACGGATGGCCCACCAAGCCCCACGCAACGACGAACCAACAGGCCGAAGCCCACCGAAGATCGTTTCGCAGGAGACGCCCTGCGGGCCGGCCACCTTGCGATGTCCTGCATCCCGTCCGGGCTTGCCATTCAAGAGTACCCCGGCTCGAAGCAAGCTACGAACCGTTTTCTCTGGTTGGCGTTTCCCCGGGGCCGTCCGCCTGTCGGCGTCCCGCATCCCCTTGGGGCACGTCAGAGATTAGACATCCCCGGAGACTCCGTCAAATCATGCCGTCCGCTCCTCGTCCAGCTTCGGGAACCCCCTGCTCACAGGCGGTTCAGACGTCTCACGCAAGCGCCGCATCCCGCGATCTCGTCGGGCGGGACCGGCCCGCACGGGAAGCCTGCGGGGTGCCGTGCGGTGGTGACTGTCACAGTGCCGGACGGGCGGACGCCTCGGCGGCAGCGATGTGTGGCGCACGTATGTGGGGTACTTGACCGAAATGCCTAGAGCGCAGATCAAGGACGAGAAGACGTACCAGAAGCTCCGCGATAAGGGCGAGAGCAAGGAGAAGGCCGCGCGGATCGGGAACGCGGCTGGTGGTCAGGGTAAGAAGAAGGTCGGGCGCAAGGGTGGCAAGAGCCCCTCCTACGACGACTGGTCGAAGGACGAGCTGCTGAAGCGCGCCCGAGAGATCGGCGTCAAGGGACGTTCGTCGATGACCAAGTCCAAGCTGGTCCAGGCGCTGCGGAACCACTAGATGGAACTCGTCTTCGTCCTGGACTGCCGCGACCCCGATGGTCTGGCCGACTTCTGGGCTTCGGCGCTCGGATACGAGCGCGGCGGGTACGAGCCGCCGTACGTCCCTCTCACGGACTCGTCCGGGAAGGGGCCGCGGCTGCTACTGCAGCGCGTCCCCGAGCCGAAGGTCACGAAGAACCGGATGCACGCCGACCTGCGAATCACCGACATGGACGCGGAAGTCGCCCGTGTCACCGCGCTCGGCGCCAGGGTGCTGCGCGGCCCGTTCGTGGACGACGGCTGGCCGACCACGGTCCTCGCCGACCCCGAGGGCAACGAGTTCTGCCTGATCGGCCCACCGGAGACGGAGAGGTCATGAACGCGGTCGTCGACACCGTGCGCGGGCAGAAAGCGACCTACGCAGCGAAGCGGACCTTCCACTCGGCTCCTACCTCGGCACTGTGGCCGTTTACGGGCTGACCACGGAAGGGGCCGATGGCTGCCCGGCTCATCAAGCGCCGCGATGGCGGCGGTCCGGGCCGGCCGCAGCTCGTCTGCCGCTAGAACCCCGTAGTCCGCCGAGGTGCGAGTCCCAGACGCCACTTTATTTACGTTTGTCCCAGATCAGGCGGGTACGGCCATCTCATGGATCTGTCATTCCTCAAGACGCTGTACCAGCATCCGGGCCCCTACGCCTCGGTGTACGCGGACCTCACCCGGACCACCGAGGACGCGTCCAAGGCAATCGAGCTGCGGTGGCGGGCGCAGCGCGCGGACCTGGAGGCACAGAACGCCCCGAAGGGCATGCTCCACGCGGTCGAGCAGACCATCGACGAGGAAGTGCGGCGGCGCCGCTCCGAAGGCCTGGTCATCTTCGCCGCGGACGACGAGGTGGTGCACAGCGAACGGCTCAGCGACGCTCCCCCGACCCCCCGGGCGACGCTCGCCCCACTCCCGGACGTCCTGCCCTACCTCGCCCAACGCGGTGAGAGGTTCCCGCATCTGCTGGCCGTCGTCGACCGTCGCGGGGGCGCGATCGACTGTGTCACCGCCACGGGGAAGCACCAGCACATCGACGTGCAGGGGGACGAGGACTACCCGATCCGCAAGACGAAGGCGGGCGACTGGAACCAGTCCCGGTTCCAGCGCTCGGCCGAGAACGTCTGGAAGGCCAACGCCAAGAAGGTCGCCCACGAGATCGACCGCGCCGCCGAACGCTGCGGCGCCGAGGCCATCGTGATCGCCGGCGACACCCGCGCACGCAACGCGGTCCTGGAAGAGGTCTCGGAGCACGTCCTGGAGCGCACCGTCGAGACCGACAAGAACACCACCGTCGACGACCCCGACCTGGACGACGAGCTGCGCCGTGTCCTGGACCTGAAGACGACCGAGCACATCATGACCGTCGCCGAACGCTTCGACCGCGAGCTCGCCAACGGCCAGCGAGCCGTTTCCGGCCTGCCCGCCACCACCGAGGCCGTCCGGCAGGGCCGCGTCGAGACGCTCCTCCTCGACGAGGACCCGGACTCCACCGACCGCCTCTGGGTCGGCCCGGACCCCGCACAGATCGCCGCCACCGCCGACGAACTCCGCGACGAGTTCGGCGTGACCGACCCTCGCGAAGACCGTGCGGACGCCGCCCTGGTCAGAGCCGCGGCCGCCATGGACGGCGAGCTGATCGTCCTACCGTCCAACGGCTCGACCCAGCCCGTTCACGTAGGCGCCGTCCTCCGCTTCACCGCCTGACGCCACCACAGCCCGACCGCCCTCGCCGGCGAGCAGGGCGAAGGCTCTCAGAAGCGGGTGTCGCGTACCGTCGCTTCGCAGCGATCCAGGTCGGCGAGCTGGGAGGTGAGCTTGGCGCGGATGCGATCAACGGCTTCCGGACCGAGCGGAAGGCGCAGCGGGGACGCCGGGTCGTCGACGGCGTCCAGGATGATCTGTGCGGCTCGGTCCGGATCGTTGGGCTGGTGCCCGTCCTGGTCGGCGAATTTCTGGCGCACGCGTCCGGCGGGGGTGCCGGCGTAGGCTTCGTTCGCCGAGGCGAAACGCATGGAGCGGCCGGCGAAGTCGGTACGGAAAGGCCCGGGCTCAACGATGGTGACGCGAATGCCCCAGGGAGCGACTTCTCCGGACACCGCCTCGGAGAAGCCCTCGAGTGCGAACTTGGACGTGCCGTAGGCGGCGTGCCCCGGGTTGGCGACGACGCCGCCGACCGACGACATCTGCACCACGTGGCCCCGCCCGCGTGCACGCATGTGCGGCAGCACCGCCCTGGTCACCCGCAGCACCCCGAGCAGGTTCACGTCCAGGACGGTTCTCAGGTCGTCGTCGGTGAGTTCCTCGGCCACCCCGGCGAGCCCGTGCCCGGCGTTGTTCACCAGGACATCGATCCGCCCGTGCGTGCGAACCGCCTCGTCCACGGCCACGTCGACCGTCTCCTGGTCCCGGACGTCGAGCCGTAGCGCATGTTCGAAGGAGCCCTTGATCGAGGCGGCATCACGTGCCGTGGCGACGACAATGTCGCCGCGACGCTGTGCGGCCTGCGCCAGCGCCAGTCCCAGTCCCCTGTTCGCGCCCGTGACCAGCCAAACCTTCGCCATGCCGGCGCCACCTCCACCGCAAGTACCTTGATACTCAAACAAAGTATCTTGGGGCTCAAGTAAGATGCAACGTCATGGGAGCACGCGAGGAGACCGACTCGATCGACCGGGACCTGCCCACGTGGACGCGGGACATGGTGGACGTGGATCCCGGCGTCGAGGCGGCTCGGCAGCGCATCGGCCGTCTGGCCAGGATGTTCACTCGCTCCTTGGAGCAGGTGGCGAGCGAGGAGGGTCTGAGCGTCGCGGACTGGGAGGCGCTCTCAGTGATCGTGCGGGCAGGCGGCCGGTGCACGCCCACGGCCCTGGCTCGTGCCCTCCGGCTCACGTCGGGAACGGTCAGCACACGCTTGAACCGGCTCCTTCAGGCAGGCTTGATCACGCTGGGCACCACCGACACCGACGGCCGCTCGCGGCCGGTGTCCGTCACCGATGAGGGTTTCGCGCGATGGCAACGGGCCACAGCCCGCCGCACCCGGTCCGAGCGCCAGATCTTCGACGAACTCACCGTTGACGAGATCGACAGCCTGAACGACCTGCTACGCCCCTTGCTTCACCGCTACGAGGCCGCCCTCGGGACGGCCGCCCGCCACGACCTCACCGGACAACCTCGGCCGGAGTCATAAAGAACACCAGGAAGGACAGGCGGCAGCGGCCTAAGCGCCAGCAGCAGACAGGGCGTGGGGCGGAGCCGCACATCGAGGTTCCAAGGGGTCGCCCCCTGGATCAGAACGACGAAGGAGTTGCAGGCCTGCGCTCTACGCAGGCATACCTCTGCCAACTCCGAGTGGAGCTATGGGGATTCGAACCCCAGACCTCCTCCATGCCATGGAGGCGCGCTACCAACTGCGCCATAGCCCCGTGTAGACGAGGAAAAGCTTAGTGCACATCCGGAGCGCTTCGGACGGCGCGGGCTGCGGAGGGACGTCCCTCCGCAGCCCGCGGGGCGTCTCAGTTCCTCGTCGGGGTGTACGAGTGCCACCGGTCGTTGACCGTCGGCACGTGGATGGTGAGGCTTTTCGGCCACTCGACCGGGACGCCGAGGAGCTTGCTGTCCTCGACGGTCTGGCCGGTCTCGCTGGTGTACTCGGTGTCGAGCTCGCTCGTGTAATCGTCCTGCTGAGCCGCTTCCTGATGCGTCGCTTCCTGATGCGTCGCTTCCTGCTGCGTCTCGTCCTGGTGCTTCGCCTCGTTCATCGAGCAGAGGGTCCGGCCGATGTCGGGCTGGTCCGGGAGCAGCTTGAAGTAGGAGAGGATCTTGAGCGCCTCGGCGCACTCCCCTTCGGTGTAGGTCTCCTCGGCCGGCGGCGGCGCCTCCTGCGCCCACGCGGGTGCGCCGATCGGGGTCACGGCCGCCGCGGCCAGTACGACGGGCAGCAGCCTTGCGGACATCCGGCTTCTCATGGGTCAGCCTCATCTCGATCATGCATCGCCACCCCGTGGCGTTCCCGCATGATCGACATCCTGAAGCGCGGCCGGACGAAAGGTAGCCGCGACCATGGCCAACCCTTTGCGGTCAGGTCCAGAGGACGTCCTGGCCCCGGAGGGGCGGCGCCCTGCGGTGTCCACCGATCGGTGGACGTGAGGTTCGACCGTTCGAGGCTGTCGGCGGCGGTGGACCGACGGCCAGCCTTCAGGTGATGGATCGCGCTCCTGCGCCGTCCCCTCGCTGAAAGGCAGTCAGTTTGATGCGTACTCGACGGGCTCTCGTCCTTGTCCTCGCCCTCTGCGTGCCGGCCGTGGCCGTTGCCGCCGCGCCGACCGTCGCGGTCGCCGCCCCCGCGCTCCACCCCCGGCCCGCCGCCGCGGGTATCGCGCCGTCCACCCTCACCTGGCGGCCTTGCGCCCAGCCCGGCGGCCCGGCCGGGCAGGAGTGCGCCGAGCTGCCAGTACCGCTGGACTACCGCTCCCCGGACGGCCCGCGGCTCACCCTCGCCGTTTCGCGGCTGCGCGGCGAGCGGCCGCCGGCCCGGCGCGGAACGCTGATCGTGATCCCGGGCGGGCCGGGCAGCTCCGGGGTGCAGCGGCTCGCGCAGAAGGGTGATGCCATGAGGGAGGCGCTGGGCGGCGCGTACGACATCGTCAGCCTCGATCCGCGTGGCGTGGGCGCGAGTACGACGGCGAGATGCGGTCTCGACGAGGACGACCGGCACCTGGTGACACTGCGGTCCTGGCCAGGGCCCGACGGGGACATCACCGAGAACCTCGCCGGTTCCCGCCGCATCGCCGCCGCCTGCGCCCGCAACGGCGGCGCGGTGCTGCGCAGTTTCACCACCGCAAACCAGGTGCGCGACATCGACCTGTTCCGGCGGGCGCTGGGTGAGCGGCGCCTGTCGGCGTGGGGGATCTCGTACGGCACCTACGTGGCGGCCGTGTACGCGCAGAAGTACCCGCAGCACACCGACCGCTGGGTGCTGGACAGCAGCAACGACCCCGCCCCCGAACGCGTCGGGCGGGGCTGGCTGGCGAACTGGGCGCAGGGCGCCGACGACCGGTTCCCAGACTTCGCCGCCTGGGCGGCCGGCCCGGCGCGCGACAGCGAGGGCCTACGGCTGGCGGAGCGGGCCGAAGACGTCCGGCCGCTGTTCCTCGACCTGGCGGCGCAACTGGACCGCGCACCGAAGCGGACCACCACCGCCGGCGTACCGCTCACCGGCAACCGGCTGCGGCAGGCGATGCAGAACGCCCTGTACAGCGACGCCTCCTTCCCCTCGCTGGCCCGGCTGGTCAAGCAGGCCCAGAACCCGGACGCCACGCCGGTCCTGACCCCGGACGTGGCCGGGCCGCTGCCGGATGAGGACGCGGCCGTGGCGCTCGCGGTCATCTGCAACGACGTACGCTGGCCGGCCAAGCCGGTCTCCGCCTATCAGCGCGCCGTAGCCGCCGACCGCGCACGACACCCGCTGACCGCGGGGATGCCCGTGAGCATCAACCCCTGCTCCTTCTGGAAGCACGCGCCCGCCGACAAGCCCACCCGGATCACCGGCAAGGGCCCTTCCAACATCCTCATGATCCAGAACCGGCGCGACCCCGCCACCCCCCACTTCGCCGGCCTGAAGATGCGCCGGGCGCTCGGTGACCGAGCCCGCCTGGTCACCGTCGAGCACGGCGGCCACGGCGCGTATCTGAGCAACGGCAACCGCTGTGGCGACCACAGCGTCAGCAGGTTCCTCACCACCGGCCACCGCCCACAGCACGACACGCGCTGCACGGGGTAGCCACCACGGCCCATGTCCGCTGCCGGGCTGCCGCAATGCCCCGGGGCTTCCGGAGCCGGGCATGACACGAGATCCGATCGGCTGTGAGGACGTCCGCTCTACCTGCGGGGCCCTCTTGTCGATCTCGCGTGGCGCGGGCGGCGCCGTCTTGTCAGAATATATAGACCGGTCTATTGTTTCCCCATGGCTGAAACCAAGGGAGCCAAGACCAGCATGCGGCTGGCGGAGTCGATGCTGGAGCTGATCCAGCGGCACGGCTACAGCGGCACGGGACTCAACACGGTGGTCGAGCACGCGGGTGCCCCGAAGGGGTCCCTGTACTTCCACTTCCCGAAAGGGAAGGAGGCGCTGGGCGAGAGGGCCGTCGAACTCGCGGCCGCGCGGTTCGGTTCCCTCGTCGCCGGCTCGGCGCTGGAGTCGGCCACGCCAGGTGAGGTGGTGCGCCGCGTGATCGACGCACTGGCCGCGATGCTCGACGACGGCGACTTCCAGCTGGGGTGCCCGGTCTCGGTGGTGACGTTGGAGATGGGCGCGCGGAGCGGCCGGCTGCGGGAGGCGTGCGCGAACGCCTTCGAGTCGTGGATCGCACCGGTGACCGAGCTTCTCGTCACGCACGGCCGCCCCCGTCCCGCCGCCCGCGCCACGGCGACAGCCGTGGTCAGCATGGTGGAGGGGGCGGTGATCGTGTCGCGTGCCCAGCGGTCCACCGAGCCGCTGCACTGCGCCGCCCAAGCGCTCGCCGTACTGCTGGACCAGGACACGGAGACCTCATCGTGAGCGCCACGGAGCGGCACGCACTGGTGCTGGGCGCGAGCGGCTTCATCGGACGCCACCTGGTGCTCGCGCTCGGCCAGGCCGGCGTCCGGGTGAGCACGGCCAGCCGGAGCCACGACGCCTACCGGCACCTCGCCCGGTGGCTGGGCGAGCACGGACACGACCATGCCCCGGCTGATCTCCGGGTCGATTTCACCGAGCCGTCGCTGATCGAGGGCGACTGCGACGATGTCACCGAGATCTACAACTGCGCCGGCGCGTACCGGTTCGGGATGTCGGCGGACGAGGCACGCCGCGCCAACGTCGACACCGTACGCGCGGTCGTCGCTTTCGCGGCGCGATTGCCGCACCTGCGCCGCCTGGTCCAGGTATCCGGGTACCGCGTGGGCGGGCAGGACCCCGCCCGCTGGAGCGAGGAGCGCAGAAGGGAGACCTACCGGTCCCTGGGCGCCTACGAGGCGTCCAGGGTCGAGGCGGACGCCGTTTTCCAGGCCGCAGCGGAACGACTGGGCGTTCCCTGGTCCATCGTCAACCCTGCCAGCGTGATCGGTGACAGTGCCACCGGCGAGTCCGACCAGTACCTCGGGCTCGCGTCCAGTGTGAAGGACATCTGGCAGGGCTCTCTGGCGGCGGTTCCGGGGAACGAGCGGACGTTCGTCCCCGTCGTGGCGGCCGACTACCTCGCCCGCTTCATGACCCTGCTTCCGCTGGACGTGGCCACCGAAGGCACGGCGTACTGGCCGCTGGACGACGACACCCCGCCCCTGCCCGGCCTGCTCGCGCTCGTCGCCGAGCACTACCGGACCGAGCTGCCCCGTGCGCGGATCCCCGTTCCGCTGCTCAAGCGCCTGCCCCAACGGCTCACCAAGGCCGATCCGGAGACCCTGACGTTCCTGTCGAGCGATCGCTACCCCACCGATTCGGCACAGGTCTTCGCCGCCCGGCACGGGCTGGCCATGCCGGACACCACCACGACGATCCGCCGCTGGGCCGACCACCTGGCGGCGCACCGTTTCGGGGACGCCCCCACAGGCGGCAGACGGTTCACCGCACCCGGCGGGGTTCGGACGTTCGAGCTCGGCGAACCAGGGGCGCCCACGGTGGTGCTGCCAGGTCTGCCCGTCAACGCCGATACCTGGGCACCGGTCGTCACGGCGATGGACGACGCCCGCGCCGTCGACCTGCCGGGGCTTGGGATGAGCGCGGGGGGCCGCGACGACTGGCCGTCCTGGCTGACGGCCCTGGTGAGCGAAACCGGCGCCCGTCATCTGGTCGGCCACTCCGTCGGCGCCGCGGTCGCCGTCGAGGCCGCCGCAGCCCACCCCCGCGCGGTGGAGCAGCTCACTCTCGTATCGCCGTTCTTCCTGCAGGCACCCCCGGCCTACGTCGCCAAGTGGGCGCCACTGACCCGCAGGTACCTCAGCCGCGCAACCCCCCGGTCGCTGGCCGAGCGGCTCACCGGCAACGCGGCGCACGCGACCGCTCTCCGATCGAGTGCGGCGGACCTTCGCCGCGGCGCCATCGCAGCCACGACCTCCCGCCTGCTGGCCGCCACCGCCAAGCCGCAGTGGCGCGCGGACCTCCGGGCCGAGCTGAAGCGGTACCCCGGGCGGGTGCACGTCATCGTGGGAGCCCGCGATCCACTCACCCGCGAAGGACGGGCCCTGCTGGACACTCTCCCGCACGTCACCGTGACGGTCATCGCCGACGCGGGCCACCACCCCCAGCTGACCCACCCACAGGACGTGGCCCAGACCATCGCCGAGCACAACGCCTCCCCCGGCTCCGGGGAGTCGCGCCGGCCGACGAAGGTCACGCCGCCGGCCCGGCGGAACACGGCGTAGCGGAGGCCGTCCGGACCGTCGGCGTTCAGTTCGGCGAACACCCGCTCCACCCGTTTCTGGTTTTCGTCGGCGGCTTCGGGACGTGTCGTGTAGCGGACGATCGTTGCTTTCACGGCGTGTTCCTTACGGGTTCCGGTACAGGGACGAGCGGGGTCTGGATCAGGGACTTTCGCGGGGCCAGGAACGCGGGGACCGTTGCGAGCAGGGCGATCGCGGCCGCTACCCAGAGGCCCCGAACCCGGCCCGTTTGGCCTGCTCTCGCAGATGGTCGGCGCCGTCGTCCGGATAGTTCGAGCTGTCGTTGCTGCACACGGCGCTGCGCGATCATGAACAGCGAGCCGATCAGCGAGGTGTGCTGGAGGAGGGCAACGGCGTTCGCGGTGATGAACCCGCGGCGCCGTAAGTACTCCAGCGGCAGCATGGGGTGGCGTGTCCGGCGCTCCCAGCCGGCGAACGCGGCTACCAGCACGGCCCCGGCCACCAGCGCACCGATCACCTCGGCGGTGCCCCAGCCGACCGCGGGCGCCCGCACCGGCGCCCAGGTCAGCGCGAACAGCCCGGCGGCGATCAGGACCAGCCCGACCGGATCGAGCTGCGGCCTGGGACCCCGGCTCTCCCTGAGCCGTGCCGCCGCCCAGCTCCCGCTGGATCGCGGGCAGAGCGGTCGAGACGACCACGATGTCGAGCGAGGTCAGGAAAGCCCCGATGGGTGCCAGGACCAGCGTCCAAGCCGCATGAGGGCCCCGCCGGGCCGTTAGGGCAGCTGCCATTGCGCGCTCCAGTTCTCCGGGCGACCGGTCATCCGGTCGTCCGGTTGGGTGCTGTTCGGAAGTTCGCTGCGTTCGAAGGATGTTCTGATCCGCTGGACGGACCTTTTGGGGCCGGCCGTCAGGTTCTGGGGTCACGGCCCAGGTAGGCGGTGAGGCGATCGCTGGGGCAGGAGGGCGGCCGAACGGGGACGGGCTCGGCGAACAGGGGATACCGGCCACCGGCGTCGACCGTGATGTGGGCGATCTCCAGCATTTCGGCGGCCAGTGTGGGAGGGATCGGACGACGCAGTCCCAGCGCGCAGTAGATGTCCCAGCCGTGCACGGCGACCTCGATAGCGCCGATTCCTGCGGTGGAGCAGGCCATGAGCGGCAGGCCGCCGATGGCCAGCGGACGGTCGCCGTCGCCTGCGGCGGTCCAGGCGCCAAGCACGGTACGGGCCCGTCCGCGCAGGGAGGCTACGAGGTCCTCGGCGCGAACCGGATCGTGCCGGAACGGGGCGGGTACCGGGGATACCGATATCCCGCCGGTACGTATCGCCGTGCCCAGCGCATCGAGCGAGTCGTCGACATGCAGGAGGAGCGCGCGTAGATCCCAGCCCGCACAGGGCGTCGGCCACGACAGCGACCGCTCGCCGATCTCCACCAGGCACCCGAGCGTGTAATCGATCGCCCTTTCCAGCATTTCGACGCCGTTCCCGAGAGCCCCGTCCGTCATGGCGACACCGCCGGGGCCAGGGAGTCGGGCAGGCCGAAGACACCGAACAGGCCCGGGTCGAGGAAGGCCACGATCCGGGTGCCCCCCGTCCTGGTCACCGTGAGCACCTGGACGGAATGGGCGCGGTAGGTCCCGTCGGCCTCGAGTTTGTAGACCGCGGCCGCGGGCTGGCCGTTGGCGGTCGTCGGGACCATGCGCGTGGAGTGGGCCCGGCACACGCCGGCGATGAACTGCATCACCGGCGCGCGGCCGAGGAACCAGGTCGGTGTCGGCGGCATCTCCAGGACGACCTCCGCACGGA
The DNA here is from genome assembly GCF_004348425.1 of Actinomadura sp. 7K507. Classification (GTDB taxonomy): domain Bacteria; phylum Actinomycetota; class Actinomycetes; order Streptosporangiales; family Streptosporangiaceae; genus Spirillospora. The sequence goes on from NZ_SMKK01000204.1 coordinate 10,974, forward strand.
GCAACCGGGACAGCCCGTCCATGTCGGCCTGGTGAAACGCCTCGATGAAGCGGTCGAGCGTGGCGCGATGGACCGGATCGGTGGGTTCGACGACGTCCTCTTCCGCGCCGGCGGCCTCCTCGACCTGGGCGCGGGAGCGCAGCAGCAGGCTGTTGACGGCCGCTGTCGTGATGCCGAGGAACTCCGCGACCTCCGCGGCCCGCCAGTCCAGCACGTCCCGCAGGATCAGCACGGCGCGCTGCCGGGCCGACAGTCGCTGCATCGCGGCGACGAACGCTGCCCCGGCCGGTCGTGGCCGGGTCCTCCGGTCCCGTACGGATCAGCGCGTCCGGAACGGGTTCCAGCCAGGCCGCGCCTTCCAACGCGGGCGCGGGCGGGCTGTCGGGATCGTCGCTGGGCGCGCCCAGGCCCGAGGGCAGGGGGCGGCGGGCGCGTCCTCGGTGTCATGGACGGAGCCGAGCATGCGATAGCAGTGCGCGATCAGCTCACCCCTGAACGGGTCCGTGAGCCGGGTGAACTCGTCCTGATCCATCATGCTGGCCAGCCTCCGCAACGGGCGAGTGGACTGGGCTCACCGAACGGCGCTCCCACATGACTAGACCCCGTCGGCGGCGCGAACTCATCAGCGCGACATAACGATCGTGGTAGCACGAGACCAGGGCTGTAGCTCCGGAGCCTGGCGGCCCACTGGTTTCCCTGGAGTCCCTGGCGGACGAGGAGTTCACCGAAGGATGGACGGCTCGAACGGCACACATCCAGCACGTCTCCGGATCCCCGGAAAACAACGAACCCTCGACCAGAGGTCGAGGGTTCGTGGAACGTGGCGAGTCGGTGGAGCTATGGGGATTCGAACCCCAGACCTCCTCCATGCCATGGAGGCGCGCTACCAACTGCGCCATAGCCCCGCCGCTGCGTGGACGTTCATCCCGCAGCGCGTCGCCAGTGTATAGGACGGCGAGCGTGGGTCTCGAATCGTTTCCGGGTCAGGTCCCCGTGTCGGGGCGGTCGTCGCTGAGGACGAGCTCGGGGAGGGTGCCGGCGTTGTGCTCGACGAGGCGCCAGCCGCCGTTGCGCATCTCGGTGACGACGGACCAGCAGCAGTTGGACAGGCCGCCGAGGCGTTCCCAGACCTCTTCGGGGAGGCCGATCAGGTGGGACATGCCGAGCCGCAGGGCGGCGCCGTGGGAGGCGACGACGAGCTGGCCGGTGGGCGGCAGGTCGTCGAGGGCTCGTTCGAGCGCGCTGCCGACGCGTTTGGCGACCTGGGCGCTGGTCTCTCCGCCGGGCGGCTCCCAGCGGGCCCGCTCGGCCGGGTAGCGCTCGCGGATCTCGCGGGCGCTGAGCCCCTCCCAGGCGCCGCCGGCACGTTCGACCAGGTCGTCGTCGTAGCGGACGGGGAGCCCGGTGACGTCGGCGAGGGCCTGGGCGGTGTCGGCGGCCCGGCGCAGCGGCGAGGCGAGCAGGGCCGTGGGGCGGAGCCCGGCGAGGAGGCCGGCGGCGCGACGGGCCTGCCGGACGCCGGTCTCGTCGAGGGGGATGTCGGTCCTGCCCTGGAAGCGGCCTTCGACGTTCCAGGCGGTCTGGCCGTGCCGCCAGAGGACGAGGCGCCGGCGGCCGGGCTCGCGGGTGGTGCGCGTGTCACTCACTCGGGCTCCCGACGGCGCGGGCGCGGCCGTTCCGGTGGGCGGTGACGCTCTCGGGCAGTTCGAGGAGGGGGCAGTCTTTCCAGAGCCGTTCGAGGGCGTAGAACATGCGGTCTTCCTCGTGCTGGATGTGCACGATGATGTCCGCGTAGTCCAGCAGGACCCAGCGGCCTTCGCGTTCGCCTTCGCGGCGGACGGGTCTGGCGTCGGCCTCTTCGCGGAGGCGTTTCTCGACTTCGTCGACGATGGCGCGGACCTGGCGGTCGCTGGGGGCCGAGCAGAGCACGAACGCGTCGGTGATGACGAGCTGCTCGCTCACGTCGTAGGCAAGGATGTCGTCGGCCAGCTTGTCGCCTGCCGCCTCGGCGGCGATCCGGACGAGCTGCGCCGCCCTCTCGGATGCGGTCACGATGCGCTCGCGATCCTCCCTGTAGGGGTCGTCTCCGCTAACACCTTCTCACGGGTGGCGGTCAACGGACCTCTTTGTCGCTGTTCGCCCGCAATGCTATTGCGGCCCTGCTCTTTCCAGGGTATGCGGCGCGTGGGACGACCGGTGTCCCGTGTGGGGGACGGCGGTTTCGGGGAGTCATCCGCCGGGAGCGACGCGGTAAAGGTCGCGCTTGTTGATGTACTGGACGATCCCGTCCGGGACGAGGTACCAGATGGGTTCGCCGGAGTGGACGCGGTCGCGGCATTCGGTGGAGGAGATGGACAGCGCCGGAACCTCCATGAGGGAGACTCCCCCGTTGGGCAGGCCGGGGTCGGCGAGCCGGTGGCCGGGGCGGGTGACGCCGACGAAGTGGGCCAGTTCGAACAGTTCCTCGGTGTCCTGCCAGGTCAGCATCTTCTCCAGCGCGTCGGCGCCGGTGATGAAGAACAGGTCGGTGTCGGGCCCGTGGAGTTCGCGCATGTCGCGGAGCGTGTCGACGGTGTAGGTGGGGCCGGGACGGTCGATGTCGACGCGGCTGACGGAGAAGCGGGGGTTGGACGCGGTGGCGATCACGGCCATGAGGTAGCGGTCCTCGGCGGCGGCGATCTTGCGGGGCTCCTTGTGGGAGGAGATGCCGGTGGGCACGAAAACGACCTCGTCGAGGGAGTAGAAGTGCGCCACCTCGCTCGCGGCCACGAGGTGCCCGTGGTGGATCGGGTCGAACGTGCCGCCCATGACCCCCAGCCGCCGCTTTTGCGTCATGACGACGAGAATAACCGCGCGGGACGGTGCCCGTGACGGTAGGGCTCCTGGATCAGGTCAGGCCGGGCAGCGGCGGGCCGCCGTCATCCCAGGAGACGACGCGGACGGCCTTGCCGACCTCGACGCGGGGCACGGTGCCCTCGGGCAGGACGAACACCTCGGCGGACAGGCCGAGCGACTCGCCCAGGCCGTGGGCGAGTTCGTCCCGGGGGTCGCCCGACAGCGCCTCGCAGGCGACGAGGAGGCGGACGGCGGGGCCGCGGCGGTCGACGACGAGCTGGTAGTGCGGCCCGACGAGCCCGGTGCCCAGCAGGACGCGCTCGACCTCGCTCGGGTACACGTTGACGCCCCGGACGACGAGCATGTCGTCGACGCGTCCGAGGACCTTGCTCATCCGGACCAGGGTCCGCCCGCAGGGGCATTCGCCGCGGTCCAGGGACGCGATGTCGCCCGTCCGGTAGCGCAGCAGGGGCAGGGCCTGCTTGGTCGGCGTCGTGAACACCAGTTCGCCGGGTGTGCCGTCCTCGACCGGCCGGCCCGTCTCGGGGTCGACGGTCTCGACGATGAAGTGGTCCTCGTTGACGTGCAGGCCGTCCTGCTCCACGCATTCGGTGGCGACGCCGGGGCCGATGACCTCGGAGAGGCCGTAGATGTCCATCGCCTTGATCGGCAGCACGTTCTCGATGGCGGCGCGCAGTTCCTCCGACCATGGCTCCGCTCCGAACAGGCCGGCTTTCAGCGCGTGCGGTTCGGCGCCCGCCTCGGCGAGGGCCTCCCCCAGCCGCAGCGCGTAGGCGGGGGTGCAGGTCAGGACGTCCGCCCGGAGGTCGGCGAGCATCCGGACCTGCCGTTCCGTCATGCCGCCCGACATCGGCACCACGGTCGCGCCGAGCGCGACGGCCCCCTGGTGGATACCGATCCCGCCGGTGAAGAGCCCGTAGCCGTAGGCGTTGTGGACGATGCTGCCCGGCGACGCCCCCGCGCAGGACAGGGAACGGGCGCACATCGCCGCCCACAGGTCGAGGTCGGCCTTGGTGTAGGCGACGAGCGTCGGGCGCCCGCGCGTCCCGCTGGACCCGTGCACGGCGGCGACCTGGTCGCGGGGAACGGCCAGCATCCCGAAGGGGTAGTTGTCCCAGAGGTCCTGCTTGGTGGTGAAAGGGAGGTCACGGAGTTCCGCGAGCGTCACGTCCGACCCGCCGCCGACGCCGGCATCCTTGAGCCGCCGCCCCTGCACGCCGCCGGCCGCGAGCAGCCGGTCGACCAGGCCCCACAGCCGGTGCCGCTGCAGCGCGGCGCGCTCGTCCGGGGACATCGCCTCGGCTTTCGGGTCGAACATCGGTCGCCTCCCGGGCGGGGCCAGAGCCGGACGGGGTCCCCCTTCCACGACACTGCGGGGAACCCTGCGGCGCGGTGGTTCGTCGGAACTACCATGCCAGACATGACGGAGAACACACCGGATCGAGCACGTACGCGGTTCCCGGGGATCAGTTCCCGGGCCTACGAACACCCGGCGGACCGATCGGCGCTGGTGGCGCTGCGTTCGCTGTCCGGGTTCGATGTCGTGCTGCGCAAGCTGTCGGGGCTGGTCAACGAGCGGTCGCTGAGGCTGATGTTCCTCGGCGGCACGGTGCGCGTGGGCGAGGACCAGTTCCGCAACATCTACGACATGGTGCGGGACGCCTCCTACGTCCTGGACATGCCGGAGGTACCTGAGCTGTACGTCCGGCAGGACCCGACGCCGAACGCGATGGCGCTCGGCTCGGACCACCCGTTCATCGTGCTGAACACCGGCCTGATCGACCTGCTGGACGACGAGGAACTGCGGTTCGTCGTCGGGCACGAGGTCGGGCACATCCTGTCCGGGCACGCGGTGTACCAGACGATGATGCAGATCCTGCTGCAGCTCGGGTCGCGGCTGGCGTGGCTGCCGCTCGGCAACGTCGGCATCGCGGCGATCATCATCGGGTTGCGGGAATGGTTCCGGAAGGCGGAGCTGTCGTCGGACCGGGCGGGCCTGCTGGTCGGCCAGGACCTGGACGCGGCGAAGCGCGTGAACATGAAGCTCGCCGGCGGCGTCCGGCTCGGCGAGATGAGCGGCGAGGCGTTCCTGAAGCAGGCGCGCGAGTACGACGAGGCCGGCGACGTGCGCGACGGCATCCTGAAGTTCCTGAACCTGCTCGGGCAGTCCCACCCGTTCGCGGTCATCCGGTTCTCCGAGATCGACCGGTGGGCGCGCAGCGGCGAGTACGAGCGGATCCTGGCCGGGAACTACGAGCGCCGCGACGACGACGGCAGCGCTTCGGTCAGCGACGGGATCAAGGACGCGGCCAAGTCCTACCGGGAGTCGTGGGAGCGCACGGCCGACCCGTTCGTCGGCAAGGTCCGCGACATGGCGGACGCGGCGGCGGGCGCGGCCGGCGGGCTGTTCGACCGCTTCTCCCGCCGGGACAGCGGGCCGACCGACAGCAACTGAGGACGAGGGACCAGGGGCCGCCGCGACACGGACGCGGCGGCCCTTCCTGTTCCCCGGACGCCCTAGAACGGGGCGGGGAGGAGGAGTTCGACGTTGCGGTCGGCGGTCTCGCCGCGGCGGTTCTCGTCGCGGTCCTGCCAGTCGTTGCCCGCGATCTCGCGGGACAGGGACGCGAGCCGGATCGGATCGCCGAGGCCGCCGCCGTAGGACGCGGGGCCCGCCGAGTCCAGGATCGTCGTGAAGATCGACAGCGTGCCGTCGCCGTTGTCGGCGAGTTCGACGATGCGGCTCTGCTGCGGGAAGTCGATGTGCGCGGCCGTGTTGACCTCCCAGAACCCCCCGCCCCCCTGCCGGGCGTGCGGGATGACCTCGTTCCGGTGGGTGTGGCCGTTGACCCACAGGATGGCGTTGGGGTAGCGCAGGAGGAGCGCCTGCACCTCGTCGCCCAGGACACGGTCGCCGCCGAGGAAGTTCTCCATCGAGCCGATGGGGTGGTGGCTGAACAGAACGAACAGCCGGTCCTTCACCGCGTGCCTGACGACCGAGCCGTCCGCGGCGAGGTAGCGGCTGCTGCCCGCCTTCAGCTGGGACTCCAGCCACGCGAACTGGTCCTTGTCGAGTGATCCCTCGGAGTAGCCGTTCTGGTTGACGGTGTCGAGGACGAGACCGCGGACGATGCCCTTGTCGAACGCGTAGTAGGCCGTCCCGTCGCGGAGGTTGGCCCAGGTGAAACCGTGGCCGCGCAGGGGCTTGCTCGTTTTGAAGTGCTCGGCGACGACCTCGGCGCGCGACAGCAGCCGACGGTCCCAGTCGGGGGTGACCTGGCGGAACAGTCCCCCGGCGGCGCCCTGCTCGCGGCTGAGGCGGACGAGTTCGGCGGCGTCGCCCTTGCTGACCATGCGGGCGAGGCGCTCGGCCTGGCCGCTGTCCGCCGGTGCGCCGATCTTGATGCCGCCGGTCGCGAGGCCGGAGATGAGCGGGTTGACCGGCAGGTTGCCCTGGATGAGGCCGTCGTGGTTGCCGAAGACCGCGTACCAGGGGGAGTCGAGGCCGGACGCCTGGAACGGCCTGCGCGCGGCGTCGATCAGGCCCTTGATCTGCGGGAAGCCGTACTTGGTGATCGCCAGGTCGGCTTCGGCGCCAGGCGGCGGCCCTTCGGGGTGCCAGTAGGCGCGGTCGTAGGCGGCCCAGTCCATGACGCCCTCGTACCGGCCGGGGTCGCCGGAGTCGGGCTTGATGCGCCCGCCGTCCAGCAGGTCGATGATCCAGCGGACCTCGTTGTACTGGGCGTTGTCGGTGGTGTCGCCGGTGTTGATGGTGAACGCCAGCCGGAGCCCGGTGGCGGGGCCGTGCCCGACCTCGTTCATCGCCTGCACCATCGCCTCGCCGACCTGCGTCGACAGGATCTCCTGCGGACGGTAGCCGCCCTCGGGGAACCCGCTGATCATGTCCCTGAAGCGGTCGATGAACTCGACGCGGGCCGGGGACTGCGCGTCGAGGACGTGCACGTCGGTGAGGTGCCCGAAGGCCAGGACGCCGCGGCGGGTGGCGGCGCGCCGCGCCGAGGCGGTGCCGCCGAGGTCGCGGCGCAGGAGGTGCGGCTCGCCCGGCCCCGCGACCACGGGACGGTACCCGCCGGTGCCCGCGGCGCCGAGCACGTAGGTCCGGTCGAGGGTCGTCCCGGCGGCGGGGCCGCGCAGCGCGGGGGCGGCCGCGGCG
>NZ_SMKK01000205.1 GCF_004348425.1 Actinomadura sp. 7K507
CCAGCCGCCCACCCCACTGCAGGAATGGGACGAGGCGGAGGACGTGCCGTCCGCGGACACCCGGGCGTGGGGCGGCCCTCAGTACGCCGACCTGCGCGCGCATCTGGAGGCGTTCGCGGGCGACGCGGACGAGGTCGACGTCGCGGCCGTTTTCCGCGCGGCTGCCGAGCGGATACGGCGGCCGGTGGATCTGCTCGGCCTGCTGGAGATCGCGCATGACCTCGGGATGACCGGCACCGCCGAGGTCGCGGTGGTCGAGGCGGTCCGCCCGGACCGGACCCGGCGGCGGCTCGCGTTCGGCGGCGTGCGGGCGGCGAACCCGGAACCGCCCCGCGCCGCGGAGGAGACGGCGGGAAGCAACGATGAATGAGACGGACGTCGCGGACGAAGAATGGCCGGAGGCGGGCTTCATCGAGCCCGTCCCGATGGAGGACGACCCGGCCGAACTGTTCGCCGGCGACACCGGCACGCTGGACGTGGACGTCCGGCGCGTGCTGGTACGGCTGCTGCAACGCAGGTTCCTGCTGGCCGAGAAGCACTCGGCGCAGTGGCGCACGCTGCTGGAGAACCAGCAGATCATCGAGTCGCGGCTGCACGACCTGTTCGTCCGGCTCGTGGTCGATCACGAGCGGGGGATCGCCTACAAGCAGCAGGTGCGCTCGGCGGAACTGGAAGTGCCGATCCTGCTGAGGGACGACCCCTACAACCGGGCCGAGACCCTGGTACTGGTCCATTTGCGGACCGTCTTCCAGCGGGAGCGCAGCACCGGCGAGACGTCCGCCCGGGTCGACATCGAGGAACTGGAGCAGACCGTCCTCACCTACTTCGACCCGGACGACCACAACCTCGCCCGCGGCCAGCGCGAGATCCGCACCGCAGTGGAGCGGCTCGTCAAGGAAGGGCTGCTCACGGAGGAGTCCGCGGGCCGGTACCGCATCACGCCGCTGGTCGAGGTCGTGCTGAGCACCGAGAAGCTCACCGAACTGAACCAGTGGCTACGGGAGCAGAACGAGGCCGCCCCATGAGCATGATCGACACCTTGTTCGGTCTGATCCCGGCGGCATCGCGGGGCCAGCAGTGGGTGGCGCGGGACATGCAGCTGGTCAACTGGGGCGGCTACGACGGGTACCACCGCATCCGGTTCGCCCCCGGCGCGACGCTGTTCAGCGGCGGCTCCGGGTCGGGCAAGTCGACGCTGATGGACTCCTACATCGCGCTGCTGATGCCGCACACCACGCCGTTCAACGGGGCGTCCAACGGCGGGGTCGTCGGCAGGCCCCGGGGCAAGGACCAGCGCAACATCCTCTCCTACGCGCGCGGGAAGCTCGACGAGTCACGGTCGGACGGCGAGACGAGGCTGCGGGTGCTGCGCGGCGACGGCCGCGACACCTGGTCGGCCATCGCGATGACCTGGGCCGACCAGAGCGGCGCGATGTTCACCGCGCTCCGGGCCTGGTACGTGCCGTCGTCCGCGCGCGCCCTCGACGACGTCGTCGTGGTCCGCGCCGTCCGCGACGACGCCTACGACCTGCGCGAGCTGGACGGCCCCGCGGGCGGCAGGCTCGCCCGCGCCGCGGTCACCGCGACGGGCCTGACCTGCTTCGACACCGACCGGGACTTCACCGCGCGGCTGCACACCGCGCTGGGCATCGGTGCGGCCGGCGACGGGCACAAGGCGGTCGGGCTGCTCGGCCGGATCCAGGCCGGCCAGCAGATCACCACCGTCGACGCGCTGTACAAGACGATGGTCCTGGAGGAGCCGGCCACGCTGGCCACGGCGGACGACGTGGTGCAGCAGTTCGACGAGCTTTCCGGCACCCGGGAGCGGATGATCACCGCCCGCCGGCAGGTGCGGGCGCTGACCCCGATCCGCGACCACCGCGACGTCATCGACCGCGCGGTGACACGGCTGCGGTTGGTCGACGACGTCGGATCGTTCACCGACCCGGCGTCCCCGGCGGCGCTGTGGCGGTACGAACGCCGGCTCGAACTGCTGCGCGCGGCGGAGAAGGACCTGACCGGGCGGCGCGGCCGCGCCGAGCAGGAGGTGCAGGAGACGGCCGCGCTGATCAAGGCGGCGGACTCCCAGCGGGAGGCGCTGCTCGAAACCCTGCGTGCCTCCGGTGGCGACCGACTAGAGAACGCGCTGCGGGAGATCCGCAACGTGGAACGGCGGCTCGCCGAGGTAGAACGCGCCCGGGAGCGGCTGGACCGCGTCCTGGGCACCATCGATGCCACCGTCTCGACCGGCGAGGACTTCGCCGCGCTGGCCGACACGGCGCGCCGGGCATTGGACGACTCCCAGGCCAGGAAGGCCGCCCAGAACGAGTTCGCCAAGGCCGCCTCCGAAAGCACCGCCGCCGCTCGCGAGCTGGCCGAACTGCGCGCCGAGCACAAGGCGGTCAAGGCCCGCCGCAGCAACATCCCCACCGACCTGCACACCGCCCGCGACCGGCTGGCCGAGGCCGCCGGGCTCACCCCGGACGACCTGCCGTTCGTCGGTGAACTGATCGAGGTGCGCACGGAGTTCGAAACGTGGCGGGAGGCGTTCAACCTGGCGCTCGGCGGGTTCGCCACCCGCATGCTGATCGACATCGGCGGCCTGAACGCGTTCCGCGAGGCGATCAACACGGTGAAACTGCCCCGTCGCATCCAGTTCGAAGGCGTCCGCACCGGCATGCGTGACGAGGTGGGGCTGGACGACAAGACGCTCCCCGGCCGGCTCGACTACCGTCCGTCGCCGTTCACCGCCTGGCTCAAGAGCGAGCTCACGCGCGGGTTCGGGTTCGTCTGCGTCGAGACGCCCAAGCTGCTGGGGCAGCACTCCAAGGCGCTCACGATCACAGGCCAGATGTCGCAGGGCAGCCGAGGCGCGCACGGCGGTCACGGCCGTGCCAACCTGCTGGGATTCAGCAACACCAGGCTGCTCGCCGACCTCGACACCCGGATCGGCCACGCCCTTGAGCGCCATGATGACGCCGTCGCCCAGGCGGCGAAGGCGGAGCAGGCCCTCAACTCGTTCGAGGAGAGACGCACCGCCTACCGGACCGTGGCCGAACTGTCCTGGGACGAGGTGGACGTCGAGTCGGTCACCGCCGAGCGGAACCGCTGGCAGGACGTCATCAACGAGGTCCGCAAGGGCAACCCGGAGATCGACCGCCTGCAAGACGAGTCGGATGAGCTCAAGGACAAGATCACGAAGCTGACCGAGCGTATCGGCGGCCAGAAGCAGGAGGTCGAGCGGCTCCGCGGAGCATGGGAATCGACCGTCGACGAGGTGGACGGCGCCCAGCGGGCACTCGACACCGCCGCGGAGACCGGCACTGAGGTGAGCCGGGAACACAGCGAGTACCTGTCTGCGCTGTTCGACGACGCCCCGGACGGCACCGACCCCGCGACGGCGCTGGCGGAGTTCGACACCGCGCACCGGCGCGGCGTCGAGCGGATGCAGGCGGACCGGAAGGAGGCCGAGGAGGAGATCGCCCGGTCCCGCGAAGCGCTGCACCAGACGTTCTCGACGTTCGTCGAGCGCTGGCCGAACCCGAACCTCGGCACCGACCCGGACGCGTCCTACCGCGACTTCGACCGCCTGCTCACCGACCTGGAGACCAGCGGCCTGCACGAACTGGAGACCGAGTGGCGCGACAGCCTGCTCAAACTCTCCGGCAACGACCTGACCAGCCTGGACAGCGAACTCGCCGCCGCGGTCCGGGAGATCCGGGACCGGATCGACCCGGTCAACCGCATCCTCGCCGAACTGCCGTTCGCCGACGACGACCACCGCCTCCGCATCGACCCGCAGGAGAGCCACTCCGCGGTACGCGCCCGGTTCCGCAAGGAGCTGCGCGACGTGCGCGCCGCCATCGACAATTCGGCCACGGACGCCGACCGCGAGCGCGTCTACCACCGGATGGCCAAGGTCATCGACCACATCCGCCGCACCGCGCCCGACTTCGCCGACCTGATCGACGTGCGCAACCACGTCCGGATCAGCGCGGAGAAATGCGACCTCGATGGTGAGCACGTCGCCGTCTACGACCACATCGGCGAGAAATCCGGGGGCGAGTCGCAGGAACTCGTCGCGTTCATCGTCGGGGCCGCGCTGCGCTACCAGCTGGGCGACGCGGGCGCCGAACGGCCACGCTACGCCCCCGTCTTCCTCGACGAGGCGCTGATCAAGGCGGACGCGCACTTCACCGGCCGGGCCATCGGCGCATGGCGCGGGCTGGGCTTCCAGCTCATCGTCGGCGCCCCCAACGACAAGCACAGCGCGATCGAACCCCACGTGGACGCCGAATACGTGATCCTCAAGAACACCGAGGGCCGCTCCTGGGCGAAACCCATCGTGGCGGTTCCCGACGCATGACCTCCCACCTGGTCACCCCGCCCGAGGCGGTGGAGTCGCTCCGCCGCAAGGTCGACCAGAAGTGGGCGGACGCCGTGTGCGCCGACGCGGGAGCCCCGGTCACGTTCTCCGTCCCCCTCCGCCCCGGCGTGTCGACCGGTACCGCGGTTGCGCGGATCGGTTACTCCACCTGGCACGAGTGGCGGATGGACTGGCGGGATTTCGCCGACCGGCACCCCACAGGCGTGCAGATCATCCGCAAGCCGGTCTCGGTGCAAGGCGTGACCGCCGACTACCCGGCCACCCTCGTCGCTGATCTGGACGCCGCCGTCGCCCTGCTCTCCGAGACCGGGCCGACCGTGGACACCGTCCGCGCCCGTGCGCTCGCGTCGTCACTGCGCTCCACGGGCGCACTCCTCACCCCGGCCAACCTCCGGGCCGTCTACCGGCTCGGGACCGGCGACGCCGAGGTGCTGCTCAACGCGGTGGCCTGGCTGCGCCGGCACCCGGACGCGAGCGTATGGACCGCACGTCAGCTGCCCGTCCCGGGAATGCACACCAAGTGGCTCGACACCCACGGCACACTGCTGCGCGACGTCGCCGGACGCGACGTCCGGGATGAGGTCCGCCCCCGCCCCGCCGTGCAGCACTTGACCTACGTCGACCCTGAGCACCTGGCGTCGGGACGCCGCAGACATGACGCTTGGACGACCGGTGATACCCATGACATCGCCTACCGTCCCCGGATCGTCCTCGTCGTCGAGAACCGCGACTCCCGGCTGTGGTTCCCCCCAGTGCCCAACACGATCGTGGTCGAGGGCGGCGGCAAGGCGGCAGCGGCTCTCCTCGCGGACGTGCCCTGGATCCGCGGCGCGGACCACGTCGTCTACTGGGGAGACATAGACGCGGACGGATACGCGATCCTCGACCGGTTCCGCGCAGCCCTGGCCGAGCCAGCACCGGACGGCGCACCACCGAAGCGAGTTGTATCGATCCTGATGGACACCACTGCCCTGCACCGCTACGCCCAGCACGGTGTGAACCACGACAGGCACGGACACCCCATCAAGCCGTCCGACACGATCCTGCGGCACCTCACCGAAGCCGAGCGGACCGCCTACGGCACCATCGCGACCGGGGGGCGAGCCACCTTTCGCCGAATAGAACAGGAAGCAATCCCCCTACCCCACGCCGCAACCCGACTCCTGGCAGTCACCGCGAGCCCCCACCCGTGACCGGGCCATGCGTCTGTATCCGATCGGATACCTGGGGGTATGAGCAGCCGGCCCCGGTCATCCCCGAACACCACACCCAGCAGGTGGCCTGACGGACGGCCCGAGCGAGTAGAAAGCGCCTCGCGCTGTTCGGGCGGCGGAGGTGCGTGACTTCGCTTCCAACGCCGCGTGCGCTACCCGCCCCCGCCGCCGGAGGGCAGCGCCTGCCGCGCGGCGTGGATTTGCTCGCCGAACTCCGCGACGCGTCGTTCCCGTGGGAACCCCTGCTCCAGCCGCCCGTACAGCTCGGTCGCCCTCGGCAGTAGGTCACCTGACCGCCGCGCGGGTTGCAGCGCTGCCCGGCCATGCCGCACCGCGCGGTCCAGTTCGCCGCGACGGCCGGCGACCAGGCCGAGGTCGAGGTTCGCCATGGCGTACCGCATCGGCCACCGCACCGACCCGTCCGCATGGCGGCACCGCGCGATGACCTCGACCGCGTGTTCTTCAGCCGCGTCGTCCCGGCCGAGCATCGTGTAGATGGTCGAGCAGTAGAACTCGTACTTGCCGTGGTCGAACACGAAGTGGTGCTCGGGGTGGTCCGGGCGTGGGAGGCGGTCAAGGATCGCTCGGCCGGCCTTCAGCGTGTCAACGGCGCGGCGGTCACCCATGCGGGCGTAGCCGCGGCCGGCTTGGAGGGTGAGCTGGACGGCGGCGTTCGTCGCCCCGGCGTGCCGCAGTCCGGCCTCGCTGTAGGCCACGACGTCGTCGTAGTCGCGTTCGACGAGGGCGAACCATGCGGCGATCTCCCACGACCAGGCGAGGATCTCGCCGTGTCCGGCCTGCTCACCGAGGCGGCGGGCGGTGCGGCGGACGAGTTCGGCGCTGACCTTGTCGCCGGCGTCGAACAGTGTGCACGACAGCAGCACCGCCAGCCACCCGGCCCGCACCAGCAGTTCGCGGTGTTCGGTCAGGGACACGCGGCCGTCCAGGAGCCGCAGGACGTTGGTGAGGTAGGTCTTCCCCCGTTCGCTGAGGACTTCGGGGGCGACGGTCGGGTAGTCGCGGCTCAACCGGTCGACTATGCCATCGAGGAGGTCGAGGACGCCGTCGGGGAGGCGTGAGGTGCCCGCTCGCGCCGCCAGTTCGAACAGCTCGGCGTCCAGACCGCCGTCCAGCACGGGGGCGTGGGGTGTCCCCTGGAGCGTCGCCAGCCCGCCACCGGCGTCCAGAAGTTCGTCGAGCTTGGCGGCCATGTCGGCGGACGGATGCCGGTGGCCGTTGGCGACTTTGGACAGGTAGCCGGAGTCGCACGGGACTTGCTTGGCCAGCGCTCGCAAGCCGACCCCGCGCTCGGTCATGAGCCGCCGCATCTCGTCGCCGAAGGCCACTCGCCTCACCCGTTTCAGCCCGGTTGTGCCTGTTATGGGGTATTGCTTCCCCGCAGGGCGACAACGCAACGCTTCCACGCTAACCGCGGTGGGTGTCGGCTGGTGTACGGAAAGTGTCATTCGACGAAGGTGCTCGGACGTAGCGCCTTCGGCGGACGTACGCACCCGCACGCGTTGGGCTCAACGCAGGGATGCCGCCAGTCGCCTGACCCGGTCCGACCCGACGCACGCCGCAGTCTCCTCTAGCTCCCCGGCGACCCGCTCCGCTTCGGCGTGCTCGTCCGCCTGCATGTACGCACGGGCGAGGTGGTAGGTGAAGTCGCCAGCCCACTCCGACGACCGCATATCGGCGGGCAGCTTGCCCAGCCCGTCGCTGAGCTCGGTGGTGGCTCGCGCGTTGTAGACCGGGTGGTGCGGTCCCAGGTGCCGCCACGCCTGCCCGCGGTGCAGCTCATAGAACCCATCGACCTGGTAGTACAGCCACGGCGGTCTCTCCGCGTGCCGCTGGCGCGCCTGGTCGATGACGGCGTACCCGCGAGCCTCCTGCGCCGCGGCGATCGCGGCCTCCCCGGGGTAGAGGCGCTTGCCGCCCCGTCTTGCCGCCCTGCGCAGCCCCATCATGGTGCCGAGCTGCCCGCCGTCCCACGCGATCTGCGCCTTGAAGCCGAGGATTTCGGAGGTGAGGTTGACGTCGTCGGTTTCGATGGCGTGCTGTAGCGCGCGGTCGAGCATCGCCGACGCCTCGTCCATCCGCCCCACGCTCATGCACAGCCAGCCGTAGAACTGCGTCCACTGGCCGGCGACGTCGACGACGTCCGCGCGGACCGAGCCGCGGACGTCGCCGACCGTCCGGTCTGATCGTGTGGCGGACGGCTTGAACGCGGCCGATCACCTCAACGGGCTGGTCGAAAGGCTCGTGGCAGCCGGATGGGTGGTCCGGTGCCGGTACGACCAGGGTCCGGTGCGGCTGCACGTGACCGCGCCGGACCGTCCGGGCATCGGTGAGAGCGTCCGCGTCAAGGCCGGTGTGGGCGGGGTGCCGTGGTTCATCGACTCGACTGGCGACCCCGTCCGGCCGTGCCATGACCTTGCCGGTACCGTCGCCGAGCTTGGGGCGCGGCTGGATCCCGTCGTTATGGCGACGGCCCTCGCCGCCGCGATCGAGGAGCCGCAGCCGCGGTTGGTCGCCCGGCTCCGCGCGCTGGCGCGGCGAAGATAGGCCGGGAGTGCTGCGGCATTGGCACAGGAGCGGCCGGGCTTGGCCGGGGTGGGGTGGAAGGTGCGCGGGTGAGTGATGTTGATCGGTGTGCGGGTATGGAGCGTCCGATTCGGAGCACTCGCTGAATATCGCCTGGGAGGAACGTGCGGCGGATGAGTTCTGCTCAGCCTGACCTTCTCAGGGTGCGGGGTGCGCGAGTGCACAATCTGCGCGGCATCGATGTCGACATCCCGTTGCGGTCCCTGGTCGGGATCGCCGGTGTGTCCGGCTCCGGGAAATCCTCGCTCGCCTTGGGCGTGCTTTACGCCGAGGGGTCTCGCCGATACATCGAGGCGCTGTCGACCTACACCCGCCGCCGGATGGCGCAGGCGCCGCGGGCGGCCGTGGACTCCGTGGAGCATGTCCCCGCCGCGCTCGCGCTGCGGCAGCGGCCCGGTGTCCCCGGCGTACGGTCCACCTTCGGTACCTCCAGTGAACTGGTGAACGTGCTGCGGCTGATGTTCTCGCGCCTGGCCTCCCACGTCTGCCCCAACGGCCATCACGTCCCCCCGACGATCGACGTGGCGGCCGAGGTCGCGTTCGCCTGTCCCGTATGCGGCGAGCAGGTGCGGCCGCCGGGGGCGGAAGACCTGTCGTTCAACTCCACCGGCGCCTGCCCCCGCTGCCAGGGCATCGGCGTGGTGCGCACGGTGGACGACGCGACGCTCGTCCCGGACCCGTCCAAGACCCTGGAGGGCGGCGCGGTCGTCCCCTGGCGGATGTTCGGGTTCAATGTCCAGCCCGACATCGCCCGCGAGTTCGGTGTGCGCACCGATGTGCCCTGGAGCGAGCTGACCGACGGCGAGCGGGAGATCGTGCTGGACGGGCCGGAGGAGAAGAAGCACATCACCGTCACCAGCAAGAAGGGGGTCCACGACCTCGACTTCACCTTCCGCAACGCGCGGCTGACGGTGACCGAGGAGCTGAAGCGGGCCGACAACGACAAACGGCTGGCCAGGGTCAGCCGCTTCCTGAGCGAAGGCACCTGCCCGGACTGCCAGGGCAGCCGCCTCAGCCCCGCCGCGCGGGCACCCCGGATCGGTGAACGGAACCTGGCCGAGGTCACCGCGATGACCCTGGACGAAGTGCTGGCGTGGGCACCCGGCGTCGCGGCCGCCCTCCCCGCCGACATGCGGGCCATGGCCCGGTCGCTGGCCGACACCCTGGTCGAGATGGGGCGGCGCCTCATCGAACTCGGCCTCGGATATCTCACGCTGGACCGGGCCGGGGCCACACTGTCCACCGGCGAACGGCAACGCGCGCAGCTCGCGCGGGCAGTTCGCAACCGCACCACCGGTGTCCTCTACGTCCTCGACGAGCCGTCGATCGGTCTGCACCCGGCCAACGTCGACGGCCTGCTCGGTGTGATGGGCGACCTGCTGGCCGATGGCAACTCGGTCGTCTTCGTCGACCACGACGTGCAGATCCTGCGCCGGGCGGACTGGCTGATCGAGATCGGCCCCGGCTCGGGTGCCGAAGGCGGCACCGTCATCGCCGAGGGCGGCCCCGACGCCCTCGCCGACGCGCCCCGCTCCCTGCTCGCCGGGTTCCTCACGGGGGACGAGCCGGTGATCGTCCGTGCCTGCGCCGAGCCGGACACCGTGTTCGACGACGGAGCGGTCCACCTCGAAACCGGCGCCATCCACACCGTCCACCCCCTGAAGGTCGACATTCCGCTCGGGCGGCTGACCGCGGTCACCGGCGTCTCCGGATCGGGCAAGACCACCCTCGTCCTGGAATGCCTCGTCCCGGCCCTCCAGGCACGGATGTCGATGCCGGATCACGTGCGCGACCTGCAAGCGCCGGACGGCATCAAGGTCCACGTCGTGGACGCGACCCCCATCGGCATCAACGTCCGCTCCACCGTGGCCACCTACTCCGGCGTCATGGACGAGCTGCGCAAGGCCTACGCCGCGACCCCGGATGCCCGCCGCGACGGGTTGACGGCCTCCGATTTCTCCTACAACACCGGCTCGCTGGCCTGTCCCCGCTGCGAAGGCACCGGCGAAGTGTCCCTCGACGTCCAGTTCCTCCCCGACGTGGACATCGTCTGCCCCGCCTGCGACGGAAGCCGCTTCGCACCCCGCGCGGACGCCTATCCGCGCGACGGCATACCGCTGCCCGCCCTGCTCCGATGCACCGTCCGCGAAGCCCTCACCGCCACAACCGACCTGCGGAGGGTGCACAAGCGCCTGACCGCCCTGGACGAGCTGGGGCTCGGCTACCTCACCCTCGGTGAGGCCACCCCGGCGCTCTCCGGCGGCGAGGCCCAGCGTCTGAAGCTGGTGAGCCAGATGCACCGGGACCAGACCGACGCAGTGTTCGTGCTCGACGAACCGAGCGTGGGCCTGCACCCGCTGGACGTGCGCACGCTCCTGGACGTCCTGCAACGGCTGGCGGACCGCGGCGCCACCGTCATCGTGATCGAACACGACCTCGACCTGATCGCCAACGCCGACCACATGATCGACCTCGGCCCCGGTGGGGGCGAGGAGGGCGGCAGGATCATCGCCACCGGGCCCCCGAGTTGGGTCGCCCGGGACCCCGCGTCCATCACGGGCCACTACCTCGCCCGGCATCTGCGTGGGTCAATCGTTGTCGAGGCGACGGTGGAGTAGGGCCTGCTGGGCGGGATTGGTGGAGATGTCCAGGGCCTTCTGGTCGGCGGCGTGGGCGTCCTCAGGCCGGCCGAGCGCGCGGAGGAGTTCGGCTCGGGTGGCGTGGTAAGGCGGGTAGCGCTCAAGGGTTTCGAGGTCGGCGGCAGGGAGGGCGTCCAGGTCGGCCAGTGCGTTGCGGGCGCCGCCGCGGGCGCCGGGATGGTGGTGCAGCGCGATGGCGCGCTGGAGCCGGTGCACGGGACCGGGCGACATGGCCAGCAGCATGTCGTACAGCACGACGATCTGCGGCCAGTCGGTCTCGGCCCAGGTCGGCGCCTCGGCGTGACAGGCGACGATGGCGGCCTGCAGCTGGTACGGGCCGGGACGGCGCAGCGCCGCGGCGCGTTCGAGGAGCTGGGTCGCCTCGGTGATGGCGCCGTGGTCCCACAGGTCGCGGTCCTGGCCGCTCAGCAGTATCAGGCCGCCGCCGGTGTCGAAGCGGGCCGGGGCCCGCGCCCGATGCAGGCGGATCAGGGCGAGCAGTCCGAGGATCTCGGGCCGGCGGGGCATCAGCCACGCGAGCTGGGCGGTGAGCCATTCGGCGTCGTCCACGAGGTCGGGCGCGTGCGGGCGCTCGCCGGCGCTGGACAGGTAGCCCTCGTTGAACAGCAGGTAGATGACCGCCAGGACCTCGTCCAGCCGGTCGGGGAGGTCGGCGTCCGAGGGGACGCGGTAGGGGATGCCCGCGTTGGTGATCTTGCGTTTCGCGCGGGTGATGCGCTGCGACACCGTCGGCTCGGGGACCAGGAACGCCGCGGCGATCTGCGCGGTGGTGAGCCCGCACACCGCCCGCAGGGTGAGCGCGATCTGCGCGGCTCGCGGCAGCGCTGGATGGCAGCAGGTGAACAGCAGTTTCAGCCGGTCGTCGGGTTCGGGCGGCACCGGCTGGCGCAGTTGTGCCAGCTTCTCGCGCTGGACGGCCCGCCGGCGCAGGACGTCGATGCCGCGGCGGCGGGCGGTGGTGAGCAGCCAGGCGTCGGGGTGGTCGGGGATGCCCTCGGCCGGCCAGCGCCGCAGCGCGGTCTCGATCGCGTCCTGGACGACGTCCTCGGCGGCGGCGAAGTCGTCCAGGACGCGCACCAGGCACGCCGTGAGCCGGCCCGCGTGCTCGCGCACAGTCCGGGCCAGCTCGGCGTGCACCCGCGGATCCGGATGGTCGGAGGTGGGCATCCGGTCAGGTGATCGGGCGGATCTCGACGATCGGGCAGCCCGGCCAGGACCGGGCCACGGCCATCGCCTCGTCCAGGTCGGCGACTTCGATCTCGGCGTAGCCGGACACGACCTCTTTGCCCTCCACGAACGGCCCGTCGGTGACGAGCGCGTCCCCGCCGGTCAGCCGCATGGTGGTGGCGGTCTCGGCGGGCTGCAGGTGCGCGTGGTGGGTGATCCTGGCGGCGTGCTCGGTGAACCAGCGCCCGGCCTCCTCGAACGCCGCCTGCCGCTTGTCCTCGCTCATCGCCTCCAACTCGCGGGCGAACTCCTCGGTCTCGACGAACATCAGCACGTACTTCACGTGCCCTCCTTCCCCAGAGGTCGTGCCGTTGACGGCTACTCGGCCGGCAGCGGGCAGTACAGGTCGATGCCGTTGCCGTCGGGGTCCAGGACGGTCGCGTTCCGCATGCCCCAGAAGGCGTCCCACGGTTCCTGGACGCCGGCGTACCCCGCGTCCACCAGCTCGGCGAACTTGGCGTCGACGGCGCCGGGCTCGGGGAACCGGAAGGACAGGAAGGTGCGCGGATCGCCGGTCGGGCGGGTCCATCCCCCGGTCTGGGCGGAGCCGCGGAACTTCTCGGTGTCCAGCATCAGGTGCAGCCCGCTGGGCAGGTCGCACCCGGCGTGGTCGGGGTAGGTCTCGTCGACGGTGAACGCCAGCCCGAGCCGTGCGTAGAAGGCGATCGCGGCCTGGACGTCGGACACAACGATGTCGATGGTGTCGAGAGACGGGGTCATCGCCCGCTCCTTTCCTCGTGATCGGGTCATCATCTCCAAGACGAACGGAAGATCCGCCGATCCGACATCCTCGGCGACGATTTCGCGGATGGTTCTGTGTCCTGGTTCACCGGGTGCGACCGCACGAGCATGAGGGCGGCGAGGAGGGCGGCCAGGTAGAACGCGGCTGCGCCGAGCAAGCCGGCGGTGTAGCCGTTGGTGAGCGCGTCCGGCAGGGCGGTGCCGGCCGGCCGGTCTTCGGTGACGTTGAGGGCGACGGTGGCCAGGACCGCCAGGCCCAGGGCGCCGCCGACCTGCTGGCTGGTGTTGATGAGTCCGGACGCGATGCCGGAGTCCTTGGGGGCGACGCCCTGCACTCCGCCGATCGTGGCAGCGACGAAGCCGATGCCCAGGCCGATGCCGCCGGCGAGCTGGGCGGGCAGCAGGACGTACAGGGCGTTCTGGTCCGGGGTGAGCAGGCTGAACCAGACCGACGCGACGGCGGCCACCGCCATGCCGAACGCCAGAACGGTGCGGGCGGAGACGCGGGCCTGGAGTCGAGGCCCGATCACGCCGGAGCCGATGCCGATGCCGATGGCGAACGGCAGGTAGGCCAGCCCCGTGATCATCGGCGAGTACTCCTTGATCGCCTGCATGTAGAGGGTGAGGAAGTAGAAGGTGGCGAGCTGGCCCGCGCCCATGAGCAGCATGACCAGGTTGGCGCCGGCCCGGCTGCGGTCGGCCAGCACCCCGGCCGGCAGCATCGGGGTGCGGACGCCGCGCTGGATGAGGACGAAGGCGATGGCCAGCACGATGGCGGTGGCGCCGAAGGCGAGGGTGCGGCCGTCGCCGAGGCCGTCGGACCCCGCGCGGTTGATCGCGTAGACCAGGGAGCCGAGCGAGAGCGTCACGGTGATGGCGCCGGGCAGGTCGATGCCGCCGCGCTCGCGGGTGCCGGGGACGAGCGCGAGCGTGCCGGCGAGGACCAGCAGGGCGATGGGGATGTTGATGAACATGATCCATCGCCAGTTCAGGTACTCGGTGAGCGCGCCGCCGAGCAGCAGGCCGACCACGGAGCCGAGGCCGCCCATCGCCCCGTACACGCCGAGTGCCCTGTTGCGTTCGGGTCCGGCGGGGAAGGTGTCGGCGAGCAGGGACAGCGCGGCCGGCGCGATGATCGCGCCGCCCACGCCCTGGAGCACCCGGGCGGCGATCAGCGTGCCGCCGTCCTGGGCCGCGCCGCCCAGCAGGGACGCGAGGATGAACACCACCAGCCCGGCTCGGAACAGTCTGCGGCGGCCGAACACGTCACCGGCTCGGCCTCCGGCCAGCAGCATGCCGCCGAAGGCCAGCGCGTAGGCGGTGAGCAGCCAGTCCAGGTCGGCCTCGGCGATGTCCAGCCCGGCCCCGATGACGGGCAGGCCGACGGTCACGATGGTGCCGTCCATCACGATCAGCAGTTGCGCGGCGGCGATGACCAGCAGCGCCAGGCCGGTCTTCCCGCCGGAACGGGTCTCTTGCTTCGTCGAGGACATGTGAGGTCTCCTCAGGGAGCCGTGGCCGTGCGGTGGACCGCGGCGGCGAGCTGGTCGTGTTCGGGGTAGGACCAGGAGCTGGGCGAACTCGGCGGCGGTGCCGGGCTTCAGCAGCGGGGCCCAGCCGTCCAGGCCGCAGATCGCGGCCGTGTACATCCCGGCCAGGCCACGGGCGCTGCCCACGCCACCGGCCGATGCCTGGCCGAGCGCACGCACCCGCCGGGTGTGGGCGAAGGCCAACTGGTCCAGCGGCGGGGTGGAGTCGAGCCCGTAGGCGACCCCAGGAGGCTGTGCGGGCGCCGTGGGCCGCACCCGGCCGCCAGTACGGCCGCTGCCCGGCCAGCCGCCGGGCGATCACCTCGTCGTCGGCGAGTTCGGCGGCCGTGAGACCACCGTCCACACCGATCATTCCCGAACGGTGGGACAGGACGTCCCGCAAGGTGATCCGTTCCTTGCCCGCGGCGGCGAACTCCGCACGCACGGCCTCGACGCCGTCGGCCACGGTCCCGTGCACGTCGGTGTTGCTCATCGTCTGCTGCTCCGATCATCCGGTCGATGTATGCGGAGCCATGACGCACGGGCCTCGCCGGATGTGACCGGATCCGAACGGTCACATCCCGGACGCGCCGTTCGTCAGGGTGACGGTCACTTCATGAGGGAGGAACGTCATGGACGAACGGGACTTTCTCGCCCGGCGGTTCGAGGAGCACCGGACGCACCTGAGGGCGGTGGCCTACCGGATGCTCGGTTCGCTGGCCGACGCCGATGACGCCATCCAGGAGGCGTGGCTGCGGCTCGCGCGCTCGCAGGACGACGACATCGACAACCTCGGCGGCTGGCTGACCACGGTCGTCGGCCGGGTCTGCCTCGACATGCTGCGTTCCCGCCGGACGCGGGGCGAGCAACCGCTGGAGCCCCGCATGCCGGACCCGGTCGTCAGCGGCGACGGCGCCGATCCCGAGCGGGAGGCGCTGATCGCCGACTCGGTGGGGCTGGCGCTGCTGGTGGTGCTGGAGTCGCTGAGCCCGGCCGAACGGCTGGCGTTCGTCCTGCACGACACGTTCGGCCTGCCGTTCGAGGAGATCGCCCCGATCGTGGACCGCACCCCTGCGGCGGCCCGCAAGCTCGCCAGCCGCGCCCGGCAGCGCGTCCAGGGCTCGGCCCCCGAGCCGGACCCCGATCCGGTCGCGCAGCGCCGCGCGGTCGACGCGTTCCTCGCCGCCGCACGCGGCGGCGACTTCGACACCCTGGTAGCTCTCCTCGACCCCGACATCGTGCTGCGCGCCGACAGCGGGAAGGTGCTGCCCGGCGGCATGAGGGCCCTGTACGGCGCCGGGACGGTGGCCGGTCAGGCCGCCACCTTCCAGCGCATGGCCACCGCCGCGGCCGCCCGTCCCGCACTGGTCAACGGGACGGCCGGGCTCGTCAACACCATCGGCGGCGAACTCGTCTCGATCATGAGCTTCACCGTCGCCAACGGCAGGATCGTCGCGATCGACATCCTCTCCGACCCCGAACGACTGGCCGCCATCGACCTCACCGCCCTGGCCGCACAGGCGTGCAGCACGTAGTCGTCCAGGACGCGTCGCCGCTCAGGAAGTTGCAACGGGATGGCGGGCCGCTGCGAGGTCGTCGGTCAGGGACCCCACGAGGATCCCCCCGCGACGCGGTTCACGGACGCTCACGGGGGCGCGTGCGGGCGGGCGGCAGCGGTACGGGTGGTCGGCCCGGGACGATCGTGTTGGAGATCGTGCCGATGCCCGCGACGGTGAGGGTCACGGTGTCGCCGGGCCGGAGGGGCGGCGGGTCGTGGGCGCCGCGCAGGCCCCAGAGTTCGGCGAGGCAGCCGCCGTTGCCGCAGGTGCCGGAGCCGAGGACGTCGCCGGGCCGCAGGGCCGCGCCCCGGGACGCGTACGCGACGAGTTCCTCGAACGGCCAGCCCATGTTGGACAGCAGGTCGCGCCCGACGACCTCGCCGTTGACCTCGGCGGTGAGGGCGAGGCGCAGGAATCCGTCGGCGTCGCGGTGGGGCTCCAGTTCGTCGGCGGTGACGAGCCACGGGCCGAGGGTGGTGGCGAAGTCCTTGCCCTTGCAGGGGCCGAGTCCGACCCGCATCTCGCGTGACTGCAGGTCGCGTGCCGACCAGTCATTGAAGATCGTGTAGCCGAGGATGTGGTCGCGGGCCTGCTCGGGGGTGAGGTCGGCGCCCGCGCGCCCGATGACGGCGGCGACCTCCAGCTCGAAGTCCAGTGCCGACGAGCCGGGCGGGACGGGGACGTCGTCGTGGGCGCCGACCATGGCGTGCGGGTTGGAGAAGTAGAACGCCGGCGCCTCGTACCAGGCGTCCGGCACGCCGGACTCCCCGGACACGCTGCGGCGGACGCCCTCCACGTGCTCCTCGAAGGAGACGAAGTCGCGGACGGACGGCGGCTCGACCGGCGGCAGCAGCCGGACGTCCGCCAGCGGCACCCCCGCCGCCGTGCCGGGCAGCGAGCCGGAGAGCAGTGCCGGGAGCAGGTCGGTGCCGGGCGGGAACGGCAGCAGCAGGTCGCCTTCGACGATGCCGCAGCGGCGGAGGCCCTGGTGTTCGCAGGTGGCGAGTCGCATGGTCAGACCGGCGGGGCGACGAAGACGCCGCGGTCGGGGTCGTTGAACGACTCCTTGGCGACGAGTTCGTTCATCGGGTTGGCGGTGCCCCACTGGTCGGTGACGTCGGGGTCGGAGAAGTCGTACAGGTGCGGGTGCCAGGCGTCCTCGTCGAGGGTTTCCAGCTCGGTCGTGTACTCGACGGTGTTGCCGTGCGGGTCGAGGAAGTAGGAGAAGGTGTTGTCGCCCGCCTTGTGGCGTCCGGGGCCCCAGATCATGCGGACTCCGGCGCGCAGCAGGCGGCCCGTCCCGTACATGTACTCGTCGATGCCGCGCATCTCGAACGAGATGTGGTGCAGGGACGTGTGCGGCCCCTTCGCGATCGCCAGGCTGTGGTGCTGCGGGTTGCAGCGCATGAAGTGCATGACCTTGCCCATGTGCGGGGACGTCAGCGTGTCGGACAGCGCGAAGTCCAGGTGGCGTTCGTACCACGCGCGCGTGGCGTCGAGGTCGGGGGCGTTGAGGACGACGTGGGACAGCCGCACCGGGACCGCCTCCCGGGCGTCGATCCTGCGGTGCGGGCGGACGGCGACGTCCGCCGACACCTCGACCGTCCGGCCGTCGATGTCGAAGAACCGGAACCCGTACCCGCCGCCGGGCGTGGCCAGGTTCCCCGGCTCGCCGAGCAGCCGGACGCCCGCGGATCCGAGCCGGCCGGCGAGGGCGTCCACGTCGGCGGGGGAGCCCGCCCCGAACGAGATGAGGTCGAGGCGCTTCTCCTCGGCCTTCCTGAGCCGGACGATGTACTGCTCGGGCGACCCTTCGGCGGCCAGGAACGAGACGCCGGTGTCGGCGGCGACCTCGGTGAGCCCCCAGACGCCGGTGTAGAACTCGTGCTGCTTGTCGTAGTCGGGCACGGCGAGGTCCACGTGCCGCAGATGGGTGACGAGGCGGTCGGGCATGGCGGGTCAGTCCTTGAGGTCGAAGAGGGCGGTGGCGTTGGCTCCGCGGACGGAGTCCAGGTCAGGGCCGGGCG
>NZ_SMKK01000206.1 GCF_004348425.1 Actinomadura sp. 7K507
GTCTAGGGGGTGGCGGCCGGGGTGGTCGGCCTACGCACGTGCGGCAGAGGCCCGACTACCGGGCGGCCCACCGACCGAGCGGCGGAAAACATGAACGCGTAGTCGACCGCGATGCGCGCCCACACGACTTTCCCGGCGCCCAGGCTGCACCAGCCCCAGCCACCGGACGCGAACGCCTGAACGAGGATCAGTCCCCGCCCACACTCAGCGCCGTCACGCGGCGATTGCAACACGGGA
This sequence comes from Actinomadura sp. 7K507, assembly GCF_004348425.1. GTDB lineage: Bacteria > Actinomycetota > Actinomycetes > Streptosporangiales > Streptosporangiaceae > Spirillospora. The sequence continues at coordinate 238 of NZ_SMKK01000206.1, forward strand.
CGCCCGGGATGCTCGTCCCACACGCACAGCTCTATGCCAGCGTCGATCCGGCTCACCCAAGCGCGGATCATGTCCCCCTTGCAAAGCGTCGCGGCGTTCCCCGCAAGCTCACCCATGATCTGACAGGCGTCACTCGCGTAGGCCGACAGCCCCCACCCGTCCAGAGCCTCACGCACCAAGGCGTGAGGTTCCCCCCGTAGCACGGACAGCTTGGGTGAGATGGGTCAGGTGGTCGTGGTCGTGGTCGAGGCTCGATGTCGTTCCTCGTAGTCCACCGGACTCAGCATTTCGAGGCTGGAATGCCGTCTGAATGGGTTATACCAGCACTCGATCCATTCAAACACCGCGGCTGCAAGTTCGGCTCTTGTTTGCCATTTCCTGGTGTCGAGGAGTTCGAGTTGCATCGAGCCCCAGAGCGATTCGATCCTGGCGTTGTCGTAGCAGTCGCCGATCGTGCCCATCGAGCCGAGGAGCCCTGCGTCCCGGAGTCGCTTCCCGAACGTCCAGGAAGTGAACTGCGTTCCGTGGTCTGAGTGCAGGATTGTGGCGTCCTTTGTGGGCTTCCTGCGGGCTACTGCGGCGGCCATCGCATCGACCACGAGTTTGGTGGTCTGGCGGATGTCGATGGAATGGCCGATGATGCGACGGGAGAAGCAGTCCAGTACGGCCGCGCAGTACAACTTCCCCTCTTCGGTCGGGTGCTCGGTGATGTCGGTTACCCACAGCAGATCGGGTGCCTGGACGTCGAAGGCTCGCTTGACCAGGTCCTCCTCGGTCGGTTCGTTAACCAGGTTCCGGCGTCCCTTGCGCCTGTAGATCCCCTGGATCCCGGCTTCCCGCATGAGTCGTTCGACTCGTTTGCGGTTCACCCGCTCGCCCCGTCCAAGCGTCAGCTCGGCGTGCACCCGCGGCGAGCCATAGCTTCGGCGAGACTCTTCATGAATCTCTTTGATGATTTTCACCAGCTCGGTATCGCGTTGTTGTTGGATGGAGGCGGGCCTGCCGAACCAGTCGGTGTAACCGGACCGGGAAACTCCTAACACTCGGCAGGCCACCGCGACGGGAATGTCGTTGTCGGCAAGCTCACGGACCAGCGAGTACCTTATTTTGGGAGCACGTTCTCGCGAGCGAAGTAGGCTGCCGCCCGCTTGAGGATCTCGTTCTCCAACTCCAGTTGCCGGGCCTTTCGGCGCAGCTCGACCAGCTCTTTCTGCTCGCCGGCGCTCAGGCCGTCGAGGTGGCCTTCTTCGATGTCGGCCTGACGGATCCAGTTGCTCAGGCACGACTGGCTGATACCGAGACTCTTGGCCAGCGCGGTGACCGGTTTGTCGCCGGTCCGGGCCAGCTCGACGGCGCGGCGCCGGAACTCCGGCGGGTGAGGTGGTGGCACGAGACACTTCCTTCCCAAGTTGATCAAGGTCAACTCAGATCGGGTGTCCGTGGAACGGGGGGAAGCTCAGTCGTTGGATAGTGACCCTTGAGAGTGGTGCCCAGATCGAGATCTGGGCAGATAGCTATAGCGATGAGGGGGACCACTATCTGTTCGGTGCGTACGTGCGCGCCTCCGTTGACGAGCAACGCTACGTTGAGGTCACGAGCCGTAGCCCCGCGAGCGTAGAGAACGTTCTCATCGTGGTTGCCCGAGTGCCCAAGGACGAGGTCGAATCGGTGTTCGGCGGGTCGGTCGACCCGGACGAGGAAACCTCCGAACCCTGACCAGGCGGGATGCTGGGAGTTCGGTGTGCCCGATGGGCCAGGGGTTCAGAGAAGCGTCTTCGTCGTCCCTCTGGGGCCTTAAGAAGACCTGTCTGTTGGGGCGGGTTTCGTTGCGTTGAAGCGCAGGGTTTGGCGGAGTACTCGGGTCGCCGTTGTGGGGCGTAGGAGTGCGGTGGGTGGGTCGATCAGGCCGGCTACTCGGAGGAAGGCGCGGCCCAGGGCTGGGTCTTGGGTGGCGCCTTGGTGGATTCGGGTGATGTAGCGCTCGATCAAACGGGACGGTGAGCGGGTGCCTGTGTTCTGGTAGGCGAGATCGGCCTTGGCGGATATCGTCCAGGCGGTGTCGATGATCCGGCCGATGTCGCGTTGGAACCGCATTGGCTGCGGTGCCGTTTCCCGCTTGAGGTGTCGGCGCAGTACCAGGGCTTCGAGTGCGGCGACGCTCATGCCCTGGCCGTAGACGGGGTTGAACGTGCAGACGGCGTCCCCGATGACGAGCAGGCCGTCCGGGAGGCGGGGCAGTTGTTCGTAGCGGTGGCGGACGCTGGCGGGGAAACGGTACGGGACGGGGTCGGTCAGCGGCTTGGAGTCCTGCAGCACCCGGTGGATGTCCGGGAAGCGCAGGCCGGCGGCGAAGGCGTCGAAGCCTTCGGGGTCCGTGGCCGGACGGTCGCCGAGGACGCCGTAGAGGCTGAGCAGGAAGTCGCCGCCCTCGGTCACCTGGAGCGCACCGCCGCGGGGGTGGTCGGGTGTCGCGGCCGTGATGACGGCGAGGTGGCCGTTGAGCGCGCCGGAGGCGGGGCGGTAGGTGCGGCTGGTGTAGCAGATTCCGATGGGCACCTCGGCCACCGGCGGGCGTGGATGGCCGAGCGAGTCGAGCCACAGCGGTGTGCGTGAGGCTCGTCCCGTGGCGTCCACCACCAGGTCGGCGGGGACGGTCTCTTCGGCGTCTCCGTCGATGCGGCGGATCACCCGGGCCCCGGTCACCCGCCCGCCGCCGGGATCGGCGACGAGCCCGGAGACGTCGCAGCGGTCGAGGACGGTCACCCCCGGCAGCGCCCGGACCCTCGCCCGGATGGACGCCTCGAGCCGCGGACGGCTCACGCCGAGCATCGTCAGCCCCGACGGCGCGGCCCGCAGGAGGTGGCCGCTGAGGTAGACCCGCGTGTCAGCGAGCATGTCGCCGGCCGGTACCCCGCTCGCGGTGAGTTCGGCGGTGAGTCCGTCGAAGAGTTCCTCCAGCGCGGAGTGGCCGCGGGCGAGGAGGGCGTGGGTGTGCCGTCCCTGCGGTACGCCGCGGCGGTGTCCGGGGCCGTCCGGGAGTTCGTCGCGCTCCACGATCACGACTTCGGTGTAGGCGTCGGCGAGCACCCTGGCCGCGAGCAGCCCGGCGATGCCGCCGCCGAGGACTACGGCGCGCTCTCCCAGGATCTTCATGGCAACCTCCAAATGTCGCTTCGGAGCCTGCCGCCGGCCGCTGTTCGGTCGCCAGGCCGGTTGTCGCTCATTTCAGCTCGGTCCGGCCCAGTGCCCGCTCCCACAGCCACGAGACGACGCGCGACACCTTCCGACGCCCGTCACGGACCCAAGATAACGCCGCGGCCATCCCGGCGGAGTGGTCGGGACGGGGGGTGATCATCGTGGGGCGGTGGAGGTGCCGGCGCGCCCTGGCGGGTGCCGCTGCGCCGAGCACTTGATCAGTATGGTTGCCCGGGACTATTTCCTTTCTGTGTGAAGGTTGTCCGTGCGGCGTTCACGTGCCAGAGGCTTTCTGGCGGATTTTCCATGGATTCATCTCGGTATCGGCATCTTCGGCAATCTCGCCTTTGTCGTCGGCAGCGTGCTGTTCCTGTATGCCGATTTGCAGCGGGCCGGGGTCTGGCTGTTCATCGCCGGCTCGTCCGGCATGCTGGTGGGCAGCTTCGGTGAGGTGCTGGTCCGGGTGGAGAACCGCGTCCGGGCGGGGGAGCCGCAGCGGTGAGGTCCGGCGAGAGGCGGCCGCCCCGCGGCCCGTTTTCCGGGTCGCGGGGCGGCCTTTTCCGGGCCCTGTGTCAGCGGCCCGGGGTGCCCTGGGTCTCGGCGCCCTGGGCGAACGCGGCGCGGAAGGTGATCGGGCCGAAGATGCCGTCGGCGTCGATCTCCTTGCGCTCCTGGAAGGCCGTGACGGCCTTCACGGTGGCCGGGCCGTACTGCCCGTCCACGACGAGCGAGGGGTCCTGGAGGACCTTCATCGCGTACTGGATGCCCTTGACCTGGGACGTGAGGCCGCTGCCCGAGCCGACCTCGCCGTTGTCGTCCTGGAGCGCGCCCCAGGTCTCGATGTCGAGTTCACCGGAGGCGGGCAGGCCCTTCGATCCCTGGTACTTCTCGAGCGCGGCCCCGAAGTCCGCGGGCCAGTTCTCGCCCTCGGGCGTCGGGTTGCAGTTGTCGTAGGCCTCGAACTGCACCAGGTAGCAGCCCATGGAGGCGATGCGGTAGTCGCTGTCGCCGGGGCCGAGTTCGACCCATGGCTGCTGCTGGATGGCCTTGACCACTGCCGGGTCGGTGTCCGGGCCGTCGGCGCTGGCGGCGCTCATCGCCCCGAGTCCGGTGCCCAGTGCCAGGAGCACGGCCATGAGGCCGAGCACTGCGCGCACGATGTTGTTCATCGGCGGAATCCCCCGTTCCAGTCGATTGGGAGCTGTTACGGGGTGAGATGGCGGCCGTTCGGGAATTGTTCTCGACAACCCCGGATTATTTGCAAATGAGAAGCGACGAATGGCGGCCGCGACAGGTTTACATGGGTTCGGATAATTTACCTTAAATGGGGCGGACGGGGTCGGTGGTGCGCTCGCGCCGCCACATGGACCGGTAGGGGCCGGGGCGGGACGACAGGTCGGCGTGGGCCCCGCGGTCGGCGACCCGTCCCCCGGCGTCGAGGACGATGATCTCGTCGACGGCGTCCAGGCCGGCGAGGCGGTGGGTGACGAGCAGCGTCGTCCGGTCCTCGGTGGCGGTCAGCAGGTCGGCGGTGAGGTCGTCGGCGGTCGTGATGTCGAGATGCTCGGCGGGCTCGTCCAGCAGCAGGATGGGGAAGTCGGCGAGGAGGGCGCGGGCCAGGGCGATGCGCTGGCGCTGGCCACCGGACACCTGAGCGCCGTGCTCACCGACGTGGGTGTCGAGCCCATGCGGCAGTGAGTCGGCCCAGTCGAGGATGCGGGCGCGGCGCAAGGCGTCCCGGATCTCGTCGTCGGTGGCGGTGGGACGGGCCAAGCGGACGTTCTCGCCGATCGTCGAGGCGAACAGGTGGACGTCCTGGGCGCATAGGCCGATGACACGGCGGACGTCGTCGCCGCTGAGGGCGTGGAGGTCGACGCCGTTGAGGGTCGTCCGTCCACCGGCGGGTTCTAGGAAGCGCAGGAGGACGGCGGTGAGCGTGGTCTTGCCGGAACCGCTCGGACCGACGATCGCGCAGCGTCGCCCTGGCGTCAGGTCCAGGGAGAGGTCGTTGAGGACGGACGGTCCGCTGGGCGTCCACCGGGCTCGCAGGTTCTCGACCGAGAGCGTGTAGGGCGCGGCAGGCAGCGGTGTGGGGGTGTCCGGGTCGTGTACTGGCTCGGGGCTGTCCAGGACGGCGAAGATGCGCGTGGCCGAACGCCGGACCCGTTCCATGTATTGGGCGGCCAGAGGGAGCCCTGCGACGACCTCGAATGCGGCCAGCGGCAGCAGGACGACCACCGCGAGCAGCACCCCGTCGAGCATCCCTGAGCGGACGGCCGGGACACCGACGGCGAGACTGCCCCAGACGGCCAGGCCGCCCGCGAGGGCGGAGATGGCGGCCCCCACCCCGGCGGTGGTGGAGGAACGGGCTGAGGCGCGGGTGAAGTCGCGGTCCAGGCGTGTGGCCTCGGCTAGTTGTGCGGGTGCGGCGCCATAGGCGATGAGTTCCGGTGCGCCTTGGAGGGTGTCGACGACGTGTGAGGTCAGTTCGGCGCGCAGGTCGGTCGTCTGGCGCTCGGCACGCCGTGACATGACGGCCGACAGCCAGGGCGCGACTACGCCTGCGAGGAGCAAGGCGAACAGGAGCACGAGTCCAGCCGATGGAAGCAGCGCCCAAGCCAGCCCGACCGATGCACCACCGACGACGGCAGCGACCGTGCAGGGCAGCAGCACTCTGAGGAAAAGGTCCTGAACGGCATCGACATCCGCGACGAGCCTGTTCAGGAGGTCGCCGCCACGGAACGAGGGAAGCCCACCGGGCGCGAGCCGTTCCAGCCGCTCGTACACACGCGCGCGCAGATCGGCGAGTATCCGGAACGTCGCGTCATGCCCGAAGAGACGCTCCACGTAGCGGAACACGCCGCGTCCCAGCCCGAACGCACGAACGGCCACCACGGCGACCATCAGCGTCAGCACCGGCGGGTGCTGCGCGGCCCGCGAGATGAGCCACGCCGCTGTCGCCATCAGCCCCACCCCGCTGCCGAGCGCCAGCACACCGAACACCACGGCGACGGCAAGCCGGCCCCGGGCCGGCCGAGCGAACCTGATGAGCCGGATGATCACGTCGTCACCGTCGCGGGGGTGAGGTGGATCGTGCGGTCGGCGAGGGCGGTCAGGGCCGGGCGGTGGGCTACGAGGATCACGGTGCGGGTGGCGGCCAGGCGGCGGACGGCTTCGATGACGGCCGCCTCGCTTTCCGTGTCGAGGTTCGAGGTCGGCTCGTCCAGGAGGAGGAGCGGCGCGTCCCGCAGGAAGGCGCGCGCCAGGGCGATGCGCTGGCGCTGACCCCCCGACAGGCCGAGGCCTCGTTCACCGAGGGGCGTGCCGAGGCCCTGGGGCAGGGCGTCGACGAACTCCAGCGCGTTCGCGGCGCCGGCGGCGGCCCGGACTTCGGCGTCGGACGCGTCCGGGCGGCCCAGGCGGATGTTGGCGGCGACCGTCCCGGCGAACAGGTGGGGGCGTTGCGGCACCCACGCGATGCGGGCGCGCCAGGCGTCCGGGTCGAGCCGGGCGAGGTCGTCCCAGTCGGCCAGGACGCGGCCGGAGTCGGGCCGGACGAAGCCGAGGAGCACGGCGAGGACCGTCGACTTCCCGGCGCCGCTCGGGCCGGTCAGCGCGACCGTCTCCCCTGGGTGGACGGTGAGGGAGAAGTCGTCGAGGGCGGGGGCGTCGCGCCCGTCGTAGGCGACCGTCACGCCTTCCAGGCGGAGGGTGGCGCGGGCCAGGTCGGGGACGTCGGTGCGCGTGCCGGCGGGAGGCGGCGGCGTCTCGATCACCCCGAAGACGCGTCCGGCGGCGGTGAGGCCCTCGACGCTCGCGTGGTACTGGGCGCCGACCTGCCGCAGCGGGAGGTACGCCTCCGGCGTGAGGATCAGGACGAGCAGCGCGGTCTCCAGGCCCATGCCGCCCTCGACGAGGCGCAGCCCGATCGACACGGCGACGAGCGCGACCGAGATCGTCGACAGCACTTCCAGGACGAGCGCGGACAGGAACGCGATCCGCAGCGTCGACATGGTGGCGCGCCGGTGCCGGTCGGTGACCTCGCGGATCTTGGCGGCCTGCGCCCGTGCCCGGCCGAAGATCTTCAGGGTGGGCAGCCCGGCGACGACGTCCAGGAAGTGGGCGGACAGGAGGGAGAGCGTCCGCCACTGCCGGTCCATCTTCCGCTGGGTGGTGAGGCCGACCAGGATCGCGAAGACCGGGATGAGCGGCAGCGTCACCGCGATCGTCACGGCGGAGAGCCAGTCGCCGAGCAGGATCCGCGCCCCGACGGCGGCCGGGACGATCACCGCGAGGACGAGTTGCGGCAGGTAGCGGGAGAAGTAGTCGTCCAGCGCGTCGACGCCGCGGGTGGCGAGGGTGGCCAGTTCTCCGCTGCGTTCGCCGGACAGCCACCGCGGGCCGAGCAGCAGCGAGTGCGCGAGCAGCCGGCCGCGCAGCTGCGACTTGACCGCGGCGGACGAGCGGTGGGCCGCGACCTCCTGCAGCCACGCGACGAGGGCTCGCGCGAGGACGACGGCGAGCAGCAGCACCATCGGGGTCCGCAGGTCGGCGAGGGACGCGCCGCCGAGGAAGGCCCGGGTGAGCATGCCGGCGAGCAGCGTCGCCTGCGCGATGATCAGCGCGGCGGTCGCGGCGCCGAGCGCCACGGACGCCAGGAGGAAGATCCGCGTCGTCCGGGCGTACCTCAGCAGCCGCGGATCGAGGGGCTTCATCCGACCTGCTCGGGCTTGCGCGCGGGGATGTGGGACGTGCCGATGCGCTTGCGGAACACCCAGTACGACCAGCCCTGGTAGATCATCACGATCGGGGTGAACACCAGCGCGACCCACGTCATGATCGTCAGCGTGTAGGGGGTCGACGCGGCGTTCTCGGTGGTCAGGCCGCTCGCGGCACCGAGGGTGGAGGGCATGACGTCCGGGAACAGTGCGGTGAACAGGGTCGCGACGGCGAGCATGATGGCGGTTCCGGTGCCGATGAACGCCCAGCCCTCGCGTCCCCGCCCGTTGGCCGCGGCCGCCAGGACCAGCCCGGCGGCGGCGCCCCCGGCGGTCAGCCAGGTCACCGGCTTGCCGTGCTCGAGCTGGGTGATCAGCAGGAAGCTCCCGCCGGCGGCGACGGCCGCGACGGCGGCGACGCCCGCGACGCGGCGGGCCTGGGTCCGGATGTCCCCGGACGTCTTGAGCGCGAGGAACACCGCCCCGTGCAGCACGAACAGGATCATCGTGGTGAGCCCGCCGAGCAGCGCGTACGGGTTGAGCAGGCCGGCGAGCGTCCCGGTGAACTCGTGGTCGGCGTCCAGCGGCACGCCGCGCACGATGTTCGCGAACACGACGCCCCACAGGAACGCGGGGATGAGGCTGCCCCAGAAGATCGCCTTGTCCCAGCGGGCGCGCCACCGCGGCTCGTCGCGCTTGCCCCGGTACTCGAACGCGACCCCGCGGACGATCAGGGCGAGCAGGATGAACAGCAGCGGCAGGTAGAAGCCGCTGAACAGGGTGGCGTACCACTCGGGGAACGCGGCGAACATGGCGGCGCCGGCGACGACGAACCACACCTCGTTGCCGTCCCAGACGGGACCGATGGTGTTGATGACGACGCGGCGTTCGACGTCGTCGCGGCCGAGGACGGGCAGGAGCATCCCGACGCCGAAGTCGAATCCCTCCAGGAAGAAGTAGCTCGTCCACAGGAAGGCGATGATGATGAACCAGACGGTGGTGAGTTCCATGACCGGCGGCCCTCTCAGTAGGCGAACGCCAGCGAGCGCTCGGAGTCGGGGTCGTTGTCGTCGGGATCCTCGGGGAGGACCTCGTCCTCCGAGGGCGGTCCGGCCTTGGCGTACTTGGCCATCAGCCCGGTCTGGATGAACAGCAGGACGCCGTACAGCGCGGTCAGCGCGGCGACGGACACGAGCATCGAGCCGGCGGCGACGCTCGGCGAGACGCTCGCCGACGTCTTGAGCACGCCGTAGACCGACCAGGGCTGGCGTCCCATCTCGGTGAAGATCCATCCGGCGGAGTTGCCGATGAACGGGAGCGCCAGCGACAGCGTCCCGATCCGGTACACCCACGGGCTGGACGGGAGCCGCCCGCGCCGCAGCAGCCACAGCCCGGCCAGCGAGACCAGCGCGGTGACGAACCCGACCCCGACCATGATCCGGAAGTTCCAGTAGACGACCGGGACGAACGGCCGGTAGTCGCCGGGCCCGTGGGCGGCCTCCGCCTCGGCCTGGAGGTCGTTGATGCCCTGGACCTGGCCGTCGAAGCTGCCGGTGGACAGGAACGACAGGATGGCCGGCACCTTGATGCCGAAGATCTCCTCGTCGCCGTCGAGCGTCCCGACGGTGAGCACGGACAACCCGGCGGGCGCCTCGGTCTCGTAGATCGCCTCGGCGGCGGCCATCTTCATCGGCTGCTGCTCGGTCATGGTCTTGCCCAGGAGGTCGCCGCTGACGGCGACGCCGATCGAGGCGACCGCGGTGACGGCCAGCGCCAGCTTGAGCGACGGGCGGAACACCTCGACGTTCTTGCGGCGCGCCAGGTGCCAGGCGCTGACGCCGGCCATGAACATGCCGGACGTGACGAACGCGGCGGTGATCGTGTGCGGGAACGCGGCGAGGTGCGTCGAGTTGGTCAGCACGGCCCAGAAGTCGGTGAGGACGGCCCGTCCGGTCTCCTCGTCGATGCGGTAGCCGACGGGGTGCTGCATCCAGGAGTTCGCGGAGAGGATGAAGAACGCCGACAGCACGGTGCCGATCGACACCAGCCACATGCACATCACGTGGAGGACCTTGGGGAGCCGGTCCCAGCCGAAGATCCACAGCCCGAGGAAGGTCGACTCGACGAAGAACGCGAGCAGCCCCTCGATGGCGAGCGGCGCGCCGAAGACGTCGCCGACGAACCGGGAGTAGTCACTCCAGTTCATGCCGAACTGGAACTCCTGGACGAGCCCGGTGACGATCCCCATCGCGAAGTTGATCAGGAGGAGCTTGCCCCAGAACTTGGTCGCCCGCAGGTACGCGGTCTTGCCCGTCCGGATCCACGCCGTCTCCAGGACCGCGACCAGTGCGGACAGCCCGATCGACAGCGGGACGAACAGGAAGTGGTACACGGTGGTGATCCCGAACTGCCACCGTGCGATGTCGACAGGGTCCATGGGCGAGGGCCTCTCCGGGGATCTACTACAAGCTGTAGTACTACATCCTGTCAGACATACTACGAGCTGTAGTACTACGCAGTGTGGTTAAGTGCCTCACAGCGGACGGCCATCGCCGATCACCGGACGGCGGGCCCCCGGAGCGGCCCGCCCTCGCCCGCTGACGCCCGCCGCGGGTGTCGTCGCGCGGCGCATTTTCGGGCCCCTCGCGGTCCCCGTGACCACCGTGTTCTGTGGCTGCTGATGCCCATTGAGGCGAATAACGTGGAATGTTCCGACCGGGGCGGGGCATAAGAAGCCCCCACGGCGACGTTAGACTCTAGGAATCATTCTTCGGCGCCCCATGGCGTCCGGCTCGTCCTTGCAGCCCACTCATACCGTGGTGCCTCCCGAGACGTGCCCCCCTCTCGGAAGGTAATGCGTGACCACAGCTGACGCTGCACAGAACCCGTCCATGCCCGCTACCGCGGACGAGGAGCGGGTTCCCTCCTTCACCGAGCTCGGCATGCCGCCGGCGCTGGTGAACGTCCTGACCCGTCAGGGCATCGACGCACCGTTCCCCATCCAGGCCGCTGCGATCCCCGACGTCATGGCGGGACGCGACGTCCTCGGGCGCGGCCAGACCGGCTCCGGTAAGACCCTGGCCTTCGGCCTGCCGCTGCTCACCCGCCTCTCCGGCCGCAAGGCCGCCCCCAAGCGCCCGCTGGCGCTGATCCTCGTGCCGACCCGCGAGCTGGCCCAGCAGGTCCAGAACAACCTCGAGCCGCTCGGCCGCGGACTCGGGCTGCACTTCAAGACCGTCATCGGCCAGACGTCCATGTTCAAGCAGATCGACGCGCTGCGCCGCGGCGTCGAGATCCTGGTCGCCACCCCCGGCCGCCTCAAGGACCTGATGCGGCAGGGCGCCTGCGACCTGTCCGACATCGAGATCGCGGTGCTGGACGAGGCCGACCACATGGCCGACATGGGCTTCCTGCCCGACGTCACCGACATCCTCGACGCCGCCAAGCCCGGCGGGCAGCGGCTGCTGTTCTCCGCCACCCTCGACAAGGACGTCGACGTCCTCGTCAAGCGCTACCTGAGCAACCCGGTGACGCACGCCATCGGCCAGGTCGACGTCTCCGTCGACACCATGGAGCACCACCTCCTGCTGGTCGCGCCCAAGGAGAAGGCCGCCGTCACCGCCGAGATCGCCAACCGCGAGGGCCGCACGATCCTGTTCGCCCGCACCAAGCACGGCGTGGACCGGCTCGCCAAGCAGCTCGTCCAGGTCGGCGTCCGCGCGGCGGGCCTGCACGGCGGCAAGAGCCAGGGCCTGCGCACCCGCACGCTCGCCGAGTTCCGCGAGGGCTCGATCAGCGTCCTGGTCGCCACCGACGTCGCCGCCCGCGGCATCCACGTCGACGACGTGACCCTCGTCATGCACGTCGACCCGCCCGCGGACAGCAAGGACTACATGCACCGCGCGGGCCGCACCGCCCGCGCCGGTGAGAGTGGCACGGTCGTCACGCTCGTCCTGCCGCACCAGGTGCGCGCGACGTCCGCCATGACGCGCCGCGCCGGCATCAACGCGCCCCGCACCCGGGTCACCACCGGCGACACGGAGCTGGTCAAGCTGACCGGCGCCCGCCAGCCGTCCGGCATCCCGATCGAGGGCCCGATCATCCCCGAGCGCCCGCGCCGCGAGGGCGGCGGCGGCCGGGGCCGCCAGGGCGGCGGACGGCGCGGCGGCCGCGGCTACGGCGGCGGCCGTCCCCGCGACGGCGAGCACCGCGGTTCCTACTCCGGCGGCGGAGGCCCCCGCTCTGGCGGCGGCTCGCACGGCAGCCGCCGCAGCGGCGGCCCGACGAACCGCCAGCAGGGCGGCGACCGCCGCCCCGCCCGCAACACCTGACAGGCCGACCAGGAGCCCCGCCCGCGACGGGCGGGGCTTCGCCTGTTTCAGGCCCTTTCGATACTTCCGGCACCCGGCGGACGGCGTCCGCGTCGTAGGTGTGGCGATCATGGGCGGGCGTGGACGGAGGGCGAGCGGTGGTTTACGGGCAGGAAACGTGGGGGGCGGCCGGCGGAGCACAGGCGCCGGTCGTGATCCGCGTCGAGACGGCGGCCATGGCGGGGCGGCACGGGGCGAGCTCCATGAGGCTGCCGCTCATGGCGCAGATCGGTGACTCACCCCGGATCACTCTGCAGGTCGGCGACAACCCTGTGCCGCTGCCGCCGGGGGTCTGGCCGGTGCGGGTCTGGTGCTTGTACTACGGGATCAAGACCGGGCGGGCGGAACTCACCGTCGACACGCGCGCGGGGCAGCCCGTGCTGCTGTATTACATGGCTCCACGCACGATCTACAACCGGGGAGTCCTCGCGTACCAACCCACCGAACGCCAGGGGAAATCGACGCTGGCGCTCATCTACGGGTTGGCCATTGGCGTGACGCTGCTCGCGGTCGTTCTCGCGGCGGTGCTGTCCGGCTAGCCGGCCTCCTCGCGGAGGACGCCGTCATCGCGGGAGGCGGTCTCCTCGCGGAGCTTGTCCTGGAGGATCTGGAGGCCTTCGAGGCCGTCCACGGAGAGCGCGGCCAGCTCGTCCAGCGACATGAGGGGATCGGCGCGCAGCGGCGGCTGCCAGCCGTTCTCCTTGTCGTGGCTGCGCAGGATCTTGGCGGGGATGCCGCCGATGACCGCGTGGTCGGGGAACTCGCCGCGGACGACCGCGCCGCCCGCGACGGCGACGTTGCGGCCGAGCCGGGTGCCGGGGAGGACGATCGCGCCGGTTCCGATCCAGCACCCGTCGCCGATGACGACGGGGTTGTTCTCCGGCCACTGGCGGCCTATGGGCGTGTGCACGTCGCCGTAGGTGTGGTTCTGGTCGGTGATGTAGACGTTCGGGCCGGTGAAGACGTCGTCGCCGATGTCGATGGACTGGTGCCCGACGATGTGGGTTCCGCGTCCCAGGGAGCAGCTCGCGCCGATGCGGACGATGACGTCCGGCCCGAGGTCGAGCCCGGGGACGAACCCCGCAGAGATCGTGACGTGCGTGCCGACCAGCGTGTGGTCGCCGATCGAGATCCACGGCTCGCCGTAGATGGCGCCCACCGGGAAGCCGATGCACGCGCCTTCGCCCAGGTAGGCGAACTTGCGGCGGCCGGGTGTCAGCGGGGTTATCTCGCCGTGCCGCTGGATCCACTCCCAGGCGTGGTGGACGGCGGCGTGCACGCCCCGGCGCGCCCGGTCCCCGGCCCGGGCCGCCAGCGCCTGCCGGATCGAGCGCTTCGGTGACATGGCGTTCACCGTACCGGTTGGTAGTAACCGTGGGGGTGGGAGGGACGAGATCAAACGATGCACGGCCGGGCAACGGCGGAGGGCCCGGCCGCAAGCGACCGGGCCCTCCGATGAACGCCTTCATCCTCGGCGGGATGAAACCCGTTCACGCTAGTGCGGAGAGTGGACCTGACCATCGACGTCGGCGCCGGTGACCGTCATGGAGTCGGCCGAGGTGGCCTCCCCCGACTGCTCACCGGAACCCTTGGCCAGATCACGGATGGTGTCACGTCGTGTCGCCACCACACCGGCCACGCCGACGGCGGCGACCACCCCCATCATCGCCATGAGGGCGCCGCGTCCGGACTTGGCCTTCTTCGGCGGCTCCACCCGGTGCGCGGTGTCGGTCAAGAACATGCTCACCCGCGGAGCGAGCCCGGTCTCCACATACCGGGCCGCCTGCCGGAGCCTCGGTGCGCTCCAGCTGCGGACGACCATCACACGCTCATCCGCGGCGGGCTTGATCCGCTCCGCCGCGGAGGAGGCACCCTGACGGCACGACTCGACGCCTTGCCGGGCCATCTCCTGAGCGCGGCCGAACCGCGTGAGTGCTTCCTCCTGCGGCTTCCGGCGGATACTGATCATTAGGGACACGCTAACCTCCCTGTTTGCGAGGTCCTGTCGAGCACCCTTCCCGAAGTGAGGAAGGTAAACCCTGTATCTGCAATCGTCCGAACACACAGGGTGACCGTTTTCGGCCGGTCCCCTCGCGTCCAGAGGTACGGACCAACTCCACGAGGAGGCAGTCAGCGTGGCCAACGAGATCTTCGCGACGCTCAACACGTCGCTCGGCAAGATCGTGATCCAGCTCTACCCGGAGCACGCGCCGGAGACGGTGGCGAACTTCGTCGACCTGGCGGAGGGCAACCGGACCTGGCACGACCCGCGTACCGGCCAGAAGAGCAACGAGCCGCTCTACAACGGCACCGTCTTCCACCGCGTGATCGACCAGTTCATGCTCCAGGGCGGTGACCCGCTGGGCACCGGCACGGGCGGTCCGGGCTACGAGTTCAAGGACGAGTTCCACCCGGACCTGAAGTTCAACCGGCCCTACCTGCTGGCGATGGCCAACGCGGGGCCCGGAACCAACGGTTCCCAGTTCTTCATCACGCTCAGTGTCGCCCACACCCAGCACCTGACCGGCCGGCACACCATCTTCGGCAAGGTCATCGAGGGCACCGACGTCGTCGACCGGATCGGCAACGTCCCGAAGGGCCGCAACGACCGTCCGGAGCAGGACGTCGTCATCCAGTCGGTGACGATCGAACGCCGCTAGTCGTTTCATACTGTGAGACCTGACAGCGGGTGAGACCCGTACCGGCCCCACGGAGCCCCAGAATGAGCACAGAACACAGTCCCGCCCCCGAGACCTCGGTGCCGACCTGCTACCGGCATCCGGGCCGGGAGACGTATGTGCGCTGCACCCGGTGCGACCGTTACATCTGCCCCGAGTGCATGCGGGACGCGGCGGTGGGGCACCAGTGCGTGGAATGCGTCACCGAGGGCAACCGGGGTGTCCGCAAGGCGGTTCCCCGGACGGTCCTCGGCGCGCGGGGCTCCACGTCGGCGGTCCCCGTAGTCTCCTACACGCTCATCGGCGCGTGCGTACTGGCGTACCTCGCCGAGCTGGCGTCATGGCGCGTCGTGTGGGAGTTCATGATGCTGGGCCGGGGCCTGCTGCCCGACGGCCAGGTCGGCGGGGTTGCCGAGGGCGAGTGGTACCGGCTGTTCACCACGATGTTCCTGCACCAGCGCGGGGGGACGTTCGGCATCACCCACATCCTGTTCAACATGTGGGCGCTGTACGCGATCGGCCCCGCGCTGGAGCAGGTGCTCGGACGGTGGCGTTTCCTGGCCCTGTACGTGCTGTCGGGGCTGGGCGGCTCGGTGCTGCTGTACCTGGTCGGAGCCCCGGCGGCCTCGGCGGTCGGCGCGTCCGGCGCGATCTTCGGCCTGTTCGGCGCGTTCTTCGTGGTCGGCCGGAAGCTGGGCGGGCCGATCGGGCCGATCGTGGTGCTGCTGGTGATCAACCTGGTGATCACGTTCTCGGTGCCGGGCATCTCCTGGGAGGGGCACGTCGGCGGCCTGGTGGTGGGCGCGGTGCTCGCGGCGGCCTTCGCCTACGCGCCCGCCGCGCAGCGGAGGCTGCTGCACATCGGGGCACCGCTCGTCACGCTGGCGCTGCTCCTGGCGCTGGTGGCCGTCAGGACGGCGGAACTGACCCCGGCGATGGGGTAGCCGTGAGCGCGGACGCCGTCACGCCATGCGGCGTCCGCGCCCTCGCCTGTGGAAAACCTGGGGAAAGCCGGGGTTGCCCCTCCCCGACCTGTGGATAACTCGCTGTCAGCGCCACTTGGTGGACAGGATCACGCCCAGGATGATCGCCGTGAATCCGATCCCCAGGTTCCAGTTGTGGAGGTCGGTCATGTACGGGATCTCGGTACCGGTGCTGGCCGTCACGTAGAAGACGGCGATCCAGATCAGCCCGATGAGCCACAGCCCGATCATGGTCGGCACCAGCCAGCGGGGGCTGACCTCGGGGCCCTTGGACTTCTGCGGAGGCGTGTAGACGGCCTTCTTGCGGGTTTTCGACTTGGCCACGGTTGGTCGGTCTCCTCGGGCGTCCCGGCGGCCGGAGCGCCGGACCGCGCATGGGTGGTTTGTCGGTTAGCGTAGTCGCTGGTGAGCAGAGTACGGCGTCCAGCGTGGGGAAGCATCCTCCCAGTTGTCACGCTACTCGCGGGCGCCCTGTTCGCGGCGAGCGCGAGCACGGCCCGCGGTACCGGCCTGCGCGAGCAGGGCCCCACCGAGATCACCGAGCTCATCGCCGCGGAACAGCGGCGCGGCCGCCAGCAGCGCGCCGAGTACCGGCGCCTCCGCCACGAGATCGACCGTATCTCGCGAGCGACCGCACGTCACCACGCGAGAGCGAAACAGGCCCGCGCCGGCGCCGGTTTCACCGCGCTCGGCGGGCCCGCCGTCCGCGTCTCCCTGGACGACGCGCCGCCCGACGAACCGCCCCCCGGCGTCCACCCCGACGACCTCGTCGTCCACGAGAGCGACGTGCAGGCCGTCGTGAACGCCCTGTGGGCAGGCGGCGCCCGCGCGTTGCAGATCATGGACCAGCGGGTGATCTCGACGAGCGCCGTCCGCTGCGTGGGCAATACCCTGATCCTCCAGGGCGTCGTGTACTCGCCGCCGCCCTACACCGGCAACGTGACGATGAAGCACGCTACGGTGCCGGACTAGCCGGCCAGACCCCCGAGGAGGACGCACCGGTGCGGACGCTGATCCGTGGCATGGGCGAACTGTGCATCACCGCCGGACTGGTCTTCATGCTCTTCGTCACCTACACCCTGTGGGGCACCGGCCGCTACACCCAGGACCAGCAGGACCGCCTCAGCGACGAGATGCTGAGCCAGTGGAGAGCCTCCAAGGTCACCACTGAGAAGGTTGAACTCGGGGAGGGACTGGCGATGATCCGCATCCCGAGCTTCGGCGAGGACTGGAGCTTCGTCGTGATCGAGGGCGTGGACCGCGACGACCTGCGCAAGGGCCCCGGGCACTACCCCGGTACCGCCGGGCCGGGCGAGGTCGGCAACTTCGTGATCTCCGGCCACCGCACCACCTACTCCGCCCCCTTCAACCGCCTGGGCGAGCTGGACCGCGGCGACGAGATCCTCATCGACACCCGCGAGAAGCAGTACGTCTACAAGGTCACGGACCGCAAGATCGTGAAACCCTCGGCCACCGAGGTCACGGCGCCCGTCCCGGGCCGCCCCGACCGCAAGCCCACCGACCCCCTGATCACCCTCACCACCTGCCACCCCAAGTTCTCCGCAGCCAAGCGCATGATCATCTTCGGTGAACTGGCGTCCGCAGTCCCCCGCGTGAAGCAGGCATAGGAGCCCCTCGTGTACGCCTGGATCTGGCGCCGCCTACCCGGCACATGGCCCACCAAGACCGCTGCGGCCCTGGCCCTGGTCATAGCCACGGCCGCCCTCTTCTGG
>NZ_SMKK01000207.1 GCF_004348425.1 Actinomadura sp. 7K507
CAGCAGAACCGTCCACAGGAAGAACGTGATCTCGGGGTTGAACGTGTCCGGCTGCACCGACTGGAAGCCGATCGCGAACATCACGCCGGCCAGACCACCGATCACGCCGCCGAGCAGCAGGCTCTGGATCTTGAAGCCGAAGACGTTCTTGCCCAGGGCGCGCACGGCGTCCTCGTCCTCCCGGATCCCCCTGAGGACCCGGCCCCACGGGCTGTGCATCAGCAGATACACCATGACCGCCACGAGCGCGACCAGGCCCCAGCCCACGATCATCACCCACAGGTCACGATCGGAGTAGGAGAACCGCCCGAACCCGTACGAGCCGGACGGGATCGGATTGAGTTCGAAGAACGGGGTCGCGAACTGCTGCAGCCCGTACACGCTGCCGGTCACCTCGTTGGCGAACTCCGCCCGGTAGACCAACCGCATGATCTCGGCCGCGGCGATCGTCACGATCGCCAGATAGTCGCCCCGCAATCGCAGTGTCGGGACGCCCAGCAGCAGCGCCAGAACCGCCGCGCACGCCATGCCGACCAGAACACCGACCCACATGGGCCAGCCGAACGTGCTCACGCTGATCGCCAGGCCGTAGGCCCCCACCAGCATGAAGCCCACCTGCCCGAAGTTCAGCAGGCCCGTGTAGCCGAAGTGCACGTTGAGGCCGATCGCGGCGAGCGCGTACACCGCCGCCTCCGGCGCGAACGCCCCGCGAAGCGAGGCCAGCAAGATCTCCACGATGTCCATCTGCCGCGCCCCCTATCCGACTCGTTCCGAGCGGCCCAGGATCCCCTGAGGCCGGAACAGGAGCACGAGGATGAGCACCACCAGCGCCCACGCGTTCTGCAACTCCACCGGAAGCCACAGAGTGGACACCTGCGCCACGATTCCCACGACCAGACTGCCCGCGATCGCGCCGTACGCGGTGCCCAGCCCGCCGAGGATCACGCTGGCGAACATCAACAGCAGCAATCGGAACCCCATGTTGAAGGAGACGTTCTCACTGACGCCGTAGAAGACCCCGCCGAGCGCCGCCAGGCCCCCGGCGAGCATCCACACGTACAAGATCACCCGGGAGACGTCGATCCCCGACGACTCCGCGAGATCGCGGTTGTCCGACACCGCGCGCATCGCCTTGCCGATGCGCGTGCGCTGCAGCCCCAGCCCGACCAGGAACAGCACCGCGAACGAGATGCCGATGATCGCCAGGTCCCGCGGCGTGATCGACAGCGGCCCCCAGGTCAGCCGGTCCTGGATCTGGTAGTCGTTGTACGGCTGGGCCGTCGCCCCGAACCAGACCTGGATCCCGTGCCGGAGCAGCAGCGCCAGGCCGATCGAGACGATGAACATCTGGATCAGCGCCACGCCGCGCCGCCGCAGCGGTCTCCAGATCCCCCTCTCGATCGCGCCTCCGATGCCCACCCCGGCGACCACCGCCAGCGCGGCCGCCGGCAGCAGCTGCC
The DNA here is from genome assembly GCF_004348425.1 of Actinomadura sp. 7K507. Classification (GTDB taxonomy): domain Bacteria; phylum Actinomycetota; class Actinomycetes; order Streptosporangiales; family Streptosporangiaceae; genus Spirillospora. The sequence continues at coordinate 1,461 of NZ_SMKK01000207.1, forward strand.
AGCCGGGGCCCTGCACGTTCAGGAACCAGGCGATCACCGCGCCCAGCGTCACCATCTCACCGTGGGCGAAGTTCACGAGCCGGGTGGTACCGAAGATCAGCGACAGGCCCACCGACGTGATCGCGATGATGGCGCCGAACCGCACCCCCTCCAGCAGCAGCTGGAGGAACCGCTCACCGGTTCCCGGCCCCGTGTCCGCCTGCGGGCCGCCCGGACCACCGTCCGCTCCCCCACCGGCCTGCCCCGGGGCGGCCAGGGGGAACAGCACGTTCTTCTCCTGGCCCTCCGTCACCGAGATGTCGGTGAGGGACTCGCCCCCCTTGTTGCGCATGACCACGCCTTGCGGGAGGGACTGGACGTCGAGGGATACGTCGTAGCGACCCGGTCCGGGCAGCTCGACGCTCCACGTGCCGTCGGCTCCCGTCGTGGCCTCGCCGACCTCCTTGTCGCCCTGCTTGACCATGATCACGATATCCGCGACCGGATTGCGGTCGGGACCTCGCACCGTGCCTGCCAACGTCTCGCCCTCGGCCGCGAACGCCGCCGGGGTGACCAGCATGATCGCGGCGAGGACGAGCAGGGCGGCCGCCAGTGTTCGGCGCACACAGGCTCCTTTACTCGCACATCAGGAAATGTGGGGCGAGCGTAACGAAGCGCCGGTCACCGGCACGCGGCGAGAGCGGAGTCGTGAACGAATCGTTCGCAGAACGTGACAGAACGGACTAGCGTTAGCCCTGGTCAGGACGATCGCGCTGCCGGGAGAGCTCCTCCACGACCGTATCGGCCACCGCGCGCATCGTGAGCCGCCGGTCCATCGAGGCCTTCTGGATCCACCGGAACGCCTCCGGCTCGGTCCACCCGTTGGCCTCCTGCAGCAGACCCTTGGCGCGATCGACCACCTTGCGGGTCTCCAGCCGCTCCTGCAGCCCCGCGACCTCCGCCTCCAGCGCCCGCATCTCGGTGTAGCGGCTCACCGCCATCTCGATCGCGGGCGCGAGGTCGGTCTTGGAGAAGGGCTTGACGAGGTAGGCCATCGCCCCCGCGTCCGTGGCCCGCTGGACGAGCTCTCGCTGGGAGAACGCCGTGAGGATCACGACCGGCGCGATCCGGTCCGCCGAGATGCGCTCGGCCGCCGAGATCCCGTCCAGCACCGGCATCTTGACGTCGAGGATCACCAGGTCCGGCTTCAGTTCGGCGGCCAGCCGCACGGCCGTTTCGCCGTCCCCCGCCTCCCCCACGACCTCGTAGCCGTCCTCCTGAAGCATCTCCTTCAGGTCCAGCCTGATCAGGGCCTCGTCTTCCGCGATCACAACTCGCCGAGCGCTCTCCACGCACCCGACCCTACCGAAACCCGCTACCCTGGTTGCGGTCGCCCCTACGGCGCGCAGTAAGACCCCACAAGCACAATGTCCGGTTTATCCAGACATAAGCCCCGATATCCCAATGGCAGAGGAAATGTGCTCAAACCACATCAAGTGTGGGTTCGAATCCCACTCGGGGCACTTTAGATAGATCCGTCACTCGGGCATGCGCGACGAAGATATGCGCGCCCCTCACATCGGGACTCGTTCCAGATTCAGCACCGACGGTGACCGTCTTCGAACTGTCAGTGGTCGACGAGACCATGCGGGCATGCATGCTCCAGAAACGCGCCAGCTGGCCCAGCGCTTACTGAGCTCGGGCCTCACAGTCGCCGAAGTCCATCGTCAAACCGGGGTCCCGCCGTCGACCTTGGGTTACTGGCGGAAATATCCCGGAAAGGCCACAGCGACCGGAAGGTCGCAATGCCCCCGCTGCCACGGCCGAGAGTTCGACATGAGGGAGTACGCCTACCTCCTCGGTCTCTACCTCGGAGACGGTCATATCGCAAAGACGCACCGCGAGAGCGTCTACCGGCTCGAAATCACCTGCGCCGACGCCTGGCCCGGGCTCATCGACCGAGCGGCGGAAGCGATCGCCAAGGTGATGCCCGAACACATGGTGGGACGCCGCCAGTCCAGAGGGTGCACGAACGTTGGTGTCTACTCCAAGCACTTGCCCTGTCTGTTTCCGCAGCATGGGCCGGGGCGGAAGCACGAGCGGAAGATCGCGCTGGTGACCTGGCAGCAAGAGATCGTGGACGAGTTCACCGAGGAGTTCGTGCGGGGGCTGATTCACTCGGATGGCTGCCGCTCCATCAACCGGATACGACGGCAGTTCAAGAGCGGAGACCGATGGTACGAGTACCCGCGGTACAACTTCACGAACGTGTCGCTGGACATCCAGCGGCTCTTCACGGATGCGCTGGATCGGCTGGGGATCGCGTGGGCGCAGATGAACAAGAAGAACATCTCGGTCGCGAAGCGGGAGGCGGTGGCGCGGCTGGATGAGTTCGTGGGGCCGAAGTACTGAGCGGGTGGAGTGACGCCGGGCCTGATGCTCGGTCAGGCCCGGCGTCCTTCCTGTGGCTTCTGCTTACTTCTCTACGGTGTCGACGGCCTTCTCCTCCTTGGGGCGGTCCCGGAAGTAGGCGCGGGTCTCGCGGTAGACGAGCGGGGACAGGATGAGCAGGCCGATCAGGTTGGGCAGCGCCATGAGGCCGTTCATCACGTCGGAGAAGGTCCAGACCGTGGTGAGGGTGGTCGTCGCGCCGACGTACACGATGATGATGAAGAGCACGCGGTAGGGGAAGACCGCCTTGCGGCCGAACAGGAACTCCACGCAGCGGTCCCCGTAGTAGGACCAGCCCAGCAGGGTGGAGAACGCGAAGAAGATCACGCTCAGGGTGACGATGACGCTGGCCCAGTCGCCGGGCAGGCCCGCGTCGAACGCGCGGGCGGTCCAGCTGGCGGCCTCGTCCTCGCCGGAGTCCTTCCAGACGCCGGTGATGATGATGGTCAGGGCGGTGAAGCTGACCACGACGAGGGTGTCGATGAAGGTCTGGGTCATCGACACCAGCGCCTGCCGGACCGGGTGGGTGGTCTTGGCCGCGGCGGCGGCGATGCCGCCGGTGCCGAGGCCGGACTCGTTGGAGAAGATGCCGCGTGCCACGCCGTACTGGATCGCGGCGGCGACGCCGGCGCCGGCGAAGCCGCCGCCCGCGGCGGTGCCGCTGAACGCGTCGGAGAAGATGAGGCTGATCGCGCTCGGGATCTCTTCGAGGTTGAACGCCAGGACCGCCGCCGCGCCGACGACATAGAGGACGATCATCACCGGCACGAAGGCGCTGGTGACGCGGCCGATGGTCTTGATGCCGCCGAGGATGACCACACCGGCGAGGACCGTGATGATGGCGCCGGTGATCAGCGGGTCGAGGCCCCACTCCTCTTCCACGTTGGCGGCGACGGTGTTGGCCTGGGTCATGTTGCCGATGCCGAACGCGGCCAGGGCGCCGGCGACGGCGAAGAACCCGCCGAGGATCAGGCCGGTCGGGCCCTTGATGCCGTTCCTGAGGTAGTGCATGGGTCCGCCGCCCTGCTCGCCGGCGGCGTCGGTGCGGCGGAAGCGTACGCCGAGGAACGCCTCGCTGTACTTGGTGGCCATGCCGACCATGCCGGTGAACCACATCCAGAGGACCGCGCCCGGACCGCCGAGGGCGATCGCCGTCGCGACACCGGCGATGTTGCCGACGCCGACGGTCGCGGCCAGGGCGGTGGACAGCGCCTGGTAATGCGTGATGTCGCCTTCGGCCTCGGTGTCGCTGCGCCCGAACGCGAGCCGGAAGGCGAGGCGGAAGTGGCGGACCTGGAGCCCGCGCAGAAGGATCGTCAGGTAGAGCCCGGTGAGCAGGAGCAGCGGGATCAGGAGCCAGGGTCCCCAGATGAAGCTGCTGGCATCGCCGAGTGTTTCGTTGAGGTCCATCACACCACCGATCAGGAGCGGTCGATCTTGCCCGGACCGTAAGGGAGAGGGAACGGATTGAAAAGGGCCGTGGTGGACCCGTTACGAGATCGTCCTACTCATTTCTTCGGCTCTTGACCGCCCTTTGCGATGTTTTCGTAGTGCGGTGGAAATGAGACCGGGCGGTGACCTGATCCGGGCGGGCCGGGGCACCGCGCGGGGTGCGGTTCGCGCGGTGGGCGGCCCGTCAGTGCTGGACGGTGATGGCGTCGCCGATGCTGTGGACGCGGAGGGCGTTGGTGGAGCCCGGGGTGCCGGGGGGCGATCCGGCGACGACCACGACCTTGTCGCCCTTCTGGACGCGGCCGAGTTCGAGGAGGGCCTGCTCGACCTGTCCGAACATGGCGTCGGTGTGGTCGACCTGGGGGACGATGAAGGTCTCCACGCCCCAGACGTGGGCGAGGCGGCCGCGGATGGCGGGCACGGACGTGAACGCGATCAGGGGGATCGGGGAGCGGTAGCGCGACAGCCGGCGGGCGGTCTCGCCGGACATGGTGAAGGCGGCGAGGGCCTCGGCGCCGACGATGGCGCCGACCTCGGCGGCGGCGCGGGCGATGGCGCCGCCGACGGTCTCGGGGATGCGTTCGAGCGTGTGGGTGGCGTGGAGTGCGGCCTGTTCGGCGGTCTGCACGATGCGGCTCATCGTGAGGACGGATTCGATGGGGTACTGGCCGACGCTGGTCTCGCCGGAGAGCATGACGGCGTCGGCGCCCTCGAAGACGGCGTTGGCGACGTCGGAGGTCTCGGCGCGGGTGGGGCGCGGCGCGGAGATCATGGATTCGAGCATCTGGGTGGCGACGATGACCGGGCGGGCCTTCTCGCGGCAGAGTTCGATGGCGCGTTTCTGCACCATCGGGACCTGTTCGAGGGGCAGTTCGACGCCGAGGTCGCCGCGGGCGACCATGATGCCGTCGAAGGCGGCGACGATCTCGGGGAGGCGTTCGACGGCCTGCGGTTTCTCGATCTTGCCGATGAGGGGGACGCGGACGCCCTCCTCTTCCATGATCTGGTAGCAGATGTCGGCGTCGGCGGGGGTGCGGACGAAGGAGAGCGCGACGAGGTCGACGCCGAGGCGCAGTGCCCAGCGGAGGTCTTCCTCGTCCTTGGCGGTGAGGGCGGGGACGCTGACGGGGACGCCGGGGAGGTTGAGGCCCTTGTTGTCGGAGACCATGCCGCCGACGGTGACGGTGGTGCGGACGGAGGTGCCGTCGACGGCGGTGACCTTGAGGGCGACGCGGCCGTCGTCGATGAGGATCGAGTCGCCGGGGCCGACGTCGCCGGGGAGGCCCTCGTAGGTGGTGGAGACCTCGCGGCGGGTGCCGGGGACGTCGTCGGTGGTGATGGTGAAGTCATCGCCCAGGGTGAGGCGCACGGGCCCGTCGGGGAAGCGCCCGATGCGGATCTTGGGGCCCTGGAGGTCCGCGAGGATGCCGACGCCGCGCCCGGCGGCGTCGGCCGCCGCCCTGATCCGGTGGTAGACCTCTTCGTGGACGGCGTGGTCGCCGTGGCTCATGTTGAGGCGGGCGACGTCGATTCCGGCTTCGACGAGGGCGCTGATCTGCTCGGTGCCGGAGCAGGCGGGGCCGATGGTGCTGACGATCTTCGCTCGACGGGTCACGTGCACAACCGTACTTAGTTACCCGCCGGTACGGATATTCATGCAGGACATGGTCGCCCGAGGTTCACCGAATGGTCTAGCTCAGAGGTCTAGACCACATCGGTCCTCAGCGCTTGAACGCCTCGACGGCGGCCTGGCAGAACGCCTTGAGGTCGTTGGGGCCGCGGCTGCTGACGAGCACGTTCGGACCGCCCTCGCACACCTTGACCTCCTCGTCCACCCAGGTGGCCCCGGCGTTGCGCAGGTCGGTCCGGACGCTCGGGTACGAGGTCAGCGTACGCCCGCGGACGACGCCGGCCTCGATGAGCGTCCACGGCGCGTGGCAGATGACCGCGACGGGCTTGCCCGCGTCGAAGAAGGACCTGGCGAACGCGACGGCGCCGGGCCGGGTGCGCAGGAAGTCGGGGTTGGCGACGCCGCCGGGCAGGAGGAGGCCGTCGAACTCGGTGTGGTCGGAGACGTCGACGGTGGTGTCGACCTGGAAGGTGTCGGCCTTGTCGAGGTGATCGAACGCCTGGAGGCGGCCTGACTGGGTGGAGACGAGGCGGGGCGTGCCGCCCGCCTGCTCGATCGCCTCCCAGGGTTCGGTGAGCTCGATCTGCTCCGTGCCTTCGGGGGCGCACAGGAAGGCGATGGTCCTGCCCTGGAGATCGTTGTCCGGCATGGCTTTCTCTCCCGTGTCATTGAGGTTTCCCGTGGCCCTGCCCGCGAGCGGGGGTGATATGCAGGGATATGTGAGTCCGACCGGCTATCGCGAGTTCCCCGAGACGGGGCTGGCGTGCTCCTGGACGGCGGCGCTCCCCCGGGACGCCGAGCCGTTCACGCAGCGGGTCGTGCCCGACGGATGCGTGGACCTGATGTGGTCGCCGTCGGGGATCCTCGTGGCCGGGCCGGACACCGGCCCGCTCCCGGCGGTCGTGAACCCCGGTGACACCACGGTGGCGGTCCGGTTCGTGCCGGGGACGGCGCCGCCGGTGCTGGGCGTCCCCGCGGACGCGATCCGGGACGCCCGGCTGCCGCTGCGGGACCTGTGGGGCGCCGAGGCGGACCGGCTGGCCGAGGCGGTCGCCCTGGCGCCCGATCCGCGGGCGGCGCTGGTCGCCGCGGTCCGGGAGCGGATGCGGCCGGCCGACCCGGTCGTCCCGGCGGTGGTGGCGGGGCTGGCCGGGCAGTCCGTGCGGGGCGTGGCGGACGGGGTCGGCCTCAGCGAGCGGCAGCTCCGGCGCCGGTCGCTCGCGGCGTTCGGGTACGGGCCGAAGACGCTGCAGCGGGTGCTGCGCTTCCAGCGGGCGCTGCGGCTGGCGCGGGCGGGCGAGCCGCTGGCGGGCGCGGCGTTCGCGGCGGGCTACGCCGATCAGGCGCATTTCGCGCACGAGGTGCGTGAGCTGGCGGGCGAGCCCGTCCGGAACCTGCTGTGACCCGGGGCCCGTGCCCTAGGGCTTGAACCTGCCGTGGGCGCGCAGGGTCCTGAGGCTCTCGACGGTGACGAGGCCGCGCCATTCGGGGCGGGTGATCGGCGTCCAGATGGGGAAGGCGACGTCCCAGCCGCCGTCGTCGTCCTGCGCGTCGACGAGGGCGTCGAGTCCGGCGTCGATGACGTCGCCGGTGAAGAGGCGGCGCCCGTATCCGCCCGGGTCCGGGGCGAAGTCGAGCGGGGCTTGGTGATCGCTGTGCGCGTGGGCGGCGAGGGTGTCGCGAAGGCGGGTGAACGCGGCCTCCGCGCGCTCGCGGTCGGGCACGTGGTCGAGGAAGGCCAGGATGGCGAGGATGTCGTACGCGCCGGGCTCGGTGTCCGCGTTCTCCAGGTGGCGCCAGCAGAAGTCCGTGGCGGGGCCGAGCCAGGGGTGGTCGGCCCCGGCCCGGTGGAGGAGCCCCGCGAGGGCTCCCGTGGGGTTGATGCCGCCCGGCGGGTCGTCGGGCGTCTGCCACCAGGGGGCGTGCGGGGCGTCGCGGACGGTCGGCAGGACGAAGGGCACTCCCCCGCCGGCGGCGGTGATGGACGTCAGGTAGTCGCCGATGCGCGTGACGGCGGGGTCGCCGTCCGCTCCGGCCTCGTGGAGGAATTCCAGGGCGTGCTGGGCGGGGACGGGCTGGCTGCCTTCGCCGCGCAGGTCGGGTTCGAGCGCGTGGCCGTATCCGCCGTCGGGGTTCTCGTAGGGGCGCAGGGCCGCGAGCACGGGCGCGGCGGGCCCGCCGCGGAAGTGCATGGCGAACCGGTGACGGTCGATGAGGCGGCCGTTGAGCCGCATGAACTCGGCGGCGCGGTCGAGATCGGTGTGGTCCAGGAACTTCATGGGGCCAACCTAGGACGGCCGCACCCGGCCGGTCTTGTAGGAAACGGCCACAGCCCGGAACCCGGTGGGCCCGGCCACCCCAGCGGTGGGTGGCCGGGCCTGGCGGGACCGTAGCCGACCGTCCCCGAGACCACAACCGGGACCGAGCACACGACCCGCCCCGAGCACACGATGGGCGACGTGGGAATCGCGCGCCCGCGGCGATCCCATCGGCCACGGGGACTCAGCCGGCGCAGCCGCCCCAGGGCGCGCTCTCGTCGAGCTTCTCGAACGGCTGGGTGAGGCTGTACCAGCAGCCGGAGTCGTCGCGGAAGACGGCCTCGATGCCGTAGGGGCGCTTCTCGGGCGCGTGCACGAACTCGACGCCCTTGGCGGACATCGCCTCGTAGTCGGCCTGGCAGTCGTCGGTGTTGAAGGCCCCGGCGCCGAGGACGCCCTTGGCGATGAGCGCCTTCATCTGCGCGGCGGACTCGGGGTCCATGGTGGGCGGGCCGGGGACCATGAGGGCGAGGCTGAGGTCGGGCTGGTCCTTGGCGCCGAGCGTGAGCCAGCGCATCCCGCCGTCGCCGAGCGTCATGTCGTCGCGGACCTCCAGGCCGAGCTTCTCGGTGAAGAACCGCTTGGCCGCGTCCTGGTCGAGGACCCAGACGGTCGCCAGCCCCAATTTGGTGATCATGGATTTCCCCTTCTGAGCAGGTGTTGCGTCCACGGTAGAAGGCGGGTCGCGGGGCGGGCTTCTCGATAATTGCGCGGTGCCCGGACGGTTCAGTCCGTGCGGAATCCGCCCGCCCAGAGCAGCACGAAGCAGCCGGGGATCGTGGACGATCCGCCGGCGCGGGCCTGCCTGCGGAACTCCGTGGGCGTCATCCCCACCTGCCGCTTGAAGCGGGTGCAGAACGTGCCGAGGCTGGTGAAGCCGACGAGCATGCAGATCTCGGTGACGGTCAGGTTCGCGGTGCGCAGCAGGTCCTGGGCGCGTTCGACGCGGCGGCGCGCGAGGTAGGCGCCCGGCGTCTCACCGTAGACCTCGTTGAACAGCCGCACGAAGTGGTAGCGCGAGTAGCCGGCGCGGGCGGCGACGGCGGCCACGTCGAGGGGCTCGGCCCACTCGCGGTCCATGGTGTCCCGGGCCAGCCTCATGCGGCGCAGCAGGCCCGTGTCCAGGGCGGACGGCGCGGTTCCCATGCCCCGATGCTGACACACCGAAGGCCCCGGAGGCGCATGGCGCCTCCGGGGCCTTCGCCGCGGACCGGCGGATCAGGCGATCGGGCGTTCCGTGGGCGGGATCGGGTACGGCAGGTCGGTGCGGCCGGTGAGGTACGCGTCGACGCCGTGCGCGGCGGCGCGGCCCTCGGCGATGGCCCAGACGATGAGGGACTGGCCGCGGCCCATGTCGCCGGCGGCGTACACGCCGTCCACCGACGTCCTGTAGTCGCCGTCGCGGACGACGTTGCCGCGCTGGTCGAGGTCGACGCCGAGCTGGTCGAGGAGGCCCTCGCGCTCCGGGCCGACGAAGCCCATGGCGAGGGTGACCAGGTCGGCGGGGATCTCGCGCTCGGTTCCCTCGACCGGCTGGAACCCGGTCTGGGGGCCGCCGACCTCCACGATCTTCAGCGCGCGGACGCCGCCGTCCCCGTCGCCGGCGAACTCGGTGGTGGACACGGCGTAGACGCGGTCGCCGCCGAGGTCGGCGAGCTCCTCGTGGGCGCTCTCCACCTTGAACAGCATCGGGTACGTCGGCCACGGCTGGGCGTCCGGGCGGGACTCCGGCGGGCGCGGCATGATCTCCAGCTGGGTGACCGAGGCCGCGTCCTGGCGGATCGCGGTGCCGATGCAGTCGGCGCCGGTGTCGCCGCCGCCGATGACGACGACGTGCTTGCCCTTGGCGGAGACCGGCGACTCCTCGTAGTCGCCCTCCTGCGCCTTGTTGGACGGCGTCAGGTACTCCATCGCCTGGTAGACGCCGCGCAGCTCGCGTCCGGGGACGGGCAGGTCGCGCCAGGCTGTGGCGCCGCCCGCCAGGACGACGGCGTCGTGGCGGGCGCGCAGGTCGGCGGCGGTGACGTCGACGCCGACGTGCACCGAGGTCTTGAAGTCGGTTCCCTCGGCGCGCATCTGGGCGAGGCGCCGGTCGAGGTGCCGCTTCTCCATCTTGAACTCGGGGATGCCGTAGCGCAGCAGCCCGCCGATCCGGTCCGCGCGCTCGTAGACGGTGACGTCGTGGCCGGCGCGGGTGAGCTGCTGGGCGGCGGCGAGGCCGGCGGGCCCCGAGCCGACCACCGCGACCGTCCTGCCGGTCTTGACGGCGGGCGGCCGCGGGCGGACCCAGCCCTCCGCGAACGCCCGGTCGATGATCTCGACCTCGACCCGCTTGATCGTGACCGGGTCCTGGTTGATGCCGAGGACGCAGGCGCTCTCGCACGGGGCGGGGCACAGTCTCCCGGTGAACTCCGGGAAGTTGTTGGTGGCGTGCAGCCGCTCGATGGCCTCGTGCCAGTCCCCGCGGTGGACGAGGTCGTTCCATTCGGGGATGAGGTTGCCGAGCGGGCAGCCCTGGTGGCAGAACGGGATGCCGCAGTCCATGCAGCGGCTCGCCTGCTTCTCGAGGCGGTCCTTGCCGAAGTCCTCGTAGACCTCGGACCAGCTCTTGATCCGCACGTCGACGGGGCGGCGCTTCGGGAGCTCCCGCCCGACGGTCAGGAATCCCTTCGGGTCAGCCATTGAAGGACGTCCCCCTCTCTCAGCTCTGCGCGGCGGCCATGACGGCCTCGTCGACGTCGCGTCCCTCGGCCTCGGCCTCGGCCATGGCGTCCAGGACGCGCCGGTAGTCCCGCGGCATGATCTTGGTGAAGCGGGCGGACGCGGTGTCCCAGCCGTCCAGCAGCCGCCGCGCGACCGCCGAGCCGGTCTCGGCCAGGTGCCGCCCGACCAGGTCCCGGACGAAGTCGAGATCGTCGGGATCGAGGGGTTCGGTGTCGACCATCTCGCCGTTTACGCGCTCGGGCACCAGGTCCAGGACGTAGGCGATGCCGCCGGACATGCCGGCCGCCAGGTTGCGTCCCGTCCGGCCGAGGATCAGCGCGCGGCCGCCGGTCATGTACTCGCAGGCGTGGTCGCCGACGCCCTCGACGACGGCGGTGGCGCCGGAGTTGCGGACGCAGAACCGCTCGCCGACCACGCCGCGGGCGAACAGCTCACCGGACGTCGCGCCGTACAGGATGACGTTGCCGCCGATGATCTGCTCTTCCGCCGCGAACCCGGCGTCGGCCGGGGGACGCAGCGTGAGCCGCCCGCCGGACAGGCCCTTGCCGACGTAGTCGTTGGCGTCGCCGACCAGCCGCAGCGTGATCCCGCGCGGCACGAACGCGCCGAAGGAGTTGCCCGCCGAGCCGGTGAAGGTGATGTCGATCGTGTCGTCGGGCAGGCCCGCGCCGCCCCGCTTCTTCGTCACCTCGTGGCCGAGCATGGTGCCGACCGTGCGGTTGACGTTGCGGATCGGCAGGTCGAGCGTGACCTTGTCGCCGAACGCGAGCGCGCCCTCGGCGAGCTGGATCAGCGTGTTGTCCAGGGCCTTCTCCAGCCCGTGGTCCTGCTCGGTGACGCGGTGCAGGGCGGCGCCGTCCGCCTGCTCCGGCCTGTGCAGGACCGGCGTGAGGTCCAGCCCGGACGCCTTCCAGTGCTCCACGGCGTCCCGGGTGTCGATCATCTCGACGTGCCCGATCGCCTCGTCCAGCGAGCGGAACCCGAGGGCCGCCAGGTTCTCGCGGACCTCCTCGGCGACGAACTCGAAGAAGTTCACGACGAACTCGGGCTTGCCGTTGAACCGCTCCCGCAGCACGGGGTTCTGGGTGGCGACGCCGACCGGGCAGGTGTCCAGGTGGCAGACCCGCATCATCACGCAGCCCGACACCACCAGCGGCGCGGTCGCGAAGCCGTACTCCTCGGCGCCGAGCAGCGCGGCGATGATCACGTCCCGGCCGGTCTTCATCTGCCCGTCGGTCTGCACGACGATGCGGTCGCGCAGGCCGTTCAGCAGCAGCGTCTGCTGCGTCTCGGCGAGGCCCAGCTCCCACGGCGTGCCCGCGTGCTTGAGCGAGGTCAGCGGGGACGCGCCGGTGCCGCCGTCGTGCCCGGAGATCAGGACCACGTCGGCGTGCGCCTTGGACACCCCGGCCGCGACCGTGCCGACGCCCATCTCGGCGACGAGCTTGACGTGCACGCGCGCCGCCGGGTTGGCGTTCTTCAGGTCGTGGATGAGCTGCGCGAGGTCCTCGATGGAGTAGATGTCGTGGTGCGGCGGCGGCGAGATGAGGCCGACGCCGGGGGTGGAGTGCCGGGTCTTGGCGATCCACGGGTAGACCTTGTGGCCGGGCAGCTGGCCGCCCTCGCCGGGCTTGGCGCCCTGCGCCATCTTGATCTGGATGTCGTCGGAGTTGGTGAGGTACTCGGAGGTGACGCCGAACCTGCCGGACGCGACCTGCTTGATGGCGCTGCGGCGCAGGTCGCCGTTCTCGTCCGGGGTGAAGCGCGCCGGGTCCTCGCCGCCCTCGCCGGTGTTGGACTTGCCGCCGAGGCGGTTCATCGCGATCGCGAGGGTCTCGTGCGCCTCGGCCGAGATGGACCCGTACGACATGGCGCCGGTCGAGAACCGCTTGACGATCTCCGACACCGGCTCGACCTCGTCGATCGGCACCGGCTCGCGGTCGCCGTCCTTCAGCCGGAACAGGCCGCGCAGGGTCATCAGGTGCTCGGCCTGCGAGTCGACCTTCGCGGTGTACTCCTTGAAGATCTCGTAGCGGCGGGTGCGGGTCGCGTGCTGGAGCTTGAACACCGTGTCGGGGTTGAACAGGTGCGGCTCGCCCTCGCGGCGCCACTGGTACTCGCCGCCGACCTCCAGCGTCCGGTGCGCCAGGTCGTTGCCGCCCGGCGGGTAGGCGCGGGCGTGCCGCCCGGCGACCTCGCGGGCCAGCACGTCGAAGCCGACGCCGCCGAGCCGGGACGTGGTGCCGGTGAAGCAGCGGGACACGACGTCCTCGCCGAGCCCGATCGCCTCGAAGATCTGCGCGCCGGTGTAGGACGCGACCGTGGACACGCCCATCTTCGACATGACCTTCAGGACGCCCTTGCCGTACGCCTTGACCAGGTTCCGGGCGGCCTTCTGCGGTTCCACGCCCTCGATGGCGCCGCCGCGGACGAGGTCCTCGACGGTCTCGATGGCCAGGTAGGGGTTGATCGCGGACGCGCCGTACCCGATGAGCAGCGCCATGTGGTGGCACTCGCGGGCCTCGCCGGTCTCGATGACCAGGCCGACCCGCGTGCGGGACTTCTCCCGGATCAGGTGGTGGTGCACGGCGCCGGTCAGCAGCAGCGACGGGATCGCGGCGCGGGCGGAGTCGGCGCCGCGGTCCGACAGGACGATGACGCGGGCGCCGGCGTCGATGGCCCGGCTGACCTCGGAGTTGATCTCCTCCAGGCGGGCCTCGAGGGCCTCGCCCCCGCCGGCGACGTCGTACAGGCCCTGCACGACGTAGGCCTGCAGATGCGGCAGCGAACCCTCGTCGTCGATGTGGATGATCTTGGAGAGCTCGTCGTTGTCCAGGATCGGGGTCGGAAGGATGAGGCGGCGGCACGAGTCCGGGCCGGGCTCCAGGAGGTTGCCCTCCGGGCCGAGCGTGGACTGCAGGGAGGTGACCAGTTCCTCGCGGATCGCGTCCAGCGGGGGGTTCGTGACCTGCGCGAACTGCTGCTTGAAGTAGTCGAACAGCAGCCGCGGGCGCTCCGACAGCACCGCGATCGGGGTGTCGGTGCCCATCGACCCGATCGGCTCGGCGCCCGTCTTCGCCATCGGCGACAGGATGATCCGCTGCTCTTCGAGGGTGTAGCCGAACGTCTGCTGCCGCCGGACGAGGGTCTCGTGCGTGGGGATCTCCCGCTCGCGCTGCGGCAGCTCCTCGAACCGGACCAGGCCCTCGTGCAGCCATTCGCCGTACGGATGCTCGGCGGCCAGCTCGGCCTTGACCTCGTCGTCTTCGACGATCCGCCCGGCGGCGGTGTCCACCAGGAAGATCTTGCCGGGCTGCAGCCGGCCCTTCCGGACGACCTTGGCGGCCGGGATGTCCAGGACGCCGGCCTCGCTCGCCAGGACGACGAGGCCGTCGTCGGTCACCCAGTACCGGCCGGGACGCAGCCCGTTGCGGTCCAGGACGGCGCCGACGACGGTGCCGTCGGTGAAGCTGACGCTGGCGGGGCCGTCCCACGCCTCCATCAGGGTGGAGTGGAACTCGTAGAACGCGCGGCGGTCGTCGTCCATCTCGGCGTGGTTCTCCCACGCCTCCGGGATCATCATCAGCACCGCGTGCGGCAGCGAACGGCCGCCGAGGTGCAGCAGCTCCAGGCACTCGTCGAACGACGCGGTGTCGCTGGCCTCGATGTCGATCACCGGGTAGATCCGGGACAGGTCACCGGGGAGCAGGTCGGACTTCAGCAGCGCCTCGCGGGCCCGCATCCAGTTCCGGTTGCCCTTCACCGTGTTGATCTCGCCGTTGTGGGCGATGAACCGGTACGGGTGGGCCAGTTCCCAGGCGGGGAAGGTGTTGGTCGAGAACCGCGAGTGCACCAGCGCGATCGCGCTGGTGAAGCGGCGGTCCGACAGGTCGGGGAAGAACGGCTCCAGCTGCGGGGTCGTCAGCATCCCCTTGTAGACGATCGTCCGGCTGGACAGGCTCGGGAAGTACACCCGTACGTCCTGCTCGGCGCGCTCGCGCATGCAGAACACGACACGGTCCAGCTCCAGGCCGGTCTTGCCGTCGTGGGGGCCGCCGGGGGCGGGGGCGATGAACAGCTGCGAGAAGTGCGGCATCACGCGGCGTGAGGCCGGGCCGGTGAAGTCCGGGTCGTGCGGCAGCTGCCGCCACCCCAGGACCGCCAGGCCCTCCTCGGCGCAGAGCTTCTCGACGTGGCCGGCCACGGCGGCGCGCTCGTCGCCGTCCGCGGGGAGGAACGCGATGCCGGCCGCGTAGGCGCCGGCCTCGGGGAGCGCGAAGTCGCAGACGTCGCGGAAGAACGCGTCCGGGATCTGGACGAGGATGCCGACGCCGTCTCCGTCGTCCGGCTCCGCGCCCACGGCTCCGCGGTGATCGAGGTTCTTCAGGACCGTCAGGGCGTTCTGCACGATGTCGTGGCTCTGGCGGCCGTGCAGGTCCGCCACGATCCCCACGCCGCAGGCGTCGTGCTCCGCGGCGGGGTCGTAGAGCCCTTGCGGCCGGGGCAGGCCGTCGCCGGCCGCGGATGTGCGGGCAGCAGGTGTGAGGGCAGCAGAAGCCATCAAACCCTCCCGTCGTCGTCGTGTCACTGCCGATGTCAGTGCAGTCCGGGACGGCGTTGGCCCTTGCTGCGGTGAGATGACATTACATCACTGCCGGGATCATGCCCGAGTGCCCCAGATCGCGAAACTTCTCGGTGCCGATCGACAGGAGCGTCATCTCACAGTGGTTTAGACCAGGTTACCGGCTCCCGCCCCGATGGAAAGGGCGGCGGCCGCGGTGACGATCGTCACCGGGCCGCGATGTTTACCGTGATCTTCCAGACATTTACCGGAAGTCCGATCAGTCGGACGCCCGAGCGGCGCGGCCGAGCACCGCCGGGTTCTGGCCGCCCTCGATCAGCAGCGACAGCAGCGACTCGTCCTGCGGGCCGCCCTTGCCGTCCAGCCGCTGCGCCCACGTGACCACGGCGAAGTGGCCCATGGCCAGGCCGCGCGCCATGCCGAAGCCGCGGCCGAAGCCGTCCAGCGAGGCGGGGCCCTCCAGCGGCCGGACGAATCCGGAGCCGATCGTGTCCTCCAGCGTGGCCACGAACCGGTCGGCGTCCCGCGACCCGGCCAGGTTGAACACCGCGACGGCCAGCGCGTAACCGTCCCCGCCGCCGGAGTAGAGCCCGCGCGCGGCCTGCGTGCAGCCGCCCTCGCCGAGCACCTCGCCGACGGTGGCCCCCCACACGGCGGCGGCGCAGTCGCCGTCCAGCCGCTTGGTGCGCAGCTTGACCTGCACCTCGCCGTCCGGGACCGACAGCTTGGCGGCCGAGGACGGGAACACCTCGTCGATCGTCAGCGGGCCGGGATCCGCGCTGCGGGACGCGATTCCGGAGTACGCCGACGCCGAGGCCGAACTGGAGTAGGACTTCGGCGACAGACCGGTCTCCGCAGGCGTCCCGATCTGCGCGTTGGTCACGTCCCCTACCGTGGCGCCGCTGCCGCTGCGCAGCGCGACCACCGCGCCCAGCCCCGCGAGCACGAGCACGAGCAGGACGGCGGCCGCGCCGAAGTACACCTTCGCACCGCGCGCCCGCCTCCCCGGCCCGGGACGGCCCTGCTGCGGAGGCCGAGCCGGACGTCCCTTACCCCCCTTGCCGCGCTGCTTGCCCTTCTTGCCCCGCTTCTTCGCCTGCCCGCCGACTTCGTCGAAGTCACCGTGCTCCGCCCCCGGACCACCACCGGCCTCGCCGTGATACCCGGCCCCGTCCCCATAAGGAGACGCACCCTGGT
>NZ_SMKK01000208.1 GCF_004348425.1 Actinomadura sp. 7K507
CAGCCGGACAGCGCTCACCCGCACGGCCGACACCGGATCGTCCTCCAGCACCAGCGGCTCCGGCTCCATCGCGACCCGCCCCAGGCGCGCCCCCTCACCCAGGGCCGCCAGCGAGTCCCGCAGGTGGAGCAGCAGCTCTTCGAGGTCCCACGCACCGCACGGCGTCCGGCGCGGCATCATCTCCGGCGTCACCACCTGGACGGACGTCAACGCGAACCCGATCGCCCGCTCCAGCAACCCGCCGCCCCGCGGGGCCGGCAGCCGCGCGCTCGTACGCTCGTACATCGGCGATCCAATCCTGGTGATTACCTTTCACCTGTGGACCGCCCCCGCCCCGGAAAGTCATCGGCCACCACACATCGCGCAAGAATCCGGCCCCCGGACCAACGAAACGGCACATTTCACGACACCCGCCAGACGCCGCCACGTCCACTTCGACCACGACCTCCCCGGGCCGCCCGTTTTCGCACCTCAAGTCGAACCCCAGGGGACCCGTTCCCGTATGACCGTCCGAGGGAGCACGGCCGGAACTCAAGATTCGGAGTTGCGGTGGACGGAGAGACGTGAAGGCGCGTGCCAGATGACCACGCCGGGCGAGGCCGCCCCGTGGGCGCGATTCCTGGCGGCACTCGAAACCGGCTGCGGAACGTGCGGCGGCCGAGGCCGGACCGTACCCGCGCAATGGCGCACGTGGTACCGGCAGGCCGACGAGCTGGTCAGGGTCGCGCAGGCCGCACGCCGCGCGACCGACCTCAACCCGGCCCCGGCCATCTCCGACGGCTCCCCCGGACCGGACCCCGCCGGCCCGGCCGAGCCCTCCATAGTCGCCGCCATAGACCGCGCCATCGACGACCACATGAAGGCACGGCCCCAGAGCCCCGAGGAGGAACCCTGCGAGACCTGCCACGGCTCCGGCACCCTCCTGACCCCGGCCGGCCGCGACCTGGCCGCCCTCCTCACCCGCCACGGCTTCCTCCGAGACGAATGAGGAGGTTCGGATCGCCTCGCGGCGTCCGGGAGTGGCTGCCATTGTGAGGGCATGCGGATACTGGTCGTGGGGGCAGGGATCATCGGGGCCGCGCTGGCCGACCGGCTTACCCGTCCGGCACCCGGTGGCCGACCGAGTTCGCCCGACGAGGTCACGCTTGTCGAGGAGCACGGCCCTGGCGCCGGAACCTCCGGCACCAGCTATGCCTGGCTCAACGCCAACGACCCCGCCGACCCGGACTACCACCGGATGCGGACAGCGGCACTGTCCACCTGGAGAGAGCTGGCCACCGAGTTCGGCGACCCGTCCTGGTACCGGCCGACGGGCAACACCACCTGGGCGTCCACCGATGACGCCAGAGCATTGCTGGCCGACCGGGTCGCCCGCCTCACCGATCTCGGCTACGCCGCCGAACCGATCGATACCGACCGGCTACGGGAGCTGGAACCGCACGTCCGGGCCCCGCAGGACGCCCTCATCGCGCACTACCGCGACGAGGGCTACGTGCATGGGGGCTCCGCCGCGCGGGCTCTGACCCGGCGCGCCCGCGAATCGGGCGCCGGCATCGTCACCGGCCACCGCGCGGTCCGGCTCAACACCGAGGGCGGCCGCGTGACCGGCGTGCGGCTGGACGACGGCCGGGACCTGGACGCCGACCTCACGATCTGCGCGGCCGGCCGGCGCAGCCCCGCGCTGCTGGCCACCGCCGGTGTCCCCCTCGCTCTGGTCGACCCGTCCGAACCCGGCTCGGCCGCCCCCTGCCTCGTCGCCACCACCACCGCCGCGCCGGGCGTCCTCAACGGTCTCGTCCACGCCCCCGGCCTGTCCGCCCGGCCCGCGCCGGACGGAGGTCTCGTCATGGAGGCCGAAGACCTGGACGCCGGTGTCGACGAGTCGGCCTCCCCCGCACTGATGCGGGCGGTCGGCGCCGAACTCCTGGCTCGTGCGCGTGCGCTCATCCCCGGCCTGTCGGCGGACGTCGCCGAAGTCCGGCGTTGCGTCCGCCCGCTGCCCATCGACGGCTACCCGCTCGTCGGTTTCCAGCGGCCCGGTCTCTACACCGCCGTCACCCACAGCGGCATCACGCTCGGCCCCCACCTCGCCACCCTGATCGACCAGGAACTCCACGAGGCCCCGCCACCGGCACTCGCCCCCTACCGCCCAGGTCGCCCGAGTCCCACCACGCGTAGGCATCGTCGCGAGGGTCGCAGTGCCACTGGAGCACCACCCGGCCCTACAGACACCGCGCCCTGAGAAGCGGCCGGCCGGGGATGCATGGCCCTACCTGCACCGTGGTGGCCGAGAAGGGGCCGCCTGCGCTGCGAGGCGCCGCGACCGGCTGAAGCCTTCGCGGTCAGGACGCCGGGAGCTCGGCGGGCTCGCCCGCATCCGGTCCTGAACGTCTGCCGGTCTAGCGTGCCGAGCCGAGCAGCCCTTCGTCGCGGATCGTGCGGAGGACGTCGCGGGCCGCCTCGAGAGTGCGGTCGATGTCCGCTGGCGTGTGCGCGGCCGAGACGTGGTTGCGCTTGAGCGTGAGCGGGAGCATCAGGAAGCCGCGGTCGGTCATGCGGCGGTGGAAGGCCACGTAGGCATCGTTGTTGTTGCGCATGAGGTCGCGGTAGCCACGGATCGGGGACTCGGTGAAGTACAGGGCGAACACCCCGCCGAAGCCGGCGGCGGTGGCGGCAACGCCGAGTTCCGCGCAGATGCCGGTGAGGCCCGCGCGCATCCGGTCGCCCAGGGCATGGGTGCGCTCGTAGAAGTCCGGGTGGTCGCGCAAGTACGTGATGGTGGCGATGGCGGCGGTGGACGAGACCGGGTTGCCGTTGAAGGTTCCGGCCAGCAGGACGTCTCCGCCCGCGGAGTTGAAGTGCTCCATCAGGTGCCGGGGGCCGGCGAGGCCGCCGATCGGGTAGCCGTTGCCCATCGCCTTGCCGAAGGTGGTCAGGTCGGGCATAACGCCACAGATCTGCTGGTAGCCACCCAATGCGTGGCGGAATCCGGTGATCACCTCGTCGAAGATCAGCAGTGAGCCGTGCTCGGTGGTCAGGGTGCGCAGCCCCTCCACGAACTCCGGTGCCGGGACGAGGGCGCCGACGTTGTGCGGGATCGGCTCCATGATCACGGCCGCGATCCGGTCCGGGTGCGCCTCGTACAGGGCGCGGACGGAGTCCAGGTCATTGAACTCTGCGATCAGCGTGGACTCCAGGGCCTCGGGCAGGATGCCGGCCGACAGCGGATCGCTGCCGTAGGCGCGGTCCGGCGCGGAGATCACGTTGCGGGCGACGGCGTCATGCCAGCCGTGGAAGCCGCCCTGGAACTTGAGGATCAGGGGGCGGCCGGTGACCGCCCGGGACAGCCGGATGGCCTGCGCTGTGGCCTCGCTGCCCGACATCGCCGAGATCATCTGCTCCGCGGACGGGATCGTCTCGCTGACCAGCCGGGCCAGTTCGATCTCGGGTTCGGTGACCCCCCAGCCGACCAGGTCGACACCGCCGATGGCGGCGCGCACCGCGTCGTCGACCTCGGGTGCCGCGTGGCCGAGCAGGATCGCGCCGAAGGCCGCGTGGTAGTCGAGGTAGCGACGGCCGTCGGCGTCGGTGACGTACGCTCCGGACGCCGCGGTCAGCGCGTGCGGCGCGCCGACCAGGCGGGTTGCGGAGTTGACGCCGCCAGGGATCACGGTTTGCGCGGCGGCGAGCAGTTCCGCACCGCGGGACCTGCGCCCGGCCAGCTCGGCGGTGGTCATTCTGGGAGCCCCCAAGTGGTGGACAGTGGGACTATCTCTATCCGCATGAATAGTTCATGGAAAGGGGTTCCATGTCAACTCCACCCGGATGAGTCCTGGGCCTGAACAGCGTGATCCTAAGTTTTTGACCGCACACCCCTTGACACAGGAATGGTCGGACACTCAGGATCCATCGACATGGAAACCCATTCCGTGCCGGTGCTGGTCGTCGGCACCGGTTTCATCGCCGCGCAGCACGCCGCCGCGATCCACGCCGAGCCCCGGCTGGACCTCGCCGGCGTGGTCGACATCGACCCCGGACGGGCCGCCGCCGCGTCCCGGGCCAACGGCGGCGTGCCGGCCTTCACCGACCTCGCCGAGGCGCTGGAAGGGACCGGCGCCGGCGGATGCGTCGTGTGCACCCCGAACGACACGCACGCGGGCATCGCCGTCCAGGTCGCCGAGGCGGGCGCCCATCTGCTGATCGAGAAGCCGCTCGCCACCGAGGTGACCGGCGCCCGCCGCGCCGTGGAGGCGTTCACCGCGGCCGGGCGGGTGCTGATGCCCGCGCACAGCCACCGCTACTACGACTACGCGCGGACGGTTCGGGACGTCCTGCGCTCCGGAGAGCTGGGCACCGTCGACCTCGTCCGGCTGTCCATCCTCGGCGGGTGGATCTGGCCGGACTGGCGCGGCTGGATGCTCGATCCCGCCCGATCCGGCGGGCACGCCCTGCACAACGGCGTCCACCTGCTGGACCTCGTCACCTGGTGGACGGACGACACCCCGGAGACCGTGTACGCTCGCGGCCGCCGCCAGACCGCCGCCGAGCTCGGCATCTACGACTACCTGGAGATGACGGTCGGATTCGCGGGTGGCGCGGCAGCCGTGTGCGAGATCAGCCGTGGGCACCGTCCCGCGTCCCTCGCCCGCCGCGACGTCATGGTCGCCGGCACCGGCGGGGTCCTCACGCTCCCCTGGGATGCCGAGTCGGGGACCGTCACCGACGAGACCGGCACGGCGCTCCTGCCGCCCGGCGGCGCGGACGGGTTCGCCCTCCAGATCGCCGCCTGGGCCGACGCCGTCACCGGAGGCCCGCCCGCCGTCACGGGCGCGGACGGGCTGCTGGCCGTGGCCATGGGCGTCGCCGCCGAACGATCGATCGCGTCCGGTGCGCCCGTCCGGGTCGCCGACGTCCTGAAGGAGGCGCCCTGATGCGCGTGCTGAGGGTGCTGCCCTGGGGGTCCGGCGGGTTCGGAACCCAGGATCACCAGCACGACATGTACCTCCCAGCGTTCCAGGAGCATGGCGGGTTCACGGTCGTGGAGAGCGGGCGTCCCGACCTCAAGGCCGCCGCCCGGGAGACCGGTGCGGACGTGGTGTGCGTCTGCGCCCCGCCGGACGAGCGTGCCGCCCGGGTCATCGAGGCCCTGCGCGCCGGCTGCCACGTCCTCGGCGACAAACCCCTCGCGCTGGACGCGGCGGACGTCGAGGCGATCGGCGCGGCCGCCGCCGAGACGGGACTGGTCTGCATGCCCGCGCACCACCACCGGTTCGGCGCCGCCGTCCAGGCCGGGAGGAGCGCGCTCGCCTCAGGACGGATCGGGCTGCCCTGGAACGTCCAGGCCGACTTCCTCGTCGACGGCGGCGACCCGTGCGCGGAAGGCGAACTCATCAACTTCGGCCTCTACCCGGTCGACGTGGTGCTTGCCCTCACCGGGCAGGCGGTCCACCGCGTGCACGCCCTGCCGGGCCGCGACCGGGGACGGCTCACCGTGCTGCTGCTCGACCACGAGCACGGCTTGACCAGCACGATCACCGTCGGCCGGCTGCGCGGCACCGTGGACGCCCCGGGCATGGCGCTGCACCGGTACCGCATCAGCGGGTCCGGCGGAGTCATGGACGTCGACGCCGCCAAACCGGGCGCGTCCGTCCGGACGGTGACGGGCAATCGCGCCGCCTGGCACGGGCCAGGCACCGTCGGCCGGATGCTCACCGCACTGCACACCGCCATCGTCACCGGGCGCCCGGCCGAGGCCGCCCCGGCCGACGCCCTCGCCGCGCTGCGCGTCACCCAGGCCGCGGCCCGTTCACTGGCACTCGGCGCCCCGGTGCCGATCGACCCCCTGGAGGTCTGACAGATGAAGCTCGCGACGTACCGCCTGCCGGACGGCGGAGTCCGGCACGGCGAGATCGTCGACGGCGCCCGCGTCACCGACCTGGGGCCCGGCGACCTCCTGTCCGTGGTCGCCTCGCTCGCGGCCGGCGGGTGGGCGCCGGCCGGCGAGGCGACCCGTGCCCTGGACGAGGTGACCCTGCTCGCGCCGCTGCTCCGTCCGGGCAAGGTCCTCGCGGTGGCCGCGAACTTTCAGGAGCACGTGACCGAGACGGGCGGGGACGAGATCGACAAGTCGCGGATCTCGCCGCGGCTGTTCATCAAGCCCGCCACCGCCGTCAGCGGCCCCGGCGAGGAGATCGCGCTGCCGTCCGTCAGCCCCAGCATCGACTGGGAGGCCGAACTGGTCGCGGTGATCGGGCGTGGCGGCAAGGACATCCCGATCGAGAACGCCCTGGACCACGTCGGCGGCTACACCATCGGCAACGACGTGTCGGCCCGGAAGATGGACTACGGCCACGACCGCGACACCGACGACCCGGCGGTCGCGTTCTTCGACTGGCTGAACGGCAAGTGGCTCGACGGGTTCGCCGCGCTCGGCCCGCACCTCGTCACCGCCGACGAGGTGCCCGATCCGCAGAAGCTCGAGGTGGTCCTTGAGGTCAACGGGCGGGTCCGGCAGCACGGCGACACCGGCCAGATGATCTTCAGCGTCGCGGAGCTGGTGGCGTTCGCGTCCCGGCTGATGACGCTGGAGCCCGGCGACGTGCTGTACACCGGCACGCCGTCCGGGGTGGGGATGGCATCGGGGGAGTTCCTGTCCGCAGGCGACGAGATGACGGTCCGTGTGACCGGGCTCGGACGCCTGGTGAACCGCGTCCGCTGAGCGGACCAGTGGCCGGGCGGATTCCCGGTCACCGCCGAGAAGAGGCAAGTCAATGACCATTCGTTCCGGCAGGACGAGACGGAGCGTCGCGGCCGTGGTGGGCGGGGTGCTCGTGGCCGGTGCGCTCGCCGCCTGCAGCTCCGACCCCACCCAGAAGTCCTCCGGTGGGGACGCGGACGTCCTGAACATGTACCTGTACCAGAAGCCGAAGACGTTCAGCCCGCTCGCGCCCAACAACGGGCCCGACCAACTCGTCATGTCCTTCATCTTCGACTCGCTGTACGGCGCGGACTCGTCCTACGCACTGAAGCCGCATCTGGCGGCCGCCGCGCCCGAGGTGTCGGACGACGCCAAGACGATCACTTTCAAGCTGAAACCGGGTCTGAAGTGGAGCGACGGGAAGCCGCTCACCTCCAAGGACGTGGTGTTCACCTACAACGCCCTCGCGAATCCGGAGACGGGCAGCGCGCAGGCGGGCAAGTTCGCCGCGGTGACCGGCGCGGAGGCCCTCGCGGACGGCGAGGCCGACTCGCTCAAGGGCGTGACCGCGCCCGACGCCACCACCGTCAAGATCACCACGAGCCGCCCGGCGGCAGGGCTGCCCGGACTGGTCGGCAACACGCCGATCCTGCCCGAGCACGTCCTCGGCGACGTCCCGACGGAGGGCCTCGGCGACAACGGCTTCTTCGCCAAGCCGACCGTCGGCTCCGGAGCGTTCACGTTCGTCGACTACAAGACCGACCAGTACGTGGAGCTGAAGGCCAACCCCAACTTCCGGGAGCCGGCCTCCATCGGGAAGGTGTACCTCAAGCCGGTCACCTCCGACGTGGCGACCGCCCAGCTCCGCACAGGCGAGATGGACCTCACCCAGGTCTCGCCGACCGACCTGCCGACCGTGAAACAGATGGACGGCGTCAAGGTCGCGTCCGCCAAGAGCCCCGGCTTCACCCGGATCTCCGTCAACCAGTCGCAGGAGCGGTTCAAGGACGCGCGGGTCCGGCAGGCGCTGCTCACCGCGATCGACCGGAAGGGACTGGTCGACCAGGTGCTGAGCGGCGCCGGGTCGGTCGTCAACTCCAGCTTCTACGGCGACATCGCCTCGTCCGCCGCCAACGGCTACGCCTACGACCCGGCGAAGGCCAAGAGTCTGCTCGCGGAAGCGGGCTGGGACGGCTCCAAGCCCGTCACGCTCTCGTGGATCCCGGGGCAGCGCGACCGCGACACCGCCGTGACGGTGATCCAGAGCCAGCTCAAGGCCGTCGGCGTGGAGGTGAAGCTGAAGCAGGTGCAGGCGGACGAGCTGCTGTCGTCCTACGAGGAGAAGTCGTACGACATGGCGCTGTTCGGCGGCGGCAACTACGCGACCGAGCCGTCGACCGTCGCGACCATCACCGACTGCGACCAGGGCTATCCGGCGGGCGGCAACGTCGCCCACTTCTGCGATCCGAAGCTGGACGAGCTGCTGTCCGAGGCCGATGCGATCGCCGACCCGGCGGAGCGCAAGAGCCTGTTCCAGGAGGCCGCCGAGGTCGAGAACGCTCAGGTCCCGTACCTGTGGCTGTACAACCCGGACACGATCTGGGCCCACCGGACGGGCCTGTCGGGCTTCGAGCCGGCCGGGCTCCCGACCAACGAGGTCGGGACCTGGAACTTCGCGAACTGGAAGCTGAGCTGACCGGCGCCGGGCCGGGGCCGGTCGGCCCCGGCCCGGCCGGTACCGACGAGAGGAGGTGAGGTGTGGCGGCCTACGTCATCCGGCGCCTGCTGGTGAACGCGCTCGTGTTCGTGCTGATCAGCATCGGGATCTTCGTGCTGGTGCGGGTCGCGCCCGGCGACCCGGTCCGCATGATGGTCGACCCCGAGCAGATGCGCGGCGGCGGTGCCGCGTTCATCGAGGCCAAGCGGCACGAACTGGGCCTCGACCGGTCCATCGTCGTCCAGTACGGCAATTGGCTGTCGGGCGCGCTGCACGGCGATTTCGGCTACTCCTACGTCGCGAACCGTCCCGTCTCGGCCGTGCTCGGCGAGCGGGTCGGGCCGACGCTGCAGCTCATGGGCGCTGCACTGGTGGTCGCCCTCGTGGTGTCGGTCGCGCTCGGCGTGGCCGCCGCGGTACGCCGCAACACCACGGTCGACTACGGTGCGACCGTCCTCAGCCTGGCCGCGGTATCGGTGCCGCCGTTCTTCCTCGGCATCGTCGCGATCTATGTGTTTTCGCTGAAGTGGGGCGTGCTGCCGTCCTCGGGGATGACGACGCCGGGCGGTGGCGGAGCCGTCGACCAGCTCCGGCATCTGGTCCTGCCAGGCATGATCTTGGCGTTCGTCACCGCCGGGCCGTTCACCCGTTATGTGCGCGGCGGCCTCGTGGACGAGCTCGGTGCCGATTATGTCCGGACGGCCGAGGCGAAGGGCGCGTCCCGGGCCCGTGTCGTCCTGCGGCACGCGCTGCGCAACTCGCTGATCCCGCTGATCACGGTGGTGATGTACCAGATTCCGCAGATGCTGGCGGGCGCGGTGGTGATCGAGCAGGTCTTCGCCTGGCCCGGCATGGGGCAGCTCGCGGTCAGCTCGATCGGCCAGCACGACTACCCGGTCATCGTCGGGTTCGCGTTGTACGTGGCGATTCTGGTCCTGCTTTGCAACCTGATCGCGGACGTCCTGTACGCCGTCGTCGACCCGAGAGTGAGCCTGCGATGACCACAACGGGCGGCCCGCCCCCGGTGAAGGCGCCCGGACCGGGCGGATCGGGCCGCGGCGCGTCCGCGTCGCCCCGGGCGCGGGCGGTGCGGCGATTCCGGCGCAACCGGCTCGCCGTCGCCGGGAGCGCCGTGCTCGGTGCGGTGGTGCTGCTGTCGCTGCTGGCGCCGCTGATCGCCGGGCACCCGAACGCGGTGGACCTGGACGCGGTACGGGAGGGCCCGACCGGCGCGCACTGGCTCGGCACCGACACCTCGGGCCGCGACGTGTTCGCCCGCACCCTGCACGCGGGCCGCGTGTCGCTGCTGGTCGGGCTGGCCGCCGCGCTCGGCGCCGTCGTGGTCGGCACCTTGTTCGGCGCGGTCTCCGGGCTGTTCGGCGGCGTGGTCGACAACGTGATCATGCGGGTCGCCGACATCGTGATGTCCTTCCCGACCGTGGTGGTGATCCTGGTGCTCGCCGGGATCGTCGGGCCGAGCGTGCCGGTGCTGATCGTCGCGATCGGGGCGACGCAGTGGCCGGTCGCCGGGAGGGTGGTGCGCGGCGTGACGCTGTCGCTGCGCGACCGCGAGTACATCCAGGCCGCCGAGGTGTCCGGGGCGAACGGCTGGTGGCTGATCCGCAAGCACATCGTCCCGGCGGCGCTGCCGCCGGTCACGGTGACCGGCACCCTCGCCGTGGCGCAGGCGATCATGCTCGAGACCACCGCGTCGTTCCTCGGGCTCGGCGTCCGGCCGCCGCAGGCGAGCTGGGGGAACATGCTGAACGACGCGCAGAACCTGACCTTGATCCAGACGATGCCGTGGCTGTGGATACCGCCGGGCATCGCGATCGCGGTGACGGTCCTGGCCGTCAACTTCGTCGGAGACGGCCTTCGCGACGCCGTCACGCCGGGAGGACGCACATGACCTCGCTCACGAAGAAGGATCCCGTGACCGGCCCCCTGCTGGAGATCGCCGACCTCGTCGTCGAGTTCGCCGGCGAGGAGGAGACCGTCCGGGCCGTGGACGGCGCCGGGTACACCGTCGCGCCCGGCGAGACCCTCGGTGTGGTCGGCGAGTCGGGATCGGGAAAGAGCGTCACCGCGATGTCGGCGCTCGGGCTGATCAAGCCGCCGGGCCGGGTCGTCTCCGGACGGGTCGTGTTCGACGGGGCCGACCTGGGCGCGATGACCCCGCGCGAGCTGCGCGGACTGCGCGGCGGCCGGATCGCGATGATCTTCCAGGATCCGATGACGGCACTGAATCCCGTCATGTCGGTCGGTGCGCAGATCGGTGAGGCGGTGCGGCTGCACCGGGCCGGCACGTCGCGGACGAAGGCACGGGCGCGGGCCGCCGAACTTCTGACCCTCGTCGGGGTGCCGGAAGCGGAGCGGCGGCTGAAGGAGTACCCGCACCAGTTCTCCGGCGGGATGCGCCAGCGCGCGATGATCGCGATGGCCATCGCCAACGACCCCGACCTGCTGATCGCGGACGAGCCGACGACCGCGCTGGACGTGACCGTCCAGGCCCAGGTGCTGGACCTGATCCGGCTGACCCGGAGGGAGACCGGCGCCGCGACCGTGCTGATCACGCATGATCTCGGCGTCGTCGCCGAACTGGCCGACCGGGTCGTGGTGATGTACGCGGGGCGGGTCGTCGAGCACGGCGACGTCGGGGCGATCTTCGACTCGCCCCGGCACCCCTACACGCGGGGCTTGCTGGAGAGCCTGCCCGCGCTGGACGGCGACGCCGGCGACCTGACCCCGATCCCCGGGTCGCCGCCGACGCCGGGCGAGGTCCCGCCAGGGTGCGCTTTCGCGCCGCGCTGCCCGATGGCCCGGGACCGGTGCCGGGTGGAACGTCCGGAGCTGACGCGGTCCGGCGCGGGGCGCGCAAGCGCCTGCCATTTCCATCACGAGCTGGCGGGGGAGGAAACCGATGCCCAGGTTTGAGAAGGCGGCGCCGGCGGAGCCGGACGAGATCCTCAGCGTCACCGGCCTCACCAAGCACTTCCCGGTGCGGTCGGGACCGCTGCGCCTGCGGACCGGCAGCGTCCACGCGGTCGACGGCGTCGACTTCTCGCTCGCGGCCGGGCGGACTCTCGGCCTGGTCGGCGAGTCCGGCTGCGGCAAGACGACCACAGGCCGGATGGTG
The DNA here is from genome assembly GCF_004348425.1 of Actinomadura sp. 7K507. Taxonomy (GTDB): domain Bacteria; phylum Actinomycetota; class Actinomycetes; order Streptosporangiales; family Streptosporangiaceae; genus Spirillospora. The sequence goes on from NZ_SMKK01000208.1 coordinate 11,551, forward strand.
GTGCGGCTGCTGGAGCCGACCGCGGGGCGGATCGCCGTGGCCGGCCGGGACGTCACCCGCGCGCGCGGCGCCGACCTCCGCGCTCTCCGGCGCGACCTGCAGCTGGTGTTCCAGGACCCGTACGCGTCGCTGTCGCCGCGCATGACCGTCCACGACATCATCGCCGAGCCACTGCGCGTGCAGGACCGCTACGCCGACGGAAGGGGGCCGAGGCGGGTCGCCGAGCTGCTCGACATGGTCCGGCTCGCGCCCTCGCACGCCCGCCGGTACGCGCACGAGTTCTCCGGCGGGCAGCGGCAGCGCATCGGGATCGCCCGCGCTCTCGCCCTCGACCCGAAGGTGCTCGTGCTGGACGAGCCGGTCAGCGCGCTGGACGTGTCGATCCAGGCGCAGGTCGTCAACACGCTGCGGGAGTTGCAGCGCGAGCTGGGCGTGGCATACCTGTTCATCTCGCACGACCTGTCGGTGGTGCGGCACGTCTCGCACGAGATCGCCGTGATGTACCTCGGGACGATCGTGGAGCGGGGCACCCGGGACGAGATCTTCCGGAGCCCGGCGCACCCGTACACGCAGGCGCTGCTGTCGGCCGTGCCGCGCCCGCGGCCGGGCGCCCGCGACGGGCGGGAGCGGATCATGCTGACCGGTGACGTGCCGAGCCCGATCGACCCCCCGTCCGGCTGCCGGTTCCGGACCCGCTGCTGGAAGGCGCGGGACATCTGCACGACCGAGACGCCGGCACTCGTCGATCGCGACGGTGTCGGCCACCCGGCCGCCTGTCATTTCGCCGAGCCCGCCGACGTGCTGGCCACCGTCTGACCACGCCATCGAAGGAGACATCGTGCACGACACCGACCGGCGTCTGGCCACCGCCCCCATGGAACCCGGGCCCATGGGGGCCCGCCCGTCCGTCGCCGCGGCGCGCCGGTCCGGCGCCGCCCTGATCGCCTCCGGCCAGGTCGCCGCCCGCGATGGGAAGCTCCTCGCCGAGGGCCGCGTCGGGGAGGGCGTCTCGCTTGAGACGGCCCGCTCCTGCGCGCGCCAGTGCGCCCGCAACGTCCTCACCGCCGTCCGGGACGAGCTGGCCGGCGACGGCGGGCTCGGCGCGGTCGAGCACGTCGAGGCGGTGTCGGTGTGGGTGGCGTCCGCGCCGGGGTTCACCGACCAGCATCTGGTCGCCGACGCCGCGACGGCACTGTTCGCGGAGGTGTTCGGCGACGACGCCGGGCGGCACGCGCGGGTCGCGCTGGGCGTCGCCGCCCTGCCGACCGGCAGCCCGGTCGAGGTGCAGGCCGCCTTCCGCCTGCGAACGGGGCCGGCCACGTGATCGAGCTGCTCATCACCGGCGGGACGGTCGCCGACGGCACCGGGGCGGCACCGCGCCGCGCCGACGTCGCCGTCCACGGCGGCCGGGTCACGGAGATCGGCGACCTGGCCGGACGTCCCGCCATGCGGACCATGGACGCGTCCGGGCATGTCGTGGCGCCCGGGTTCGTGGACATCCATACCCATTCCGACCTGACGCTGCTGTCGGGGCCCGAAGCCCACAGCGCCGTCCGGCAGGGGGTCACGACCGTCGTGGTCGGCAACTGCGGCCTCGGCGTGGTCCCCGTCGCGGCCGACGCTTCCCGCAACCACCTCGAAGCCCTGCGCGCCGCCGCCGGATATCTCGACCTCGACCCGGCCGTCCGCTGGGACTGGGCCGACCTGCCCGGCTACCTCGCCGCGCTCGACGCCGCCCGCCCGGCGGTGAACGTCGCGGCGCTCGTCGCGCACACACCGCTGCGCGCGGCGGCCGTCGGGTTCGGGGACCGTCCGGCCGGCGCCGCCGAGATCGACCGGATCCGGGGGCTGCTCGGCGACGCGCTCGCGGCGGGCGCCGCCGGGGTCTCCACGGGCCTGGTCTACGCGCCGGTCTGCTACGCCCGCGAGGACGAACTGGAGGCGCTCGGCCGCACCGCCGCCGCGCACGGGCGGCTGTTCGCCTGGCACGTCCGCGACTACGCCGACGGGCTGCTCGACTCCGTCCGGCAGGCGCTGCGGGTCGCGGCGGCGACCGGCTGCCGCACCCAGATCTCGCATCTCGTCGCGGTCGGGCGGCGCAACCACGGCTCGGTCGCGCGGGCGCTGGAGCTGATCGACGCCGCGCGGGACGCCGGCCTGGACGTCGCCTTCGACGTCTACCCGTACCTGGCGGGGAACGCGCCGCTGTCGCAGCTGCTGCCCGCGTGGGCGCAGGAGGGCGGTGAGAGGCCGATGCGGGCCCGGCTCACCGAGCGCGCCGTCCGCGCCCGCGTCCGGGACGCGTGGCGCGACCTGCCGAACTCGTGGGACGACATCGCCGTCGGCGGACGGACCGTCACCGACCTCGCCGCCGACTCCGGCACCGACCCGTCGGACGTCGCGCTCGACCTCGTCGCCGAGCACGGCAACGGCGTCCAGATGGTGGCGGGCGGGCGCAGTGAACGCGACCTGGTCGACGCGCTCACCCATCCCGCCGGCGTGATCGGCTCGGACGGCCAGGCCCTCGACCCCGGCGGGCCCACCGGGCGCGGCATGCCGCATCCCCGCTCCTACGGCTGCTACCCGCGGCTGTTCGCCGAGTACGTGCGATCCGTACCGGGGGGCTTGGGGGGCCGTCCCCCCGCAGGGGGCCGGACCGGCCGGCTCGGGCTCGCCGAAGCCGTCCGCAAGTGCACGTCCGCCGCCGCCGAACGGGCCGGGCTCACCGGGCGCGGCGTGCTCCGCGCGGGGGCGGCCGCGGACATCGTGGTGTTCGACCCCGCGCGCATCGCCGATCGGGCTACGTTCGCAGCACCCCAGCGGTATCCGGACGGAATCCGCACGGTCGTCGTCGGCGGCCGGGCCGTGGTCGAGGACGGCGTGCACGGGGGCGCGCACCGCGACGCCCGGCACGGCGAGATCCTGCGCATCCGCTGAATCGCGCATTCCCCGAACAGAGACGAGGCACCCATGGACAGAGCCGGAGGGGCAGGAGCCGGAGGGGCACGGCGGCCCGCGGTCCGCCGCGGCAACGTGGACGACGACCGCCCGGCGGCGGCCAACTACCACGCCAACGCGCTGGCCCGGGGCCTGGCGCTACTGGAACGTCTCGCCGCACAGGGCGGCACGCTCACCCTGAACGACTTCTCGACCGGTACCGGCCTGCCGAAGAGCACGCTCGTGCGGCTCCTCGGCGTGCTGGAGGAGATGGGCTACGTGGTACGCGCCGACGAACGGCCCGCCTACCGGCTCGGCCACAAGACCCTGACGCTGTCGACCGCGTATCTGACCGGGCTGGACCTGTCGCAGGTGGCGGGCGGGCATCTCGCGAAGATCGCCGAGGCCACCGGTCAGACCGCCAACCTCGGTGTGCTGGACGGGCGGGAGGTGCTGCACGTGTGCGTCCGCGAACCCGACCGGCCGATCCGCTTCCACACGACGCCGGGTACCCGGGACGCCGCGTACTGCACCGGGCTCGGCAAGATGCTGCTCGCCCGGCTCGACCCTCCGGAACTCGCCCGGCATCTGCCTGCCGAGCCGTTCCCCGCCCGCACCGACCACACCTTCACCACGGCCCGTGCCCTGACCGAGGAGCTGCGCGCCACCGCCGAGCGCGGATACGCCATGGACGACAACGAGGGCAGCGTCGGCCTTCGCTGCGTCGCCGCGCCCGTCGATGTGGGCGGCGGCTGCGTCGCCGCCGTCAGCGTGTCCGGGCCGTCCGCCGAGTTCGACGGCGACCGCCGTCACCGTTACCTGAACCGGCTGCACGCCGCGGCGGCGGACCTCGCGGCCGACGCCGACGTCGTCGCCGCCCTGGAGTATCTGCACTCGTCTCTGCGCTCCGGCGCGTCCCACACCCGGGAGGATGGTTGATCGACTTCCACACCCACTGCCAGCGGCCCGAGCACTGGGGCCACGAGTGGGACGACCACTGGAAGCCCGTGTACGGGCGGAGCGCCCACGAGTTCACTCCGGCCGACTACGACCACGCCATGGCCGGTGTGACCGCCGCGTGCGTGTTCGGCATCCGCGCCACCGCCGCCGGCGTCCTCACCCCGAACGAGTTCACCGAGGAGTTCTGCGCGCGGACCGCCACCGAGACGATCGGCTTCATGGCGCTGGATCCCACCGACCCCGACGTCCTCGACCAACTCGCGGACGGCGTCGCGCGCGGTCTGCGCGGCATCAAGCTGTATCCGGTGCTGGCGCTGTTCGACCCGCGCGACACCGCTCACGACCCGTTCTACCGGGCCGCGGCCGACGCGGGGCTGGTCGTCCTGTGGCACATGGGCGCCACCCCGAGCCCGGCCGGCGACCTGTCGGTCAGCAACCCCCTGGTCGTGGACGACGTCGCGCGCCGACACCCCGACCTTGTCCAGATCATCGCGCACCTCGGCCATCCCTGGCAGCGCGAGACGATCGTGACACTGCGCAAGAACCGCCGTGTGCACTCTGACGTGTCGGCGTGCTGGGCACGTCCGATGGACGGCTACTTCGCGCTGGCCCGCGCCCAGGAGTGGGGCGTGGTCGACAAGCTCGTCTTCGGCTCCGACTTTCCGCTCTGGACGCCCGCCCAGGCCGTCGCGGGGCTGCGCGAGCTGGCCGGGCAGCGCCCGTCCGGCTTTCCCGAGATCAGGAAGGAGACCGTCGAGTGGCTGCTGGACGGCGACCCGCGGCCGTCGATGGGCCTGGCATGACGGCATTGGACGAGCTGCCGACGCCCGCGCTCCTCGTCGACCGTGCCCGAATGGAGGCCAACATGGCCGCCATGTCCGCCGCGATCGGCGCCACGGGGGTCGCGCTGCGCCCCCATTTCAAGACCTCCAAGTGCCTCGCCGTCGCACGCCGGCAGGTCGTCCACGGCGCGATCGGATTCACCTGCGCCACACCCGCGGAGGTCACGTTGCTCCAGGCTGCGGGCATCGAGGACGTGCTGTGGGCGCACCAGCCGGTCGGCCCCACCAAGGTCGACTTCGCCGTCCAAGCCCTGACCCGAGGCGGACTGACCATCGCACTCGACTCCCCGGAAGCGGCGGAACCGCTCTCGAAGGCGGCCGCCGACGCCGGAGTCACGGTCGCCTTCGTTCTGGAGGTCGACACGGGCCTGCACAGGGCGGGGGTCGACCCCGATCACGCCGTCGTCACCGCCGCCGCGCTCACCGCACTGCCCGCTCTGGAGATGCGAGGAGTCCTCACCCATGAGGGGCACCTCGCCGCGCACGGGTCCGACCGTGCCGGGCTGGAGGCGGCGGGCGACCTCGCCGGACGCACGCTGGTGCAGGTCGCCGAGGCCCTGCGCGCCCGGGGGCACGAGTGCCCGCTGGTCTCCGTCGGCTCGACGCCCGGCGCCACCTCCGCGCCGTTCGCCGCCGGGGTCACCGAAGCCCGTCCAGGCACCTACGCCTATTTCGACGCCAACCAGGTCGGCCTGGGCAGCGCCCGGATCGAGCAATGCGCGCAGACCGTCCTGACTCGCGTCACCAGTGCCCAGCGCCCCGGAACCGTCATCATCGACGCGGGCATCAAGGCGATGAGTTCCGACTCCATCGCGACCGCCGGCGCTCTGGGGATCGTCTGCGACGCGGCGGGCGCCCCGCTGGACGGACTGTCGTTCAGCGCCGCCAACGAGGAACACGGCTACCTCACCGGCCCCGCCACGTCGACTCTCCGCGTGGGCGACCTGCTGCGGATCATCCCCAACCACGCCTGCGGCGCCACCAACATGTGGAGCGCCCTGTATTTCGTCGACGGCGACCGGGCGGTGGAACGCCAACCGATCGAGGCGCGCCATTAAAGAGTATTCCAGAACATTGACATGGAATAGCATTCCGTGTGACATCGGATACCATGCGACTGCACCGAACGATCGCCACCGCCCTGAGCGGCCTCCTCACCCTGGGGTTCTCGGGCGCCGTGGCGCACGCGAGCCCGCCCGCCC
>NZ_SMKK01000209.1 GCF_004348425.1 Actinomadura sp. 7K507
TGGTAGACGACCACCTTGTCGCCGGCGTCGATGGTGCGGCCGGAGAGTTGCAGGGGTGTCGTGGCTGTGCGGCGGAAGTCCATGACCGGGGGCCAGTAGCGGAGCATCTCCTCGACGGCGGACGGGAGGAGGGACGGGTCGGCGCGGAGGCGGGCCAGTTCGGACGGGTGGTCGAGGAGGGTGAGGAGGCCGCCGGGGATGCCGTTGCGGAGGGTTTCGTTCCCGGCCACCGCGAAGAGGAAGAACATGTTCTCGAACTCTTGGGCGGTGAGGCCGCCTTCGAGCATGCGGGACATGATGTCGTCCGACGGGCGCCTGTGCTTCTCGGCTGCCAGGGCGTGGGCGTAGGCGAACATGTCGGCCAGGGCCGTGTAGGAGCGGGGGTTGATGGGACGGCCGTCCGGATGGGTCGAGGTGGTGGGACGGTGTTGCAGCGCCTCGCGGGCCATGGGGCTCATCGGGGCGGTGTCGGCTGTGGAGAGGCCGGCGTATTCGTCGTCCTGGTAGCCGATGACGCGGGACGCCCAGTCGTAGAGGAGACGGCGGTCGGTGTCGGGGACGCCCATGATGTGGGCCAGCGTCCAGACGGGGAGGTCGGCCGCGAGTTCGACGAAGTCGGCGTCCTCGTTGAGGGCGGAGGCGACGAGCGTGCGGGCTCTGGCGTTGATCGTGTCTTCCAGGGCGCGGACGGCGCGGGGGGTGAACGCGGCGGCGACGATGCGGCGGAGGCGGGAGTGGCCGGGCGGGTCCTGGTTGAGCATCATCGCGCGGACGAAGGCGAGATCCTCGGGCGTGTCGGGGTCGCGGATCTGGGTGGCGCCGAGGTTCGAGGAGAACAGGTCCGGGGAGCGCAGGACGTGTTTGACGTCGGCGTGCCGGAAGACCGCCCAGTAGCCGGGACCGGCCGGCCAGGGACCGACGGCGGGTTCGGGCACCCAGGTGACGGGTGATCGGGCCCGCAGCTTCTTGAAGGTCTCGTACGGGACGCCGGTCGTGTAGGTGGACGGCAGGAAGATCTCCTCGTGCATGTCCTCAGCGTGCATCATGTGACGGTGAACCCTGAAGAAATCCTGCGTGAGAACTTCGCGCCGTGGGTGCTGGACCTTGGGCTCCTCGTCGAGGAGGTCGGGGACGGCGCGGCGGTGCTGCGGCTGCCGTGGTCGGATCGGCTGGCCCGGGAGGGCGGTGCCCTGTCCGGGCAGGCGTTGATGGCGGCGGCCGACACGGCGGTGGTGATCGCCGTATCGGGGGCGAAGGGTGCTTTCGTCCCCATGACGACGGTGCAGCTCAGCACTTCGTTCCAGCGGCCCGTGGTGGAACGGGACGTGCTGGTGGCGGTCGAGCTGACGAAGCTGGGGCGGACGCTGGCGTTCGCGGAGATCGACATGACCGCCGATTCGAAGACCGTCGCGCATGCGAGCGCCGTTTACGCGATCATCGGGTGATATGACGCGCATTGAGAAGGTTGTTGTTCCGGACGGTGAGTTCAACCTGCACGTGTGGGCCCCGGAGGGCGGGGGACCGGGCATCCTGCTCGTCCAGGAGATCTTCGGGGTCGGCGACTACATGGAGGCGGTCGCCGAGGATCTGGTGGCGCTCGGGTATGTCGTGGCGGCACCCGACATGTTCTGGCGGATCGAGCCGGGATGGGCGGTCGTGCACAACGAGGAGGCGGTCCCGAAGGGGCTGTCGATGGTCTCCCAGTTCGACTGGGAGAAGGGTGTCGAGGACGCGGCGGCGGCGCTGGCGGTTCTGAAGGGGCTGCCGGAGGTCGGCAAGGTCGGTGTCGTGGGGTTCTGCTTCGGTGGGATGCTCGCGTACCTGCTGGGGGCCAGGGCCGAGATCGATTCTCTGGTGTCGTTCTACGGGTCGGGTGTGCCGGGCGCCTTGGAGCAGATCGACGCCATCCGGAGTCCGGTGCAGTTCCACTTCGGTGGGGACGACCCGTACATCCCCCGGGAGGACGTCGCCAAGGTGGAGCGCGCGGTGGACGGGCGCGATGGCATGGAGATCCACGTCCAGGAGGACGGCGGGCACGCCTTCCACAACCGCAAGGCGCCGATGTTCTACCAGCCGGAACCCGCGGAGCGGGCGTGGCGGCTCACCGTGGAGTTCCTCGCCCGCACCCTGTCATAGCGCGCGGGGTCAAGACGCGCGGGGTCATGACGCGGCGGGATCACAGCGCCCAGGACGGCAGCGGTTCGCAGTCGGGCAGCCAGGCCGCAGGGGCGCCGCCGATGATGCCGCCGACGATGGCGCAGGTGGTGTCGATGTCTCCGCCGGCCGCGGCGGTCGTCCAGAACGCGCGTTCGTAGTCGCCGAGGTGCCGTGCGGCGGCCCAAAGGGTGAACGGGACGGTGTCGTGCGCGGCGACCTGACGCCCGTTCCCGAGGACGGCGGACGCCGTGGCCGGGTCGCCGATCGTCAGCAGGCGGCGGGCCTCCGCGATGCCCTGGTGAACCGTGCCGGACGGGACGTGGCGGAGGACCTCGTCGATGAACTTGCCGGGCGGTGGTGCGGCGGGTGCGATGGCTGCGGCGACGGCCACGGCCATCGCACCCGCTACCGCCTCGGGATGAGGGTGCGTTACCTCGGCGGAGAGCGCGGCTTGGCGGGCTGCTTCAGCCGGGTCGTCCGCGAACCAGGCGCCGATGGGTGCGACACGCATCGCGGCGCCGTTTCCCCATGAGCCGGCGCCGTCGAACGGTTCCCTGGCGAGGGTGCGCCAGTCGCCCCCTTCACGGATGAGCCGCAGAAGCCGTCCTGTGGACGGGCCATAGCCGCGGTCGAAATCGTGCCGCTCCGCGAAGCTCGCGGCAAGAGCGTCCTGGTCGATGGCGCCGTGGCGCGTGAGGACGAGGTAGATGGACGCCGCCATCTCGGTGTCGTCCGTCCACTGCCAAGGCCCAGGGGGAAGGGTCTGCGCCTCGTAGGCGGGGCGGTTGGCCGGGACGAAGAACTGGGAGCCTAGAGCGTCCCCTAGAGCGAGGCTTTGGAGAGCCGTGTACGCGTGCGTCGTCATGCGGTGGCGGGCTCCAGGGTGAGGCCGGACAGTTCCTTGCGTGACGAGATACCGAGCTTCGGATACGCCTTGTAAAGGTGGTACTCCACCGTCCGCGGGCTGAGGAACAGCTGGGCGGCTATCTCGCGGCTGCTCGTGCCCGACGCCGCCAGGCGCACGACTTGAAGCTCCTGTGGAGTGAGACGGTCGAGGAGAACCGGGGACGTGGGTGTGGAGGGACCGGATTCACCGGTTGCGCGTAGTTCGGCGCGCGTGCGGTCCAGCCATGGGGTGGCGCGGAGGCGCTCGAAGACCTCCCCCGCCGAACGAAGCTGAACACGTGCCTCGGACCGTCGGCGGGCGCGCCTGAGCCACTCGCCGTAGAGGAGTTTCGTGCGGGCCCGTTCGAACGGCCGCGTCGACCGCTCATGTAGCTGGACGGCCCGCGCATACGCGTCCTCGGTATCGGTCAGCAGGGCTTCGCAGTGCAGGGCCATGGCGAGCGCCCACGTCTGCCTTCCCGCCTCGGCCCAGGCGCGGAACCGTCCGAAGGCGGCGCGAGCGAGTTCGGCGTGTCCGGAACGCACGGCCGCCTCGACCTGGTCGGCGGCGGAGACCATGCTGTCCGTGCTGTGGCGGCGGGGACCGCGGGCGATCTCTTCGAGGCGGCGCAGCGCGTCGTCGTGGCGGCCGAGACCGAGGTCGAGCAGCGCCAGCGCGCTGTCGGCGAGGCCGCCGTGCGGCTGCGGGGTCCCGGTGATCGAGCCGGGGGCGACCAGCTCGCGCAGCCGGGCCTCGTCGCCCTCGATCGCCGCGACGCGCGACAGCACGGCGCCGAGCCGTCCCTCGCAGTGGGGACGGCCGGTGTCGCGGGCCAGCGCGATCGCCTCGGCGACGGTGGCCTCCGCGTCCGAGTGCCGGCCGACCGCGATCTGCGTCTGGGCCAGCGTCTGCAGGATGGTGGGCAGTGCGCCGATCAGACCGTGCCGCCGGGAATGCGCGACCTCGGCCGCCGCCAACTCCAGTGCCGCCTCATCGTCTCCGACGATCAACGCCACCTGCGCCCCCCACGCCAGACTCCCCGCACGGAGCACCTGACCTCCCGCGCCGAGGAGAAGCCCCCCAGACCCGGTTCCCCGCTCTCCGGAACCGTGGCCCTGTCCCGCCCCGCCACGAATGCGTTCACGAGCCCCGAAACCCGCCTTCTCGGACCCGGCGGGGTCGCCCATACCGCCGTGGTAAGCGGTGCCGTTGCGGTGTCCCGTGCCGTCGTCGTTGCACCCGGCTGTGGCGTCGTTGCGCCCGGCAGTGGCGTCGCGGCGTCCCGAGCCGCACGGGTCGTGCCCGGTGGTGCCTGCGTGTTGTTCCGAGCGGCAGGGGTCGTGCCCGGTGGTGCCTGCGTGTTGTTCCGAGCCGCCGGTGTCGCGCTGGGCGGTGCCCGTCTGGTGACTCGTGCCGGTCTGGTGACTCGTGCCGGTTCGGATTTCGGCGATCTGCTGGTCGAGGAGGGGGAGTCCGCGCGTGTGATCGCCTTCGGCGAGGAGAGCCAGGCCGTTGATCGTGCGGTCGTCGGGGAGCAGTTCGGCGGCTCGCAGTACGGCGGGCAGCTCGCCGGACGTCCAGCCGTACATGGCGCCGGTTCGCAGCATCGCGGCGCGCTCGTCCGGTGCCGCGCCGGCGCCATTGCCGATCACCGGGAAGGCGGCGTCGACCATCATGGACGCGGCGTCGACCATCATGCGGGACGCGGCGCGCGGGTCGCCGCGCTCGTACTCGATGGTGGCGTGGACGCGGACGAGCCGCGCCAGCCCGTCGGGGGCGGTCGTGAGCCTCTCCGCTTCGGCGGCCAGGTTCTCGGCCTCGTCGAGCCGTCCCGCCTGAAGGATCATGGATGCGGCGGAGCCGAGCCGGGTGGCGCGCACGTGCGGGGCGGGCGTCAGATCCGCCGCCTGGCGGTAGAGCCCGGCCGCCGTCGCGTAGGCCAAGCGGCCATGGGCGCGCTCCGCGGAGCTCTCGATGTCGGCGGCGACGTCCTCGTCGGGTGCCAGGGTGGCGGACGCGCGGTGCCGGGCGCGGCAGCCCGGGTCGTCGGCGCTGTCGGCGAGCGCTTGGTGGACGGCGATGCGCAGCGCGGCGACCGAGCCGTGGTACGAGGCCACCTTGATCAGCGGGTGGCGGAAGGAGAGGCTGCGTCCGCTGACCGCCACCAGCCGCGCGCGTTCGGCCTCTTCCAGGTCGGCGAGGCCCACCCCCATGGTGCGCGCCGCGCTCAGCATCGACGCCATGTGCCCGCGCCCCTCCGCCGCCGCGATCAGCAGCATCAGCCGCGCGCTCTCCGGGAGGCGGCCGATCTGCGCCCGGAACGAGGCGAGGACCCGGTCGGCCACGGGCAGCGGGTCGGGGCCGTGCGCGAGGCTCGTCGGGACGGCGCTCAGTTCCTCCAGGGCAAGCGGATTGCCGGCCGCCTCCCGGATCACCCGGGCGCGGACGGTGGGCGGCAGGTCGCGAGCCGCGAGGAGCCGTTCGGCGTCGGCGTCCCCCATCCTCTCCAGGCGCAGTTCCGGGAGGCCGGTGCCGTCGAACACGTCGTCCCGCGCGGCGAACAGCATCACCACCCCTTCGGCCGCCAGCCGCCGCGTCGCGAACAGCAGTGCCTCGGCGGTCGCGCTGTCGAGCCACTGTGCGTCGTCCACCAGGACGAGGACGGGGCCGTTCTCCTCGGCGAGGTCGGCGAGGAGCGTCAGGACGGCCAGGCCGGTGGTGAAGCGGTCCCGCGCGGCTTCGGTGGACGCGGTGTCCCCGCCGCCGAGCGCGGAGCCGAGTGCGGCGGCCTGCGGGGGCGGGAGGGGGCCGAGCCGCTCCCGGACGGGCCACAGCAGTTGGGTGAGGCCGGCGTACGGGATGTCGGACTCCGCCTCGACGCCGGTCACCCGCAGGACGTGCGGCGGTCCGTCCGACGGGAGGAGCGCGGCCGCCTCGGTGAGCAGCGCCGACTTCCCGATACCGGCCTCGCCGCGCAGGACGAGCGCGCCGCTGCGCCCGTGGTCGCGTGCCTCCGCGAGGACCGAGGAGATTCGCGCTTGTTCGTCGTTCCGCCCGTAGAGCACGCAACCAAACTACGGGGCGAACTACCGAAGTCATACGGATTCGCCCCGTAGCTAACGGCTCGTACGTTCTTGACCAGCGAGAACGCACTAGGAGGAGCAAATGCAGGAACTGTTCGAGCCACTGTCCGCGGGGAAGCTGGAGCTGTCCAACCGCCTGGTGATGGCGCCGATGACCCGCAGCCGGGCCACCGAGCACGGCACTGTGACCGAGTTGACCGCCGAGTACTACAGGCAGCGCGCCGGGGCCGGGCTGATCATCACGGAGGGCACGCAGCCGAGCGTCCGGGGCCAGGGGTACATCCTCACGCCGGGTCTGCACTCGGACGACCAGGTGGAGGCATGGCGGAAGGTGACCGACGCCGTCCACGCAGAGGGTGGACGGATCTTCGCCCAGTTGATGCACGCGGGCCGTGTCGGTCACCCCGTCCTTTACCCGGACGGCGGGCTGCCGCTCGGGCCGTCGCCGATCGCGTCCGGGGAGCAGCTGTTCACGGCGGACGGCATGCTGGACCACCCCGAACCCCGCGAGATGACGCTGGACGACATCGCGCAGGCCGTCGAGGAGTTCGCAGCCTCGGCGCGCAACGCGATCACGGCCGGTTTCGACGGGGTGGAACTGCACGGCGCGAACGGCTACCTGATCCAGCAGTTCCTCGCCGACGGCAGCAACACGCGGACGGACGCGTACGGCGGCACCATCGAGAACCGCATCAGGTTCGCCGTCGAGGCCGTCGAGGCGGTGTCCGACGCGGTCGGCCCCGAGCGGGTGGGCCTGCGCGTGTCTCCGGGCGGCAGCGCACAGGGCCTCAGCGAGAGCGACACTCCGGAGTTGTATTCGGCACTGCTGGCGGCCCTCGCGCCCTACGGCATCGCCTATCTGCACGTCCTGGAGGAAGGAGACCGGAGCCTCACCCTCAGGATCCGCGCCGAGTGGCCGGGCACGCTGATCCTCAACCCGCACCCGACGCCCGAGTCGTTCCCCTCGAAGCCGGAGGACGGCGCCCAGGCGCTGCGGGACGGCGTGGCCGATGCGGTCGCGTTCGGCGAACTGTGGCTGGCCAACCCGGACCTGCCCGCCCGCATCAAGGCCGGCGGCCCCTACAACGAGGCTGACAAGACGACGTTCTACGGCGGCGACCACAACGGCTACACGGACTACCCAGCCCTCACCTGAAGAGAGGGCGAGTCGCCGCTGCGGGACGGGCCGGCCTAGCGGCGCGGACGGGGACGGCGGGGGCCGGGGCGTCGCCGGGTGCTCGCCGCTGAGCGGTGGGCGCCAGGTCGGCCCCGGCCGGTGGATTCCCGGCCGGGGCCGAGTGCTCGGCCGCCGCCAGTGGGCGTTCGTGCCGGTGCGCAGTGGGGCCTCGGTTAGAGGCCCGGACGGACACCGCCGTTGAAGTTGCGCTTGTAGTACCCGTTCAGCTTGATCTTCTTGACCTTGGAGCCGGAGTTGGGGGCATGGATCATGTAGCCGTGCCCGGCGTAGATGCCCATGTGGGTCCGGCTGCCGTAGAAGAACAGCAGGTCGCCCTTGACGGCTCCCTTCCAGGAGACCTTCTTGCCGACGGCGCGGTAGATCTGCTGGCTGGTGCGGGGGAGTTTCACCCCGGCCTTGCGCCAGGCGCCTCCGGCGAGGCCCGAGCAATCCCACGAACCCGGGCCCGTCCCGCCGTAGCGGTACGGGTCGCCTATCTGCTTCGAGGCGTACTTCACGGCATGGGCCGCGCGCTTCTTCTGCTTGGCGGACCGGGACGTCGAGGGCTTGGCGGCCGTGAGGGCGGCCTCCTGCGGTGGTGCCGCCGCTTCCGCGGGGACCGCCGTGAGGAGGGACGCTCCCAGCGCCGCGGCCGAGGTGAGGACGCCAGTGGTGATTGCGGTCTTCGGGGTGATTCGGGGGGTGTTCAGAATGACTCCAGACTTCGCGGGTGATGCCTACCGGGCAGCCGTCATCCACGGGGTGTTCACCATGGATTCGGGATGCGGCGGCCGTGCGACTCCAAAGCGAGGCAGCGGAATCACGGCCGCGTCCGGTTCCGTGCCTCTCGGCTGCACGGATTCGGCGGCCGACGGCGGCTTGCCGGGCGGGGTCCACAGGGACGGCCGCGGGGGCTCGCGACGGCCGTGCACCGAAGTGCCGGCGGTACGCCGCAGCCGCTCGTCGGAGTGCGTGTTCTGTTGTCCGGGCGGCCTTCCGTGCCGCATGAACCGAGCAGGAACGTAGGCAGGCTTGGGCGAACATGGCAAATCCCCCTCGGCAAATTCCGTGTCGGCAGGCACTGGCAACGGGACGGGCGTCCCGCCATGCCCTGCACCGATCACGAACTCATTCCGGAATGTGTGAGACGCGTCACCGATCCCGAATGAAGATCGACGTCCATGCTCGCGCTCCGGGGGGAGGCGGGTCAGTAGAACAACGTTCTGTGGAAAACTCGCTCAGGGGGGAGTGGAGGTGGTTGGATTGATCACAGATCGCTAAATATGGTCAATTCTGGCCATTTCTGATGCTTCTCCGACCGCCGGTCGGCCGTCTCTCTCGGTGTGGGATGGCTGGTGGAGCGGTCGGCCTGGATAGCCGGATTCGGTCATGGGCAGGGGTTGACGGGGACGCCTGGGCCGCCTGTAGTCCGAGGGACATTCATGTCCGGTTTCCGGAGGGAGCCCTGTGTTCGGCAGGTCCGGCAGAGCACGCCCGGTGCACGTCCTTTCAGCCCTCATCGCCTCGGTCGCGCTCACGCTGACCGCCGCACCCCCCGCCGCCGCGTCCCCGACCACGGCGTCCCCGACCACGGCGTCCGCTACCACCGGGTCGGGGACGGCCAAGTTCCCGCCCGGCTTCCTCTGGGGCGTTTCCATGTCCGGCTTCCAGAGCGAAGGGTCCTTCCCCGACAGCAACTGGACGAGGTACGCGAAGGAGGGGGGCTCCGGCGTCGAGCACCCCTACGGCGACTCCGTCGACTTCAAAAACCGTTACCCCGGTGACCTGAAGCTCGCCAAGGACCTCGGCGTCAAGGTCTTCCGCACCTCTGTCGAGTGGTCCCGGATCGAGCCGCGCCGGGGCCATCGTGACCCGGAAGCGATCGCCTATTACGACGACCTCATCCGCCAGATCAAGGCGAACGGGATGCGGCCGATGCTCACGCTCGACCACTGGGTGTACCCCGGGTGGGTCGCCGACCAAGGCGCGTGGGACAACCCGCAGACCCAGAAGGACTGGCTGCGCAATGCCAAGTTCATCGTCGACCGGTACAAGGACGATGACGTCATCTGGATCACTTTCAACGAGGCCAGCTCCTACATCTACAGGGAGCTGAGGTTCCGTCCGATGAACATCGGGCAGCTGCTGACGATGCGCGACGCCCTCATCAAGACGCACCGCGCCGCCTACGACATGATTCACAGGATCGATCCGGACGCCATGGTGTCGAGCAACGTCGCGTACGGCTCGGCCTTCAACGGCATCTTTGACGCGGCCCTGTTCAACGACGTCACAGACAAGCTCGACTTCATCGGGATCGACTACTACTACGGCGCGAACCTGGAGAACCTCACCGCCGCGTATGCCCTCACCGGGGAGCTCTGGAAAATCGATCCGGAGCCGGAAGGGCTGTACTACGTCCTCAAGAACTACCAGCGCAGGGTGCCGCACCTGCCCGTTTACATTGTGGAACATGGCATGCCGACCGATGACGGCAAGCCGGGCCCGGACGGCTACACGCGCACCGACCATCTCCGTGACCACATGTACTGGGTTCAGCGGGCAATGGCCGAAGGCGTGAAGATGATGGGCCTCAACTACTGGAGCCTCACCGACAACTACGAGTGGGGTAGCTACCGCCCGCGTTTCGGCCTTTACACGGTGGACGTGCTGACCGACCCGTCCCTGAAGCGCCGTCCGACCGATGCCGTGCCGACCTACCGGTCGATCATCGCGGACCGGGGCGTCCCGTCCGGATATGTGCCGGTACGCAAGCCGGGCTGGTGCTCCATCGAGGACCCCATCGCCACCTGCTTCGGCGAGACGCCGACGCCGCCCGCCGAATACAGCGTGCCCGGCTGACCCGGTGCCGGGCTGGTCGGGTGACGGGGGAGCGGGGGAGGCATGACCCGCGCGTCCCCGGGTACCGCCATCGCGACCGATATCGACCAGGGATCGCGTGGGGGCTGTGCCGACGGAACCCAAGCTCATTGGCCGCGGGTCCGGTACCGCTGGGCCGGGCCCCGAATCGGGCGGCGTGGCGGACGGCTTGCTGCTGAGCCTGAAGCGCGCCGCCGCCGCGCTCAGGGACGCCGGGATCGAGTACGCGCTCGCGGGCGGGTTCGCCGCGTACGCGCATGGCGCGGCCGTGTCGACGCACGACGTCGACTTCGTGGTGCGTGAGCGCGACGTCCAGGCGGCACTGGACGCGCTCGGCGGTGTGGGCATGACGCATCTGGAGAGCCCGGAGAACTGGCTGGAGAAGGCGTACGACGGCGAACACCTCGTCGACCTGATCCACACCCCGTCCGGACGTCCGGTGGACGGTGAGCTCCTCGGGCGCGCGGACGAGATGACGGTCGGGGCGGTGTTCATGCCCGTCCTGCCCGCCACCGATCTGATGATCATGAGGCTGCTGGCGTTCACCGAGACCGCCTGCGACTTCAGCGGGTTCCTGCACGTGGGCCGGGCGCTGCGGGAGCAGGTGGACTGGCGGCGGGTCGCCGCGGAGACCGCCCGGTCCCCGTACGCCTACGCCTTCCTGACCCTGCTCGCCCGGCTCGACGTCATCGAGGAGGACGTCCTTTGACCGGGCGCTTTGGAGCCGGGGGTCCCGTGTCCGGGGGTCCCGTGTCCGGATGTTCCGTTAGCGGGCGTCCGGTGAGTGAGAGGAGGGGGCGGTGATCGAAAGGGGCCGTGGTGTGACCGATCTGCCCGGATATGTGTCCGCGCACATCCAGGAGAGGCTCGCGACCGAGGCGCACGAGCTCGGCATCCGCGTCGACGTCCGCGGCGACGTGGTGCATCTGCGCGGCGAGGTCGTGAGCGAGGAGCGGCGGCGGGACGTCGAGGAGGCCGCCCGAGCCGCCGCCGAGGGAC
This sequence comes from Actinomadura sp. 7K507, assembly GCF_004348425.1. Classification (GTDB taxonomy): domain Bacteria; phylum Actinomycetota; class Actinomycetes; order Streptosporangiales; family Streptosporangiaceae; genus Spirillospora. The sequence goes on from NZ_SMKK01000209.1 coordinate 11,183, forward strand.
GGGAGATCTGCAACGAGGTGCACGTCGTCGCGGTCGCCGAGCCGGACGGGGAGGAGAGGCTTTCATGATCCGTGTGGCTGCGGTGGGGGACCTGCACGTCGGGCCCGAGGTCGCCGGGACCTACCGGCGGCACCTGTCCGCGCTCACCGACCAGGCGGACGTCTTCCTGGTCGCCGGTGACCTGACCAGGCACGGGACGGTCGAGGAGGGCAGGGTCGCGGCGGGCGAGCTGCGCGACGCCGGGGTCCCGGTGGTCGCGGTCCTCGGCAACCACGACTACCACTCCGACGCCGAAGAGGAGATCGCAGACGTCCTGCGCGACGCCGGTGTGACCGTCCTGGAGGGGGACGGCACGGTCCTCGACTGCGGCGGGACGAGGCTCGGCATCGCCGGTGGCAAGGGATTCGGCGGCGGGTTCGAGGGCAAATGCGCCAGCGACTTCGGCGAACCGGAGATGAAGGCTTTCGTCAAGCCCACCAAGGACTTCGCCGGGCGGCTGGGCGCAGCGCTCCTTGACCTGGACACCGACGTCACCATCAGCCTGACGCATTACTCACCCGCTGAAGACACCCTCCAAGGCGAGCCGCTGGAGATCTATCCCTTTCTCGGCAGCTACCTGATGGGCGAGGCGATCGACTCGGCCGGTGCCGACCTCGCCGTGCACGGCCACGCGCACAAAGGCACGGAGAAGGGCCTAACACCGGGTGGGGTGCGGGTACGGAACGTCGCCCTGCCCGTGCTCCAGCACGCCTACGCGCTGTACCACCTGGACCCACCCGAGGCCATCGCCCGACAACGCGCACGAGAAAGCGTCTCCGCCTGGTGAAGCACGCGCTTCTGCGGGGACATCCGGTGGGCCGGCGATCGCGAGATCTCGTGGAGGGGAGGGATCTCGCGATCGTCCACCATTGCCATTCCGCAGGCCGTCCTCCAGCCCGCCGACCGTCCTCCAGCCCGCACAACGGCCTCCGGTCCCATCGAGCGGAGCGCGGGCCAGAGGGAGCGCGGGCCAGAGGGAGCGTGGGCCAGAGGGAGCGGCGGGTCAGGCGGGGCGGCGGGTCAGGTGGAGCGGTGGGTCAGGTGGAGCGGCGGGGTCAGGTGGAGCGGAGTAGGTCGAGGACGGCTCGCTCGGCGGGGCCCTGTGTGGCGAGTTCGCCCTCGGCGGTCTCCACACCTAGCTCGCTTAGGGCGGGCGCTATCGTCCGGCCGTCCTGGTACAGGTCGATGACGCGCGGGTCGATGTAGGACGCCCGCGCCACCGCCGGGGTGTTGCCCAGATAGGCGGCAACCTCCTTGACGACGCGGACGACGGCGCGTTTCCGGGCGGTGTCGCTGTCTCCGGCGCGGACCGACACGGCCAGCCCGACCGCCGCGAGGACGGTGGCGTGCCAGGTGCGGAAGTCCTTGGCGGTGAAGTCGCCGCCGGTGACCTCCCGGACGAAGTCGTTGATGTCGGTGGTCGTGACATCGTGCCAGCCGTCGCGGGTGCGGTAGGCGAGCAGTTCGGGGGAGCCGTCGCGGCGGCGCTTGAGGCCGCTCACGACCTTGCACACGTCCTCTTCCGCGACCGACTGGTATCGCTCCTTCGCGCCCTTCGCCGGGTACTCGAAGGCGACTTCGCGGCGCCCGCAGGTGACGTGCTCGCGCAGGACGGTGGCGAGGCCGAACGTGCCGTTCTCCGCCGCGTAGGTCTCCCCGCCGATCCGGAAGAAGCCGAGGTCGATGAGGCGGACGGCGGCGGCGAGCACGCGTTCCCGGGCGTAGCCGCGCCCGGCGAGATGCTCGGTGAGCGTGTCACGGACCTTGGGCAGCCGGTCGGCGAGTTCTAGGACGTGTTCGTGCTTCTCTCGGTCGCGCTGTTCTCGCCATGCCTCGTGGTAGAGGTACTGGCGCCGTCCGGCCGCGTCCGTTCCGATCGCTTGGATGTGGCCGTCCGCATCAGGGCAGATCCACACGTCCGTCCAGGCGGGCGGTATGACGAGCGATCTGATTCGGTCCTTCTCGGTGGTGTCCTTCAAGGGACGGCCGTCGAGACCGAGATACACGAAGCCCCTGCCACTTTTCCGCCGTCCGAAGCCGGGTTCGCCAGGGTCGCTCTGGCGCAGGTCCATCTCAGCCTGGATGGATCTCACCGCCGGCGGGCACCAGCGTCTGCCCGGTGTAGTACGACGACTGGCGGTTGGAGGCGAAGAACACGTAGGACGGCGCGATCTCGTCGGGGTCGGCGGGGCGCCCCATCGGCGCGTTCTGGCCGAAGCCTTCGACGCGTTCCGCATCGAACGTCGCTGGAATCAGCGGCGTCCAGACCGGGCCTGGGGCGACGCAGTTGACGCGGATCTCGCGGTCCATGAGGTTCTGTGCGAGGCACTCCATGAGCGTCATCGCGGCCGCCTTGCTGGCGGAGTAGTCGATGAGCGTCTTGTTGCCGCGCAGCCCGTTGATGGATCCGGTGATGACGATGGACGATCCCGGCCCCAGGTGGTCGAGGGCCTGCTGGACGGTCCAGAAAAGCGCGAAGACGTTCACGTCGAACGTCCGGCGGAGCTGCGCGTCGTCGATCTCGCGGACGTCCTTCACCGGCGCCTGCGTGCCGTGGTGCAGGACGAGGACGTCCAGCCCGCCGAGGTCGCGGACGGTGTGCTCGACCACCTCGCGGCAGTGCCGTTCCTCGGCCAGGTCGCCGCCGAACGTGAAGCAGCGGCGTCCGGCGTCCTCGACCAGGTGTGCGGTGTGGCGGGCGTCGTCGTCCTCCTCCAGGTACGTGATGGCGACGTCGGCGCCCTCCTTGGCGAACGCGACGGCGGTGGCGCGGCCGATGCCGGAGTCGCCGCCGGTGATGAGGGCGCGGCGCCCGTCCAGCAGGCCGCTACCCGTGTAGTCGCGCATCTCGTCGCGTGGTTCGGGTGCCATGTCCCCGGTACGCCCCGGGTATGGCTGGCTCTGTGCCGGTTGCTCGCTCATGGCCCTGCCTCCCGCGGGGGACGTCCCCCCGCACGCCCGGTTCCTTCGCTCTCGCGAGGCGGGTGCCCGGAGGCGGGCGGCGGAAACGTCCCCCCTATTGTGACCTGTGAGTAATAAGACACTGCCGCGGAGCAAGACCTGCGGCTAAGACCTGCGGCTAAGACCTGCCGCTAAGCAAGACCTGCCGGGTGGCACGACCTGCCGGGTAGCAAGAACGAGGGGTGACAAGGCCTATTGGTAACAACGTGCCTCCGTGATCCGCAGGGGTGTGAGCAGAGCGCGCGGTGACTTCTGGGTAACATCATCCCGAACCACATTCGGTCCCTGACTTAAGGTGCTGCTTATGGACCTGAACGGAGTTTCCGCCGTCGTATCCGGTGGCGCGAGCGGCCTCGGTGAGGCCACCGTCCGCGCGCTGGCCGCCGACGGCGCCAAGGTGGTCATCGCCGACCTGAACGAGGACAAGGGCAAGGCCCTCGCCGGCGAGGTCGGCGGCGTCTTCGTCAAGACGGACGTGTCGGACGAGGCGCAGGTGCAGGCCGCCGTCCAGGCCGCCGTCGACACCGGTCAGCCGCTGCGCGTCATCGTCAACAGCGCCGGCATCGGCTGGGCGTCGCGGACCGTGAACCGCGACGGCTCCCCGCACGACCTCGCCTCGTACGAGACCGTCATCCGCGTCAACCTGATCGGGACCTTCAACCTGATGCGGATCGGCGCCGCCGCGATCTCCAAGACCGAGCCCGCCGACGCCGACGGCGCCCGCGGCGTGGTGATCAACACCGCGTCCATCGCCGGTCTCGAAGGCCAGACCGGGCAGCTCGCCTACTCGGCGTCCAAGGGCGGCATCATCGGCATGACGCTCCCCGCCGCACGCGACCTCGCCGCGATCGGCGTCCGGGTCAACACCATCTGCCCCGGCATCATCGACACCCCGATCTACGGCGAGGGCGAGGGCGCGGACGCGTTCAAGGCCAAGCTCGCCGCGCCCGTCCCGTTCCCGAAGCGGATGGGCAAGGCGTCGGAGTTCGCGCACCTCGTCAAGTCCCTGGTCGAGAACGACTACATGAACGGCGAGACCATCCGCTTCGACGGCGGTATCCGCTTCCAGCCGAAGTGAGGCACTGAATGACCGACGCTGTTCTTACCGAGGAGGACGGTGCCGTCCTCGTCATCACCATCAACCGTCCCGAGGCCCGCAACGCGGTCAACGGCGACGTGGCCCGCGGCATCGCCGCGGCGGTCGAGGAGCTCGACTCCCGCAAGGACCTGTCGATCGGCGTCCTCACCGGCGCGGGCGGGACGTTCTGCTCCGGCATGGACCTCAAGGGTTTCCTGACGGGCGACAACCCGACCGTCGAGGGGCGCGGGTTCGCCGGCATCACCGAGCGTCCCGCCGCCAAGCCGCTGATCGCCGCCGTCGAGGGCTACGCGCTCGCGGGCGGCTGCGAGGTCGCGCTGGCCTGCGACATGATCGTCGCGGCGAAGGACGCCCAGTTCGGGCTGCCCGAGCCGAAGCGCGGTCTGGTCGCGGCGGGCGGCGGCCTCCTGCGGCTGCCGAACCGCATCCCGTTCCACATCGCCATGGAGATCGCCCTCACCGGCGACAAGTACCAGGCGGAGCGGATGGCCGAGCTCGGGTTCGTCAACCGGCTCGCCGAGTCGGGCGGCGCGCTCGCGGCCGCCAAGGAGCTGGCCCTGAAGGTCGCCGAGAACGCCCCGCTGGCGCTCGCGGCGACCAAGAAGGTCATCGTGGAGTCCGCGGACTGGACGTCGGCCGAGGCGTGGAAGAAGCAGCAGGACATCACCCTGCCGGTCTTCACGTCCAAGGACGCCCAGGAGGGACCGGCGGCCTTCGCCGAGAAGCGCAAGCCGAACTGGAAGGGCGAGTAGCCCAACCGCTGGCAGCCCACCGCTGGCAGCCCACCGCTGGCAGCCCACCGCTGGCAGCCCCACAGCCAGCCCGGCGGCCGACCGCCCAGGACGCCCGGAACCTGCCCGGTTCCGGGCGTCCTGGCATGTGTGACGCAAGTGCCTGTTGCGTCCCGCTTCGGCCGCTTGCCCGGTTTCATTTTCTTGCCTGGCTCCACTTACTTCACAGTAAGTATTGCCGTACTCTCTTGCCACGCCAGTGCGATGATCTTGGAGGCGGCACATGGGACGCAACGTGGTGCTGGTGGTCGCCACCGCCCTGGCCTGCGGTGCCGGGACGGTCGCCGTGGCCGCCCCCGCGCACGCCGCCGCCTGGAAGGACATCCCCGGCGCGGCGCTGAACTACGACGGCGGCCTCGACCGGGTCGACTTCGGCGCCAAGAACGCGGGGTGGGCCGTCGGCGCCTCCGGCTCGTTCTTCAGCCCCCAGGCCAAGATCGCGCGCTGGAACGGCTCGTCCTGGGCCGCCGACACCAGCCCGGTCGGCTTCACACCCACCGACGTCGCCGTCTCGTCCGCCAGCAAGGCGTGGATCATCGGCTACAGCATGTGGGGCACCACCAGCCTCCACTGGAACGGCACCCAGTGGAATGAGGTGTCCTACCCGCTGGTGGGCTTCCCGACCGCCGTCTCCGCCGCTCCCGACGGCACCGCCTACTCCATCGCCGGCATCGACGCGGCCTCGGGCGGGCCCAGCGCCATCCTCCGGTGGACGGGAAGCGGCTGGGTCGACCCCCAGGTGCCGCTTCCCCCGTCCTCCTCGATCACCGCCGTGGACGTCCGCGCCGAGGACGACGTGTGGCTCGCCGGCACCACGTCCGCCACCGGCACGTCCATCACCGGCCTGGTGATGCACTGGAACGGGACGTCATGGGAGCGGATCGACGTCCCAGGCAACATGGGCGTTCCCGCCTACCAGGGCACCCTGCACCGGATCGTGGCCGACTCGCCGACGAACGTCTACGTCCTTCGCGTCCGGCAGAACGCCCAGACCACCAACGCGATCCTGCGCTACGACGGGACGTCCTGGGAGACGATCGGCACCCCGCTGAACGCGTCCGGAATCGGGCTCTCGTCCGACGGCGCCGGCGGCGTCGTCATGCTCCCGATCACCACCGGGAACAAGACGCAGTACATGCATTACAACGGCTCGTCGTGGACGACCGTCAACGGCCCGGCCCGCTCCGGAGCCGTCCAGGCCACCGACGCCGACGCCCGCCCCGGCACCACCGCGATCGTGAGCGCCGGCACGGCCTCCCAGCCCGACAAGAAGATTCCGTTCATCGAGTACTTCAGCTGACCCACCCCAACGCGGCCCCCCAACTCG
>NZ_SMKK01000020.1 GCF_004348425.1 Actinomadura sp. 7K507
GGTGTAGACCAGGCCCGGTTCGAGGAGGTCGAAGCAGCCGGCGATGCCGAGCAGGTCCGCGCGGCTCCGGCCCCAGAAGTGGCCGCTGGTCGGCTTGAACACGTTGCCGACGTCGCCGCCCGAATCCGGTTCCGGGTCCTGGGTGATGTGCGTGAACACCAGGTGGCTTCCCGGCGGCAGCGCGTCGTGCAGGCGGCGGACCGCGGCGGCCGCCTCGGCGTCGTCGTCGATGAAGTGCAGCACCCGGTCCAGCACGCACGCCACCGGCCGCTCGAAGTCGATGTGGGCGCGGACGTCCGGGTAGGTGGTCACGGCGTCGGGACGCCGCGGGTCGCACCGGACGGCGGCCGTGTGCGGCGTGCCGGCGAGCAGCGCTCGCGCGTGCGCGAGGACGACGGGGTCGCCGTCGGCGAACACGACCGTCGCGTCCGGCGCGACCTCGGCGGCCACCTCGTGGACGTTCCCGCGCGCGGGAAGCTTGCTGCCGATGTCGATGAACTGGCGGACGCCCTCGCGGGCGAGGAAGCGCACCGCGCGGCCGATGAAGGCGTGGTTCTCGCGCGCCGCCATCCGCGCCTCCGGAATGACCTCGATCAGCTGTTCGGCGACTTCGCGGTCGGCGGCGTAGTTGTCCTTGCCGCCGAGCAGATAGTCGTAGATCCGAGCCGTGTTGGGCGTCGTCAGATCGACGTCGGCGGGCGACCACCCCTCATCAGCCATTGCGGCATCACTCCTCCCCGGATGGGGATCCTCTCATGAGCCGCGAACCGCTCGCATCGGGCGGATCACCGGTGCGCCGCGGCGGGCCGCGGGCCGGGCGGGGCGTCGGCGGCGGCGTTCTTGTGGGCGCGGGCGGCCCGCTCGATCTCGCCCGGGTCGGCGTTCCGGGCGACGAGGTCGAGGATCCGCGCGTGTTCGGCCACCGAGTGGCGGGCCCGTCCGGGGGCGTAGCCGAAGTGGGGGCGGCGCATGTGGTCCAGGCGCGTGCGCACCAGTTCCACGAGCCCGTCCGACTGCAGGCGGCGCAGCGCCTCGCGCAGCGGGATCGTGCTGACCCCGGTCTCCTGGGCGAGCTGGTTGATGACCAGCCGGTACCCGGGCACGTACGTGCCCTCCAGGATGCGCGACCGCAGCAGCCCGTAGCAGAACTCGACCTTGCTCTCCCTGGTCCGGTCCTGCTTCCTCACGGAACTCACCCGGTTCTCCTCACCCTCACCCCCGTGCGTCCCCGATCGCGTCTCCCGTGCCGGCCCTCATTCTCGCCGACCTCGGGCACGGGACGAACCCGCGCGTGCCCCGGCCGCACGCGCGGCGAACTCAGTCGGGCAGCATGGGGACGGACATCCCCTGGTCGCGGCCCAGGAGCACCGCGCGGGTGATCGCCGACGACCCGAACCGGCCGCGGACGCCGTCGACGGCCGCGTCGACCTCCATGTCCTGGTCGAACGGGAGCGCGAGCTGGACGGCCCGGTCGTCGTGCAGGTTGCCGAGCGAGACGCCGATGAGCGTGATGCCGCGGTTCTCGATCATCGGTGTGGCGGCCGCGAGCAGACTCCGCGCCGCGGCCAGGATCCGCGGAGTCTCGCCGGTGGCCTGCGGCAGCGTGTGCGAGCGCGTGGCCCGTGCGAAGTCGCCGAACCGGAGGCGGAGCGTGACCGTCCGGCACACCCGCCGGGCCGCCCGCAGCCTGCCGCCGAGACGGTCGACCAGCCCGATGAGCATGGCGTCCAGTTCTTCGGGCGACCGCCCGCGGCGCCCCAGCGCCCGCTGCGCGCCCATCGAGCGCCGCCGGACTCCGGTGCGCACCGGGCGCGGGTCGCGGTTGCGCGCCAGGGCTTGCAGGTGGCGGCCGGCGCCGGGGCCGAGCAGCGACACCAGCGCGGCCTCCGGCATGTCCGCCACGTCCCCGACCGTCGTGACGCCGTACCCGGCGAGCTTGGCGGCGGTGGCGCGGCCGACCCCCCACAGCCGCCGCACCGGGAGCGGACGCAGGAACTCCAGCTCACCGTCCGGCGGCACCACCAGGAGGCCGTCGGGCTTGGCGACCCCGCTGGCGACCTTGGCGAGGAACTTGGTGCGCGCCACCCCGACCGTGATCGGCAGGCCGACCTCCTCGGCGATGTCCCGCCGCAGCCCCGCGGCGACGTCCGCGGGCGGGCGGCGCAGGCCGTCGGCGTCGAGGAACGCCTCGTCGATCGACAGCCCCTCCACCAGCGGCGTCGTTGCCCGGAAGACGGCGAACACCGCCCTGCTCGCCTCGGTGTAGGCGCTCATGCGGGGCCGGACCACGATCGCCCGCGGGCACAGCCGCCGCGCCTGCCCGCCGCTCATCGCGGTCCGGACGCCGCACGCCTTGGCCTCGTAGCTGGCCGCCAGCACCACGCCTCCGCCGACGATCACCGGCCGTCCCCGCAGCCCGGGATCGTCCCGCTGCTCGACTGACGCGTAGAACGCGTCCAGATCGGCATGCAAGACCGTGGCACTTTCCGACACGAACATATGTTCGCATAGTCGGCGCGGTATGTACCCTCCTGGGATGGACGAGAGCCGGTACGCGAAGTCCGGGGACGGCAGCGTCATCGGGTTCCGGGTCTTCGGGGAGGGGCCGCCCATGGTCCTCGTCCACGGTGCCGCGGTCGACGGCCGCTGCTGGACGCCGGTGGTGCCGGGGCTCGCCGAGCGATTCACCGTGCATGTGATGGACCGCCGGGGCCGGGGGCTCAGCATGCGGGAGGGCGGGCCGCACGGGCTCGGGCGCGAGGGCGAGGACGTCGCGGCCGTCGTGGAGGCGGCGGGACGGGACGTCTTCCTCGTCGGCCACTCCTACGGGGCGCTGTGCGCGCTCAACGCGGTGCCGCACACCGGCGCGATCGGACGGATCGTCCTCTACGAACCGCCCGTCGCGTCGCCGTGGCGCGAGGTCGCGCCGCCGGAGGTGATGGAGCGGCTCCGCGCCGCGGCGGACGGGCAGCACTACGAGCGGCTGCTCGAAATCTTCCTGGGCGGGGTGATCCGGCTGTCCCCGAGGCAGGTGGAGGCGCTGCGGGGCGCCCGGCGGTTCTGGCGGACGTCCCTGGAGAACGCGCCTCCGCTCCTGCGGGAGACGGAGAGCGTGGGACGGATCGAGGACTGCGCGCGGTTCGCCGGCGCCGGCGTGCCCGTCCGGATGCTCGTCGGGGAGCGGAGCCCCGGGCACCAGCGGCCGACGGCCGAGGCGATCGCCGCGCTGATCCCGGGCGCGGACGTCGCCGTCCTCCCCGGCCAGGGGCATATGGCGATGCTGGAGGATCCGGGGCTGCTCACCGAGGCCCTCTGCGGGTTCGCCGCCCAGGTGGGGCCTGGGGCGGGCGCACCCGCCCCAGACCACCCGGCCGTCAGCCCTTGGTCGCGCCCGCGGTGAGGCCTCCGATCAGCTGGCGTTCGGCTACGGCGTAGAAGGCGATGGCGGGGATCATCGCCAGCACGATGTAGGCCATGACGAGGGCGTAGTCCGTCGAGTACTGCCCCTGGAACTGCTGGATGCCGACGGGGATCGTGTGCCATTTCTCGTCGGCCAGCACCAGCAGCGGCAGGAAGAAGTTGTTCCAGCTCGTCACGATGGCCAGGACCGAGACGGTGCCGATGGCCGGTCGCGCCATCGGCAGCAGGATGCGCCAGAAGAAGCCGAACCGGGTGCAGCCGTCCATGATGGCGGCCTCCTCCAGCTCCGCGGGGATCGTCCGGAAGAAGGAGCGGAGGATGATGATCGTGATCGGCAGCGCGAACGCGGCCTGCGGCAGGATCACGCCGAGCGGGTTGTCCAGCAGCCCGAACGACCGGAGCAGGACGAACAGCGGCAGCACCGCCACCGCCGGCGGGAACATCAGGCCCGCCGCGAACGCCGTGAAGAAGATCTCGCGCCCGCGGAAGGCGTAGCGGGCGAACGCGAACGCCGCCATCGCCGACACCGCGACCGTGATCAGCGTGGTGGCGACCGCGATCAGCACGCTGTTGAAGATCTGCCGCCAGAAGGCGCCCGACGACAGGATGCCGGTGTAGTTGGAGAACTTCCAGGGATCCGGCAGCCCGAGCGGGTTGGAGGTCAGGGCGCCGGTGGTCTTGAGGCCGGCCATCGCCGCGTACAGCAGCGGGACGACGATGAACGAGCCGAGCACCCACACCAGCGTGTGCCGCGACAGGCTCCGCGCGACCGCCGGGCGGCTCATCGGCGGCCTCCCGCGGAGGTGACCGCGCCCTGCAGGTCGCGGCGCAGCGCGAAGCGCTGGTACAGCAGGGAGAAGACCATGCTGATGAGGAACATGGCCACGCTGATCGCGCTCGCGTAGCCCATCTGGTACCGCTTGAAGCCGAACTCGTACATGGTGACGGCCATCGTCTCCGTTGCATGCGTCGGCCCGCCCGTCGTGGTGACCCACACGAGGTCGAAGAGCTGGATCGAGCCGATGACGGACAGGAACACGCTGATCCGCAGGGTCGGTGCCAGCAGCGGCAGCGTCACGCTGCGGAACCGCCGCCACGGACCCGCGCCGTCGATGGACGCGGCCTCCAGGATCTCGTTCGGGATGCCCTGCAGCCCGGCGAGGTAGATCATCATGTGGAAGCCGAAGTACTTCCACGTCATGACGGCGATCAGGGTGGGCAGCGCGGTGTCGGGGTCGGAGAACCACTTGCCGGCCAGCCCGCCGAGCAGCGGCAGGTCCTCGACGAGGGTGTCGGCGAGCCCGCTCTCCGGCAGGAAGATGATGCCGAACAGGACGCCGGCGATCACCTCGGACAGGATGTAGGGCGCGAAGAAGATCGCCCGGTAGACCGCCCGGCCGCGCATCTTCTGGTTGAGCAGGACGGCGGTGCCGAGGGCGAGCGGCAGCTGGACGGCCAGCGACAGGACGACCAGCAGGAGTCCGCGCCACAGGTCGCCGCGGAAGACGTCGTCGCCGGCCAGGTTCCGGTAGTTGTCGAGGCCGACGAAGTCGTTGGGGAAGCCGAACCCGCCCCACTTGAAGAAGCTGGTGAAGAAGGCGACGAGGATCGGGATCAGGACGAAGCAGGAGAACAGCAGCAGCGCCGGCGTGAGGAACCAGACGCTCGCCAGCCAGCCGCGCAGCCGTTTCCCCGCCGACACCTCGGGGCCCCGCTTGCGCGGGGCCCGTTCGGCGTGCCGCGGCCGGTCCTCGGTCGTGGCGGACAGGGTCATTGGCTCTTGGCCACCTTGGTGACCGACTGCGCGACCTCCTGCGCCGACTTCTTGCCCGCGATGAGCGAGGCGACGCTGTCATTGACCTCCTGCCCGACGGCGGGCGGGAACGCCTGGTCCAGGTAGAGCTGGAACCCGCTGGAGCCGTTGAGCGCGGAGGCGACCATCTTGCGGTTCTCGTCCTCCAGCGCGCTCTCGGCGCCCTTGACGACCGGCATGAACGCGCCCGAGGTCACGAATTCGCGCTCGTTCTGCTCGTTCATGAGGAACGTCAGGAAGTCCACGGCCTCCGGCGGCGCGTCCTTGCTGACCGCGTGTCCGTTGCCGCCGCCGAACACGTCGGTCACGGCGCCCGGGCCGCCCTCGACGGTCGGGAAGGGGAACCAGCCCAGGTCGTCGCCCAGGTCGTTGCCGGAGGCGTCCTTCTGGACGGAGGGCGCCCACTGGCCCATCAGCGACATGCCGGCCTTGCCCGCGCCCATGGTCGCGGCCTGCCCGCCGGGCGTGTCGAAGCCGGCGTTCTGGAAGCCCTTCTGGAAGGGCTGGAGGTCGGCGAGTTCCTTCAGCCTCTCACCGGCCTGGACGAACGGGGCGCCGCCGAAGTCGTTGCTCTGCGCCGCCTGCTCCATCGCGGCCATGCCGGCGATGCGCATCGACAGGTAGGCCCAGTAGTAGTGGCCGGGCCACTTGTCCTTGCCGCCGAGCGCGATGGGCGTGACGCCGGCGTCCTTGAGCTTGCGGACGGCGTCCAGGAACTCGGTCCAGGTCTTCGGAGGACCGCTGATCCCGGCCTTCTCGAAGTGCTTCTTGTTGTACCAGAAGCCGACCATGCCCATGTCGTACGGCACGGCGTAGGTCTTGCCGTCGAACTGGTACGCCTTCTTCGAGACGTCGGTCATGGTGCCGAGCACCTTGGACCCGTCGGAGGTGATGTCCTTGACCAGGCCGGCGTCGACCTGCTGCTTGAGCACTCCGCCGCCCCAGGTCACGTAGATGTCGGGCAGGTCGCCGGAGGCGACGAGCGCCGTCATCTTCGACTTGTAGGCGTCGTTCTCCAGGCTGGTCGCCTTGATGTCGACGTTCGGGTTCTGCGCCTCGTACGCCTTGGCGATCTTCGGGAAGAGGCTCTGCGACGGCTCGGTGGTCGCGATGTTCATCCATTCGATCGTGACCTTGCCGTCCGATCCGGAGTCGTCCCCGCCGCAGGCGGCGAGCATGGGCGCGGCCGTGACCAGCACGGCTCCCGCTGAGACTGCGGTGAGGAAGGAACGGCGCGGTAGGTGAGGGATGCCCATGGTGGTCTCCTGGATCCGGGGGTGGGCGAGGGCCTGGGACGGTGAAACGAGGGGTCGGTCTCGCTCGAAATGTTTCGAAAGTCTTCGGGGCTCCGTTGCCGAGGAACTCTAAGAACACGGCCCCGTACGGTCAAGACCTGAGCGTCGGTTGACCGCAATTGGGTGCGCAAGAGTTATCGATACGGGGGCTAGGAGTCCGCGAAACATTGCGATACTGTTCGCAATCGTTTCCTCGGGGAGGAGAGAAGCGTGCCCGTGCGCACCACCGACGAGATGCCGGATCCGCCGTCCAGGCCGACGCTGGCGCTCATCGCGTCCGAGGCGGGGGTCTCCCCCGCCACGGTGTCCAAGGTCCTCAACGGCCGGACCGACGTCTCCGCCGCGACCCGCGAGCGGGTGGAGGCGCTGCTGCGCACCCACAACTACCCGGGCCCCGGCGGCGCGCGGCGCGCCCGCCGGTCCGGCCTGATCGACCTCGTCCTGGCCGGGCTGGACAGCCCGTGGGCGGTGGAGATCCTGCGCGGCGTGGAGGCCGAGTGCGCCGAGCACGGCACCGGCGTCGTCGTCTCGCTGGTCCGCGCGGACGACGCCCGCCCGCCGAGCTGGCAGAACCTGCCCGCGCTGCACCACAGCGACGGGGTGATCCTGGTGACGTCCCGGATGACGCGCCGCCAGCGCGACCAGCTGGCGCGGGCCGGAGTGGGGCTCGTCCTGGTCGACCCGGTGAACCTGCCGGACAACGACATCGCCAGCGTCGGGGCCACCAACTGGGCCGGCGGGATGTCGGCCACCGAGCACCTGATCGAGCTCGGCCACCGCCGCATCGGGATGGTCGGCGGCCCCGCGGACATGCTGTGCACGCAGGCCCGGGTGGACGGCTACCGGACGGCCCTGGAGCGCGCCGGGGTCGAGACCGACAAGGACCTCGTCCGGTACGGCGACTTCCACCACCAGGGCGGCTTCGCCCGCACCCGCGAGCTGCTGGAGCTCCCCGATCCGCCGACGGCGATCTTCGCCGGCAGCGACGAGCAGGCGATGGGCGCCTACCAGGCGGCCCGGCTCGCCGGGCTGCGCATCCCCGAGGACCTCAGCGTCGTCGGCTTCGACGACCTGCCGACCTGCGAGTGGCTGTCGCCACCGCTGACGACCGTCCGGCAGCCGCTGGAGGAGATGGGCCGCATCGCGGCCCGCACCCTGCTCCAGCTGCTCGACGGCCGCGCGCCCCTGACCCCCCGCGTGGAGCTGGCCACCGATCTGCGTGTCCGCGCCTCCACCGCACCACCACCATCGGAGGAGCGATGACCGAAGCCGTCCCGGCCGCGAGCGAGAGCGCGACCCGCGAGCCCTGGCGCGACCGGACGCTTCCGGCCGCCGAGCGGGTCGCCGACCTGCTGGCCCGGATGACGCCGGAGGAGAAGGCGGGCCAGCTCGCCGGATACTGGGCACTGCCCGCCGAGCCCGGCGCGCCCGTGGCCCCGATGGAGGACGACTCCCACGAGACCGCACCGCCGCTGGACGAGATCCTGGACCGGGGCCTCGGCCAGCTCACCCGCGTGTTCGGGACCGCTCCCGTCCCGGCCGCCGAGGGCGCCGCCCGGCTCCGCGAGATGCAGCGGCGCGTCGCCGCCGCCAACCGTTTCGGCATCGCGGCGATCGCGCACGAGGAATGCCTCAACGGCTTCATGACCTGGGGCGCCACCGTGTTCCCCAGCCCGCCCGCATGGGGCGCGACGTTCGACGCCGAGCTCGTCGGCGAGATGGCCGCGGCGATCGGCGGGTCCCTCCGGGCCGCCGGCGTCCACCAGGGGCTCGCGCCCGTGCTGGACGTCGTCCGGGACGCGCGCTGGGGCCGCACCGAGGAGTGCATCGGGGAGGACCCCTACCTCGTCTCCGTGCTCGGCACCGCCTACGTCCGGGGCCTGGAACGATCCGGGATCGTCTCGACGCTCAAGCACTTCGCCGGCTACTCCGCCTCCCGCGCCGGCCGGAACATGGCCCCCACGCCGATCGGGCCGCGCGAGTTCGCCGACGTCATCGTGGAGCCGTTCGTGATGGCCCTGCGCGACGGCGGCGCCCGCTCGGTCATGCACTCCTACACCGACGTGGACGGGGTGCCGGCCGCGTCCGACGAGCGGCTGCTGACCGGGCTGCTGCGCGACGAGCTGGGGCTGAAGGGCATCGTCGTCGCGGACTACTACGGCATCTCGTTCCTGCAGACCCGCCACCGCGTGGCCGCCTCGCGGGGCGAGGCCGCGGCGCTCGCCCTGCGCGCCGGCCTCGACATGGAGCTGCCGACCGTGCGCTGCTACGGCACGCCGCTGATCGAGGAGGTCCGGAGGGGCGCGGTCCCCGAGGAGCTGCTGGACCGCGCCGCCGGCCGCGTCCTGACCCTCAAGGCCGAACTCGGCCTGCTGGACGGGCCGCCCGGCGACGGCACGCCGCCCGACCTCGATCCGCCCGACCTCGATCCGCCCGACCTCGATCCGCCCGACCTCGATCCGCCCGACCTCGATCCGCCGGGGCACCGGGACCTGGCGCGGCGGCTCGCCGAGGAGTCGGTCGTGCTGCTGGCCAACGACGGCACGCTGCCGCTGCGCTCCGGCGCCGGGGTCGTGCTGGCGGGGCCGCTCGCCGACGACCCGTTCGCGATGATGGGCTGCTACACGTTCCCGAGCCATGTCGGCCGGGAGCATCCGGAACTGCCGCTCGGAGTGGACATCCCGACGCTGGCGGAGGCGCTGCACGGCGAGCTGCCCGACGTGCGGGTCGCCGGCTCCAAGGATGTGCTCGTGACCGACGACGCCGACATCGAGGCGGCGGTGGCGGCGGCGCGGGACGCCGGGATCTGCGTGCTGGCGCTCGGCGACAAGGCCGGGCTCTTCGGGCGCGGCACGTCCGGGGAGGGCTGCGACGCCGAGACGCTGGCGCTGCCGGGCCGGCAGGCCGAGCTGGCCGCCGCGGTGATCGACACCGGCACGCCCACGGTCATCGTGCTGCTCACCGGCCGCCCGTACGCGCTGGAGGGCATCGCCGGCCGCGCCGCGGCCGTCGTCCAGGCGTTCTTCCCGGGCGAGGAGGGCGGCCGGGCGGTCGCGGGAATCCTGTCGGGGCGGGTCGAGCCGTCCGGGCGGATGCCGATCAGCGTGCCGCGCCGCGCCTCCGGCCCGCCGGTGACCTACCTTCGGTCGCCGATGGACGGCGGGCACGACTGGAGCCCGGTCGACCCGGTTCCGCTGTACCCCTTCGGCCACGGCCTGACCTGGACGCGTTTCGAGTACGGCGGCCTGCGGGTCGACGAGTCGGCCGGGACGGACGGGTCGGTCACGGTCAGCGCCGTCGTCCGCAACACCGGGGACCACGCGGGGACGGAGGTCGCGCAGCTGTACCTTTCCGACCCGGTCGCGTCGGTGGTGCGGCCCGTGCGCTGGCTCGCCGGGTGGGCCAGGATCCGGCTGGAGCCCGGCGACGCGGCGCGCGTCGCGTTCGAGGTGCACGCCGACCGCACCTCGTTCACCGGCCCGGACCTGCGGCGCATCGTCGAGCCGGGCGAGATCGGGGTGTCCGTCGGGCCGTCGAGCGGCGACCTGCCCCTGAACGCCTCCTTCACCCTGGAGGGCCCCGTCCGGGTGCTCGGCGCGGACCGGGTGCTGACCGTCCCCGCCGACGTGAGCCCGCTATGACGCGTTTCCGGAATCCGGTGCTGCCGGGCTGCCATCCCGACCCGTCGATCTGCCGGGTGGGCGGCGACTTCTACCTCGTCACGTCGACGTTCGAGTGGTTCCCGGGCCTGCCGGTGTTCCACAGCCGCGACCTGGTGCACTGGCGGCAGCTCGGGCACGCGCTCGACCGGCCCGGACAGCTCCCGCTGGACGGCGTCCCGGCGTCCGGCGGGCTGTACGCGCCGACCCTGCGCCACCACGCGCTCCCCGGACAGGAGGGCCTCTTCTACCTGATCTGCACGCTGGTGGACGGCCCCGAGTGGTCGGGTCATTTCGTGATGACCGCGTCCGATCCCGCCGGGCCGTGGTCGGACGCGCACCGCCTGGACGGCGAGGGCATCGACCCGTCGCTGTTCTTCGACGACGACGGCCGCGCCTGGTGCACCGGAACCCGCCTGACCGGGCGGTACGAGGGGCACACGGAGATCTGGCTGCGCGAGTTCGACCCGTCCGCCCTGGCCCTGACCGGCGACGAGCACGTCATCTGGGACGGGGCGGTGAAAGGCGCGATCTGGTCGGAGGGCTCCCACCTCTACAAGGTCGGCGGACGCTACCTCCTGCTCACCGCCGAGGGCGGCACGGCGCGGGAGCACGCCGTGATGGCCGCGCGGGCGGACGCGGTCACCGGCCCGTACGAGGGGAATCCCCGCAATCCGGTGCTGACCCACCGCGATCTCGGGGCCGGGCATCCCATCGTCGGGACCGGCCACGCCGACCTCGTGGAGACGCCGGACGGCGAGTGGTGGATGGTCCTGCTCGGGATGCGCCCGCACCACGGCGACCGGTGCGTCCTCGGCCGGGAGACGTTCCTGGCCCCCGTCACCTGGGAGGACGGCTGGCCGGTCACCGGCGGCCGGGTCGAGCCCCGCCCCGGGTTCCCGTCGCTTCCCCCGCACCCCTGGCCCGCCGTCCCGTCGTGTGACCAGTTCGACGGGCCGGAACCGGCCATGGCCTGGAACATGCTGCGGACTCCCAGGGAGCGCTGGTGGAGCCTGGACGAGCGTCCCGGCCATCTGCGGCTGCGCGTCCGGCCGGAGAGCCTCGCCGACGTCGCGAACCCCTCGTTCCTCGGGCGGCGCCAGCAGCATCCGGACTTCGCCGCCTTCACCTCGCTCGACTTCGTTCCCGCCGACGAGGAGTGGGCGGGGCTCGCCCTGGTCCAGAACAACGACTTCCACGTCGTCCTGGTCTCAACGAGCCAGGGACTCCGCCTCGTCAAACGGGAGCAGGGGATCGAGACGGTACTGGCCAAGGCACCGGCCTCTCCCGGCCCGGTCCGCCTGGGCTTCGAGGCCCACGGCCGCTGGTACCAGGCGTCCTACTCGGCCGGTCCGGGCGGTGCCGTGGAGCCGGGCGGCTGGACGCGGCTCGGCGATCCCGTGGACGGCGACCTCCTGTCCAGCCAGGTGGCGGGCGGCTTCACCGGCGCCTACATCGGCCTGTACGCCACCTCCAACGGCCGGGCGAGCGGCAACCACGCCGACTTCGCCTGGTTCGAGTACCGCCCGCTCTAGAGGAGGAGGGCGGGGTCGGCCATCACGTGTTCTATGACCAGGCCGGCGGCCCCCAGGACGGCCGCTCCTTCGGCCAGGCCGGAGATCTCGACCGGTGGCGCTCCGCGGCGCAGCGAGCCGGGGCCGTCCTCCAGCACGGCCTGGAGCGGGGGCCGGATCCACGGGGCCAGCGGCGAGAAGACACCGCCGAGCACGACGGTGTCCGGGTCGATCAGGTTGACGACGCTGGCGAGCGCCGCTCCGAGGGCGCGGCCGGCGCGGTCCACGGCGTCCCGCGCGGACCGATCGCCGGAGTCCAGCCGGTCGATGAGCGTGCCCACCGAGCCCTCGGGGCCGGCGGCGCGCAGGATCGCCTCCTGGCCCGCGATCTGCTCCAGGCATCCCCGGCCGCCGCAGGAGCAGGGCGGGCCGGCGGGCTCGGCCACCAGGTGCCCGAGTTCCCCGGCGAAGCCGTGGGCTCCGCGGAACACCCGGCCGTCCACGACGATGCCCGCACCGATCCCGATCTCGCCCGAGACGTGCACGAAGTCGCCGAACCGGGCCCCGTCGCCGAACCACAGCTCGCCGAGCGCGGCGAGGTTGGCCTCGTTGTCGTACTCGGCGGGCAGCGCCGCATCGAGACCGGGCACGCCGGTCAGGGGGACGTCGGTCCACCCGAGGTTCGGGGCGTGCCGGACGACGCCGTCCTCGCGGTCGAGCAACCCGGGGAGGGCGACCACCGCGCCCGCGACGGTCAGGCCCTGCCCGGCGACGGCGGAGACGGCCTCGCCGGCGAGCGCGGAGAGGGCGCCGAGGACGGCGCCGGGTTCGCGCCCGCGGTTGTCGGAGCTGACCACGTGCCGGTAGCGGACCTGCCTGCGGAGGTCCACCACGCATGCGGCGAGGTAGTCGACGTTGACCTCCAGGCCCAGCCCGGCGGCGCCGTCGCCGCGGACGGACACGCCCACCCCCGGGCGCCCGCGCTCGCCCTCGTGGACGGGCGCGCCGCCCAGCACCAGGCCCGCGCTCTCCAGGAGGGCGACGAGGTTGGAGACCGTCGTCTTGGTGAACCCCGTCAGATCGGCGAGGCGCGCCCTGGTCACGGGCTGGTGGCGGGCGATGTGCTCCAGGACGACGGCGAGGTTCCGCCCGCGCATGGTGGCGTGCCGGACGGGGGCGTTCGCGGACTTCGTCATGAACGAACCCTAAATGAATCACGTGTATAGGCAGGGCTGCGGCCCTCTGCTACGTTAATTCGTCCAAGCTCTTTACGAAATGGCTCTTCACGAAAGGGGTGGGGCGGATGGACGGGAGCCTGGTCGCGGGCGTCGACTCCTCGACGCAGTCGACGAAGGTCGTCCTGTGCCGCGCCGGGGACGGCGCCGTGGTCGCCGAGGCGTCGGCCCCGCATCCGGACGGGACCGAATGCCATCCCGACCACTGGTGGAACGCGCTCTCCCAGGTCCGGGACCTGCTCGAACGGGCCGGCGCCGTCGCCGTCGCCGCGCAGCAGCACGGCATGGTCGCGCTCGACGGCGCGGGCGAGGTCGTCCGGCCCGCCCTGCTGTGGAACGACACGCGCTCGGCGCCGCAGGCCCGCGACCTCGTCGCGGAGTTCGGCGGCGCGAAGGCGTGGGCGGAGCGGACCGGCAGCGTGCCCCCCGCCTCCTTCACCGTGACCAAGCTCCGCTGGATGGCCGAGCACGAACCGGGCAACGCGCGGCGCACCGAGCGGGTGATGCTCCCGCACGACTGGCTGACGCTGCGGCTCGGCGCGCCCGAGCCGGTCACCGACCGCGGCGACGCGTCCGGCACCGGCTACTGGTCCCCCGCGTCCGGCGCCTACCTGCCGGACCTGCTGCGCGCCGCGCTCGGCCACGACGCCGAGACGCCGCGCGTCGCCGCCCCCGGCGAGCGCGCCGGCGAGACGGCGTGGGGCGCGGCGCTCGGCCCCGGCACCGGCGACAACATGGGCGCCGCCCTCGGCCTCGGGCTGCGGCCCGGCGACGTCGTGGTGTCGATCGGCACGTCCGGAACGGCCTTCGCGGTCGCGGACGAGCCCGCCGCCGACCCGTCCGGCCTGGTCGCCGGGTTCGCCGACGCGACCGGCCGGTACCTGCCGCTCGTCGCCACGCTGAACGCCGCCCGGATCCTGTCGGCGGCCGCGGCCATGACCGGGACCGCGCTGGACGGGCTGTCGGCGCTCGCCCTCGCCGCCGAGCCAGGCGCCGGCGGCCTGGCACTGCTGCCCTACCTCGACGGCGAGCGCACCCCGAACCGTCCCGCCGCGACCGGTGTCCTCGCGGGGCTCACCACGTCCAACGCGACGCGGGAGAACGTGGCGCGGGCCGCGGTGGAGGCGCTGCTGTGCTCCCTCGCCGACGCCGTCGACCACCTCGCCGCGCAGGGCGTCCGGCCCCGCCGCACCCTGCTGATCGGCGGCGGGGCCCGCTCCGAGGCCGTCCGCGCCCTCGCCCCGGCGATCTTTGGGACGCCGGTCACCGTGCCCGAGCCCGCCGAGTACGTCGCGCTCGGGGCCGCCCGCCAGGCCGCCTGGGTCCTGGCAGGCACGCCCGAGCCGCCCGCCTGGCCGGCCCCGCCGGCGACCCAGCACACCAGCGACCACACCGGGGAGGAGATCCGCGCACGCTATGGCGCGCTGCGCGACTCCGCGCCGGAGATCTGAGGAGGTATCCCATGAGCGGCTTCACACCGGTCCCGGAGGACAGGTTCTCGTTCGGAATCTGGACGGTCGGCTGGCAGGGCGTCGACGTGTTCGGCCCCGGCACCCGCCCGCCGATGCCCGCCGACCGAGCCGTCCGCGAGCTCGCCGAGATCGGCGCCTACGGCGTGAACTTCCACGACAACGACGTGTTCGATTTCGACGCCTCGCCCGCGGAGCGGCAGGGCCGTATCGACGCGTTCCGCAAGGCGCTGGACGAGACCGGCCTGGTCGTCACCACCGCAACCACGAACCTGTTCGGCCACCCCGTCTTCAAGGACGGCGCGTTCACGGCCAACGACCGCGACATCCGCCGTTTCGCGCTCCGCAAGGTCATGGACAACCTGGACCTGGCGGCCGAACTCGGCGCGAAGACCTACGTCTGCTGGGGCGGCCGGGAAGGCGCGGAGTCGGGGGCGTCCAAGGACGTCCGGGCGGCGCTGGACCGCTACAAGGAGGCGTTCGACGTCCTCGGCGCCTACGTCGCCGACCAGGGCTACGACCTGCGGTTCGCGATCGAGCCGAAGCCGAACGAGCCGCGCGGCGACATCCTGCTGCCCACCGTCGGCCACGCCCTGGCCTTCATCCAGACGCTCGAACGCCCCGACGGCGTCGGGCTGAACCCCGAGGTCGGGCACGAGGAGATGGCGGGGCTCAACTACGCGCACGGCCTCGCCCAGGCCCTCTGGCAGGGCAAGCTCTTCCACATCGACCTGAACGGGCAGCACGGCCCCCGCTACGACCAGGACCTGCGGTTCGGCGCCGGCAACACGCGCGGCGCGTTCTGGGTCGTCGACCTGATCGACCAGAGCGAGTACGACGGCCCGATCCACTTCGACTTCAAGCCGCCCCGCACCGAGGACGACGCGGGCGTGTGGGACTCGGCGGCCGCGTGCATGCGCAACTGGCTGATCCTGCGCGAGAAGGTCCGCGCGTTCCGCGCCGACCCGGACGTCCAGGCCGCCCTGCGCGAGGCCAAGCTGGACGAGCTCGCCCAGCCCACCCTCGCGGACGGCGAGGACTGGCGCGCGGTCCGGGACGCCGCCGTCGACGCCGAGGCCCTGGGCGCCCGCCGCACCGCCTTCGAGCACCTCGACCAGCTCGCCCTCGAACACCTCTACGGCGTCCGATCCTGACGCCGCCTCCCCGCGGAAGCCCGTCCCTCCTCCCTGGGGCGGGCTTCCGCCATGTCAGGACGGCCCGAGCGTGCCCGTCACCATGACGCGCACGAGGGTGCGGGCGTCGTCGGGGGTGACGGTTCCGGGCGGGCGGGTCACGAGGTCGAACAGGGCGGCGACGAACAGCGTCATGAGCGTCCGGACCTGGTCCCGGGAGGTGCCGAGGCCGAGGTCGCGGTGCATCCGGACCGTGAAGTCGAGCGTGAGATCCTCCATCTTCGCCAGCGCCTCCCGGAGTCCGGGGCGCCGGGTGGCCTCCAGCATCAGCTCATAGACCGCCAGGTAGCGGACGCGTTGCGCGGTGGCCGAGTGGTGGAGCACCAGGGCGATCATCTCGATCAGAGTCTCGCGGCCGGCCGGGGGCGCGGTTCCGCCTGCCGTGGCTGCCATGTCCTGCTTGTGCAGTTCGAGCACGCGGTCGGCGGCGGCCAGCAGCAGCGCGTCCCGGCTGCGGAAGTAGTTGGACGCCGTTCCCGCCGGAAGGCCGGACCGCTCGTCCACCGTGCGGTGGCTCAGCCCGTGGATTCCGGCGCCGCCCAGCACGTCGATCGCGGCGTCGGCGAGGGCGCGGCGGCGGTCCAGGTTCTGCGGTGGAGGCACCCCGGCAGATTATCACTAGAGGCTTAGTACTAACATCGTAGTGATGCCCTGGTGCGAGGGAGGACGACGGCGAGTGCTGATCATCGGAGCGGGGGTCGGGGGCCTGGCCGCCGCCGCGGCCCTACTGGCCGACGGGCATGAGGTGAGCGTCGCCGAGGCGGCGGACGCGCCGCGCGCCGGCGGCGCGGCGGTGACGCTGTGGAGCAACGGGAGCGGCATCCTGCGGGACCTCGGCGTGTCGCTCGACGGCACCGGCGCCCCGATCGACGTCCTGGAGCAGTGGGGCGAGGACGGGCGGCGCCTGGTCACCATCGACGTCGGGAGGGCGGCCCGGGTCCACGGCCATCCCGCCGCTCGCCGCGCCGCTGGCGGAGATCCGCCGGCGTTTCGGGCACTGGTGCGCGCCCGTGCCCGACGTCCTGGCGTCGGTCCGGGAGACCGACGTGGAGCTGTTCCCGCACTACCGCCACCGCGTCCCACGGACCTGGGGAAGCGGACGCGTCACGCTCGCCGGCGACTCCGCGCACTCGATGCCGCCGACCCGGGCGCAGGGCGCCAACCAGGCCCTGGAGGACGCGTGGACGCTGGCCGCCGTCCTGCGCGCCCGGCCGGGCGACGTCCCGGCGGCCCTGCGCGAGTACGAGCGGAGGCGCTCGCGCAAGGCCGGCATCGTCGCCCGGCAGGCCGGCCGCGAGGACATCAACCGGTTGCCCCCGCTCGTCTCCCGCCTCCTCCCCGACGGCCTGACGGGCGTCTACTACACGCGCTGGATCGCGCGGATCAGCGACTTCCTCTGACCGGCGACCTCCGCCGGCTACGGGGCGGCCAGCGCCTCGGCGGGGGCGAGGCGGGCGGCCCGGATCGCCGGGTACAGGCCGGCGACACCGCCGATGAGCAAGGTGGCGAGGACGCCGCCGGCCATCGCCCACACCGGTACGACGGTCGGCCAGCCCTGCGGCACGGCGAAGCCGGCGGTGACGGCGACGCCGAGGACCACGCCCCCGACCCCACCGAGCGCGGCGAGGAGTTGCGACTCGGTGAGGAACTGCAGCCTGATCTGGCCGCGGGTCGCGCCGAGGGAGCGGCGCAACCCGATCTCGGCGCGGCGCTCCAGGACCGAGATCACCATCGTGTTCGCGACGCCGACGCCGCCGACCAGCAGCGCCACCCCGCCGAGACCGAGCAGCAGGCCGGTGAACGCCCGGTCGGCGGCGTTCTCGGCGGCGAGCGCGTCCGAGGGGCGGCTGACCTGGACCTCGGTCGGCGCCCGCGGGTTGGCGGTCGCGGCGAGCAGGCCGCGCGCCTCGGCCACCGCGTCCTCGCGGGCACGGGCGTAGACGGTGGTCGGGTGGCCGTCGAAACCGAGGTGGGCCACGGCGGCGTCCCATCCGACCAGCGCGGCGGAATCCAGCTTCGACGCGAGCTCCGCCCGGTCGAGGATGCCGACGACGGTGAACCACTGCGAGCCGAGCCACACCTGGACGTTCGGTGCGGACACGCCGAGCCGCTCGGCCGACGCCGACCCGAGCACCACGGCCGGGTACTTCGCCGTGCCCGCGTTGAGCCAGGTGCCGGCGGCCATGGTGAGGCCGACGGTGCGAGGCAGGTCGAGGTAGGCCGCCTGGACGCTGATCCCGCCGCTCTGCGGCTCCGGGATGTGGTCGTTGCGGTAGACGCGGGCGTCCTCCAGTTCGGCGACGGCCGACGCCGACTCGACGTCCGGCATCCGTGCCACCATGCCGACCGATTCCTCGGGAAGTTTCGCGGCTCCGCCGAAGAGGTCCTCGCCCGGCCCGGCGGTGAGCAGATCGGTCCCGAGCCGGTCGAGGGTCATCTGGAGCTGGGCGCGGCTGGACGTCGAGATACCGACCACGCCGATCATCGCGGCGATGCCGATCGCGATGCCGAGGGCGGACAGGAATACCCGCATCGGGCGGGTGCGCAGGCCGGCGGCGCCGACCCGCAGCACGTCCCCGGGGCCGAGCCGCACCGGCGCGTCCCCGGAAGTCGTCTTCGTGCTCACCGTGCGGACTCCGTTCTCGCGTCGTCGTGGACGATCCGGCCGTCGTGCATCCGCACCCGGCGCGGCAGCAGCGCGGCGATGTCCCGGTCGTGGGTGATGAGGACGACGGCCGTCCCCGCACCGGACAGTTCACGCAGGAGGCCGAGGACGCCCGCGCCCGACGCCGAATCCAGCGCGCCGGTCGGCTCGTCCGCCAGCAGCAGCGCGGGCTCCCCCACCACCGCGCGGGCGATCGCGACCCGCTGCTTCTCGCCGCCGGACAGCTGGTGCGGCCGGTGACCGAGGCGATGCCCGAGCCCGACGCGTTCCAGTGCGCGGCGGGCCCGGCGCCGTCGTTCCGCCGCCGGGACGCCCCCGTAAAGCAGCCCGCCGGCGACGTTGTCGAGCGCGCTCTCCCCCGCGGCAAGGTGGAAATGCTGGAACACGAAGCCGATCCGCCGGGCGCGCAGCGCCGACAGGCGCCGGTCCGGCAGCCGCGACACGTCCCCGCCCTCTATGAGGACGGTGCCGGTACTCGGCCGGTCCAGCGTGCCGAGCAGGTGCAGCATCGTCGACTTCCCTGACCCGGACGGGCCGACGATCGCGACGGACTCGCCCGCCTCGACCGCCAGCGACACCGTGTCCAGCGCGACGACCCCGCCCGGGTAGGCCTTGGTGACCGCACGGAGCTCCACGACCGGGCTCACGAGGGGACACCGACCTTCATGCCCTCCGCGATGCCGGGCCCGGCGATCTCGACCTGCCCCTCGGTGAACACGCCGGTCTCCACCGGCACCGTGCGGACGCGCCCGTCCCGGACGACCTGCACGGCGTAGCCGCCGTCGCCCTGCGCGAGCAGCGCGCCGATCGGTACCGCGAGGACGTCGCGGTGCCGGTTGGCGGTGAAGCGCACGTCGACGGGCGCCTTGTCGTAGGGGCCGAGCGACTTCTGGCCGTCCACCGCGATCGTGACCTCGATGGTCGTCGGCTCGTCCCTGCCGCCCTCCTCGGCGACCTTGCCGACTGAGGTGATCTTCCCCTTGGTGGTGTCGCCGGACGGCAGCCCGATCTCCACCTCCGCGCCCTTCTTCGCCAGCCGCTGGTACTGGACGTCGAGGTCGACGCCGACGACGCGGGTGGTGCCGGTGTAGGTGAGGACGGGACCGCCGATCTTGTCTCCGACGGCGGCCTTGCGACCGGCCACGCGGATCCGCCCGGCCGCGACGGCGGCCGTCCCCGGCCCCACGGTGCCGGTCTCCTTGACGCCGAGGTCGTCCTGCCAGCGCTTCACCGCCGCCGCGGTCGCGGCGCTGTAAGTCTCGTCGACGGTGAACCCGGTGTAGCCGAGGGCCCGCAAGTTCCGTTCGAGCTGCTCGACGTCCGGACCCTCCTTCCCCGCGGAGAGCGTCCGGTACAGGGGCAGCCTGCCGTACAGGAGCGGCACCGGCTCGTCGTCGACCCGGTACACCGGCCGCCCCCTGGAGATCACGGAACCGGCGCCGGGCAGCCAGGTGAGGGTGCCGTGGCCGGTGCCGGCGACCGTGCGGGTGCCGCCGTACCCGAGCGTGCCGTCCACGTCCCGGGTCTCGACCAGCGTCGTCCGCTCGATCGGCGCGGTCGCGGGCCGCAGTGAGCTGGGCGCGGCGGCGGGCCCGCCGGCGCCACCACCGAGCCCCGCCGTCGCCAGGCCCGCGACGACGACGACCACCCCCGCCGCGCCCAGGACGGCGGTACGCGTCCTGGGCACTAGTCGCCGTCCTTGCCGTCGGCGCTCGGGCCCTCGTCGCCTTCCGGCCTGAGTTTCGCGCACGCCTTCTGCGCGGCCTTGAACTCGCTGCTCTCCGGGTCGATTCCGGTGCCCGGCCCGGCCTTGAGCAGCATGCGGCCGTCGGAGTCGGGGTCGGGGAACCTGCTGATCCCGTTGTCGCGCATGCACTTGGAGAAGGCGCGCATCTTCGCCACGTCCTCCGGCTTCATCTTCTTCGGCTTGCCGCCGTTCGGCATCAGGTGCCGGCACTTCTCCTGCGCCGCGGCGACCCTGTCGTTCCCGCCGGGGCCGCCGCGGGCCTCACCGGGGCGGGCGCTCTGGGCCATCGTGACCTTGCCGTCCTCCGACGGATCCGGCATGTCCACCCCGTTGTCGCGCATGCACTGGGCGAACTCGCGCATCTTCTCCTTGTCGCTCGCGGCTCCGGCGGTCGCGCCGGGCCCGCCGGAGCCGTCGTTCCCGCAGGCCGGAAGTCCGAGAGCGAGGGCCGGGACGAGGCACAGCACCGCCAGGGTCTGTCGTCGCATCGATCGGTCTCCTTGTCGACTCCACCGGCACCGCGCCGGCGGCGGGGACAAGTTCAGCGGCCCGCGGCTAACCCCGGCGTAACCGGATCGCGTTACGCCGGCGTTACGCCCGTTGCCGGAAGCTGGGGCGGGCAGGACGGCGGAGGGGAAGGGCACGACGTGCGGGTACTGATCGCCGAGGACGAGCGGATGCTCGCCGATTCGGTCGCCGAGGGCCTCAGGGCCGAGGCCTTGGCCGTGGACGTCGTCTACGACGGGGACGCGGCGCTCGAACGGCTCGGCGTCAACGACTACGACGTCCTCGTCCTGGACCGGGACCTGCCGGTCGTGCACGGCGACGACGTCTGCCGCGCCGCCGTGGAGTCCGGCGCGCTCGTCCGGGTCCTGATGCTCACCGCAGCCGTCGCCGTCCCGGCGCGGGTCGAGGGGCTGCGGATCGGCGCGGACGACTACCTGACCAAGCCGTTCGCGTTCGAGGAGCTCGTGGCGCGAGTCCAGGCCCTCGGCCGCCGCGCCCGGCCCGCGGCGCCGCCGGCGCTGGAACGCGCCGGGATCAGGCTCGACCCGTCCCGCCGGGAGGTGTACCGCGACGGCCGGTACGTGCACCTGGCGCGCAAGGAGTTCGGGCTGCTCGCCGAGCTGCTGCGCGCGGAGGGGACGGTCGTGCCGGCCGAGCGGCTGTTGGAGAAGGTGTGGGACGAGCACACCGACCCGTTCACCAACACCGTCCGGGTCACGTTGATGAAGCTGCGCCGCAAACTCGGCGACCCGCCGGCCATCGAGACCGTCCCGGGGGTGGGGTACCGGATTCCATGAAGGCGTTCACCGGACGGATGCAGCCCACGATCCGGATGCGGCTCACGCTTCTGTACACCGGCCTGTTCCTGTGCGCCGGCGTGGTCCTGCTGGGCCTGACCTACATCCTTGTGCAGAACAACCTTCAGCAAGAGGGCGCTCCGACCGTCGACGCCGTCCGGAGTCATCCGGTCAGCGGCCGGACGAGCGGGCACGCCGAGTCGTCCCCCGGGGAACCCCCCTCGACCGCCGTCAAGCTGGTCGAGGGGGCCGTGATCAGGGGACGGGAGGACGCCCAGCGCGAGACCCTGAGCGCGCTGCTCACCCAGGGCGGCATCGCCCTCGGGGTGGTGGCCGCGGCGGGGCTGGGCTTCGGGTGGCTGCTCGCCGACCGGGCGCTGCGTCCCGTCCACACGATCACCGAGACGGCGGGGCGGGTGGCGCGCAGCCACGACCTCACCGAGCGGATCGCCTACGAGGGCCCGCGCGACGACGTCAAGGAACTGGCCGACACCTTCGACACCATGCTCGCCCGGCTGGCCAGGGCGTTCGAGGGCCAGCGCCGGTTCGCCGCGAACGCCTCGCACGAGCTGCGCACCCCGCTCGCCATCAACCGCACCCTCGTCGACGTGGCGGTGCGCCGCCCGGACGCCACCGACGACGTCAAGCGGCTCGGCGAGTCGCTGCTGGTCGTCAACGGGCGCCACGAGCGGCTGATCGACGGGCTCCTCACGCTCGCGGGCACGGAGGGCATCGTGACCGACGCCAGGCCGTTGGACCTCGCGGACGTGGCGGGCCACGTGCTCGACCAGGCGACCACCGAAGCCGGTGCCCATGGCGTGATCTGCGTGCGCGCCCTCGATCCGGCCCCCGCCTCCGGCGATCCCGTCCTCCTCGAGCGGCTCGTGCAGAACCTGGTCGAGAACGCGATCCGGCACAACCACGACGGCGGCGACCTGGCGGTCGCCACCGGGGAGCGGGGCGGCCGCGCCGAGGTCGTCGTCACCAACACCGGCCCGGTCGTGCCCGGCTACGAGGTCGAGACGATCTTCGAGCCGTTCCGCCGGCTCGGCAACGACCGGGTGCGCTCCGATCGCGGCTCCGGGCTGGGGCTGTCGATCGTCCGCGCCACGGCGACCGCCCATGGCGGCACCGTGACCGCCGTTCCCCGTCCGGGCGGCGGCCTGACCGTCACCGTCCGGCTGCCCGAGCCCGCCTCCCGCGCGGCCGCAGCGGAGGCGGGCGCCGTGGAAGGCGCCGCGCGGGAGGGCGCCTCACCCGTGCGGGGGTGAGGCGCCCTGAGGCACCTCGTCGACGCCGGGGTTCGGGGTGTGCAGCCGGACCGTGGTGCCCGCCGGGCCGGGCCGCACGTCGAGGTGGTCGCAGATCTGCCGGGCGAGCCAGAACCCGTCGCCCGGCCTCGGGTCGAGCGTCGGCGGGTGCAGCCCGATGAACGGGTCGAGGGAGGTGGTGGCGGGCAGCCGGATGTCGCACACGACCTCGCCGGGCCGCGACCACAGCGCGACGCTCGGCAGTTCCCCGGCCTCGTCCGCGTCCGTCCCGGTGAGCAGCTCGCCGACCGCGGCGGAGAAGATCATCAGGTGTTCCCCGGCCAGCCCGAGCATCGCGGTCTCCATCACGATGGCGTGCCGGATCCTGCTGAGGTCCCCGGCGAACGTCAGCGTGACGGCGTCGTCCGGGCGGCCGGGCAGCGGGGAGGCCCGCGCGCGGACGAACGCGACGGGCTCGGTGTAGCCGGGGCTCTCGGCCACATCGGTGCCGTGGACCATGTGCGGATGGGTGCGCCACGCGTTGCCGACGATCTCCGGTTCGGCGACGCGGGCGTCGTAGGGGCAGATCATGTGGATGCCGGTTCCGGCGAGCACGGTGTTGAGGGCGGACTCCATGCACTCCAGCGCCTCGACCTGCCGCGCGGACCGCCCGGCCGCCCAGGCGGGCTCGGCGAGGATCCGGACCCGGGCGGCGCGGGGATGGCGGTACCGGTAGCCGGTGAAGGCGGCCACGCGCTGCGACGGGCGGCGGCCGAAGGCCGCGGTCTCGGCGAAGTCGACGTTGCGCGCGTGCCGGCCGAGCGCGGTCCGCACCAGGTCGAGGTTGGCCGGCGTGGTGGCGACCAGCACCGGTTCCTCCCGCCGCAGGCCTCCGTCGATGAACGGCACGGCCATCCGCAGGAACTCGTCGTCACCGGCATATACGCAGCCGTGATGAACGAACGCCGAACCGCTCACCCCCGGTCCCCCTTTTCCAAGCATGCCGGCGACCGTCCCGCATCCCCTCGCCGCCGTCCCCCGGTGGCCGTCCCGCCGGCGCAAACGGCGCCTCGGCTGAACGACCACGCTAAGGATCGTATGGATCACTTTGAGTATCAAGCGGAATGCCGGAATCCGCCACGCCACCGCCGGGCGCGGTCCCGGTTGGACGTGCCCGGCCGGGGTAGCGTCCTCCCAATGACCAGCACGCAACTGCTCACCGACGCGTTCGGGCGGATCCGGGAAGTGGTCCACGACGCGGCCGGCGGGCTCACCCCGGGGCAACTCGCGTACCGGGCCGATGGAGGGGCCAACTCGATCGGCTGGCTCGTCTGGCACCTCACCCGCGTCCAGGACGACCACATCGCCGACGCCGCCGGGACCTCGCAGGTGTGGACGAGCGACGGCTGGGCGGAGAGGTTCGGCCTTCCGCTCGATCCGTCCGACACCGGGTACGGCCACACCGGCGACGAGGTCGCGGCGGTCCGGGTCGAATCGGCGGAACTGCTGACGGGCTATCACGACGCCGTGCACGACAGGACCGCCGAGTACGTGGCCTCACTGACCGACGGCGATCTGGCCCGGGTCGTGGACCGCGCCTGGGATCCGCCGGTGACCCTGGCCGTGCGGCTGGTCAGCGTGATATCCGATGACCTGCAGCATGCCGGCCAGGCGGCCTTCGTCCGCGGCCTCCTGCCGCGCGGCTGAGCCGCGCCCGTTCATCGGTCACGGGGTCACCGGTCGCTGCCGGAGACGCTCAGGTCGGAATCCTCCACGATCTCTCCGGCGTGCGGGGCGACGCCTCGCGGCGCGGACGGACGGAGACCGGAGATCAGGCGGGACCACCGCGCGCCGATGTGCTCCAGGTCGTAGGCACGGGCGGAACGCACGGCCTGCTCGCCCAGGCGGTCGCGGAGGGCGGGGTCCGCGATCAGCTCGCGGAGCGCGGCGGTGAGCGCGTCCACGTCCCCGGTGGGCACGAGCAGCCCGTCGCGGCCGTGCGTGATCAGCTCGGGCGGGCCGAACGGGCAGTCGAACGACACGACCGGGAGCCCCATTCCCATGGCCTCGATGATGACCATCGGCATGCCCTCGCGGCGCGACGACAGGGCGTAGATCGACGCGCGCGCCATCTCGCCGTGCAGGTCGCGGGTGAGACCGCACAGCCGCACCCGCTCGGCGAGGCCCAGCTCGTCGATCAGGGCGCCGAGCCGGTCCCGGCGCACCCCGGAGCCGAAGATGCGCAGCGTCCAGCCCGGATGCTCGGCGGCGATCGGCGCGAAGGCGCGGATCAGCAGGTCGAAGCCCTTGTTGCTCACGAGCCGCCCGGCCGCCAGCACGACCTCGTCCGCGCGCCGCGACGGCCGGCCCGGCAGCGGCGGCGCGGCGTTGGGGATCCGGACGATGCGGACACCCGACCCGGTGAGGGCGCTCTCATAGCCGGCGCGGGCCGGCTCGGTGAGGACGCTGAGGACGGTGAGCCGGCGGTAGGCGCGGACGACCTGCCGCCTGAGGGCGGGCTGGTAGGACTCCAGGCTCATGTGGTCCTGCCCGATCGTCGCGGTGCCGCGCGGCGCGAGCTCGGCCGCCAGCAGGACGAGGGACGGCCGGGTCCCGATGAGCACGTCGGCCGGTGAGCGGTACAGGGCCCGCAGCAGGCACACGTCCGACCAGAGGCTCATGAGGCGGAAGGACGCCTCCTCGGACGGGACCAGGAGGCTCGGGAGCCGGGCCAGGAGGCGGGCCGCCCTGCCCTTGGGGACGAAGCGGTCGTCGGCGTAGGTGAGCGTGGCGTCGCCGGGCACCGGGAAGAACGGCTTCCTGCTCCGGCGCAGGACGCTGACGATCTCGACGTCGTGGTCGCGGGTCAGGTGCCCGCACAGGTTCAGCACGGTGTGGATCGTGCCGCCGGTCCCGTGCGCGTTCTGGAGGAGGACGCGGACGCGGAGCCGCTCCCCCGGCGGCGGCACGCGCGCCCATCGCAGCGGGCACAACGTCCAGAGCGCCGCGCGGCGCAGAGCACGGTGTGCTCCGCGCCGGACGCGGCGCCGCAGTCTCGGCTTTCTCGCTTGTTCCTTCACCGGGTCCCCGTTCACAGGCGGCCGTGTCCGGCCCCCTTCCCGCGGACGGGCCCGGTCAACATCACCCGGTGGTCACGGTACGGTCGAGGGCGCTTCCCTTGACCCAGCGGCTCCACGACATCTCGTAGTAGCTCCAGCCGTTGTCCCACTCCAGCTTGCGCTTGCTCCCGGTGATGATCACCGGGTCGCCGCGGTAGGACCACTTGTAGAACCAGCGAGCGTCCTTGGGGGGCGAGTTGACGCAGCCGTGGCTGACGTTCTGCTCGCCCTGCGCCCACACGGTCGAGGCCATCGAGTGGACGTACTCACCCTTGATGGAGATCCGCACCGCCCAGGGGATGACCTCCTTGTAGCCGCCGTTCTTCTTGTCCTTCGGGTCGACGCCCATCCACTCCGACGTCATGATCGCCGGATTCTCCTTGCCCATGGTCATGTGGATGCCGCTGGCGGTGAGGAAGGTATCGACGCCGTTGACCACGCGCCCGCCCTTGCCGGCGCTGATGGGCCAGCTCCGGACCTTCTTCCCGTTCTCCTTGGCGACGGCCTTCTTGGACTTGGTGCTGATGTGGGTGATGTGGGAGTCGCCGATCCGGAAGCCGCGGCTGTAGTCGGACGTGCCGTAGGTCCTCTTGCCCGACTTCACACCGGCCAGCTTGGCCTTGAACATCACCTTCTGGTTGGGCTTCCAGTACTCGCCGTTCTTGGTGCGGAAGATCGCCGTGGTGTCGTTCATCCAGAACCACGCGCCGGTGGCGGGCTTGGTGGACTTGACCTCGAAGGCCTTCTCGACGGCCTTCTTGTCGCCGACCTCCCGGTTGAAGACCACCTGGATCGGCATGCCCACGCCGACCTTCTCGTTCTTGGTGGGCGTGATGTCGACGATCTCGAGTCTCTGCGGCGCCTTGTGCGTGGCGAACGTGGCGTTGACCGTGGCCGACTTGCCCTGCGGGCTCGTGGCGACCGCGTTGACCTGGTACTTGGAACCCGGCCGCAGAGTGCGCGATTTCCAGTTCGTCTTGTCGGCGGCCATCTTGCCGTCGACCGGCTTGCCCTTGAGCATCACGGTGACCTTGTCGAGCGTGCCGCCCGCGGCGGTCACGGTGACGCCGTCCTCCGGGCTCGCCTTGGTGTTCCCGTTGCCCGGGTCGATCGTCACCTGAGGGGCCTGCGCGTCGGCCTTCTCGCCGACGGTGACGCCCTTGTCCTCTTCTCCCCCGCTACAGGCCGTCGTCAGGAGCAGCACGACCCCCGCCAGCGCCGTGCCCACCCGAACTCCTGCGGAAAGCCTCCGCTGCACCTCAACCTCCAGTAACCCCGCCGTCTACCAGGGAGACATTAGCGACAAAAGTCGTCGGTGATGCCGCCACCCCGGCTTTTTGGAGTCGGCCGAGATCAAAGCGTTGTAGAACGGCACGCCATCCTGCCTGCTCCGCCGTACCGCAGGTCAGCCCAGTGCGCTCCCCTGGCGCCACTTGTCGAACGACATCTGCCACTGGCCCCAGCCGTTGTCCCACTCGAGCTGCCGGTCGGTGCCGGTGAGCTTGAGGACGTCGCCGCGCTGCATGATGTCGTAGTACCAGCGCGCGTCCGAGGGGCTGAGGTTGATGCAGCCGTGGCTGACGTTGGCCGAGCCCTGCGAGCCGACCGACCAGGGGGCCGAGTGCGTGTACTGGCCGCTCGCGGAGAACCGGACCCCGTGGTCGACGACCTGCTTGTAGTAGCCGGGGTCGCCGGGCTTGCGGCCGGGCGACGTCATCGTGACGGGGTTGCTCTTCTCCATCAGCAGGTGGACGCCGCTGCTCGTCGTGTACTCCCGCGTCTGCCCGTTGCCCGCGCTGAACGGGAGGGTCCGCAGCTTCTCGCCGTCCCTCGTCACGGTCATCCGGTGCTTGCCGATGTTCCCGGTGGTGATCTGGGCGGCGCCGATGGCGATGTTCGCCTGCGCGTCCTCGGCCCCGTAGACCCCGCCTCCGGCGTTCACACCGGCCAGCTTCGCGTGGAAGCGGACCGTCTGGTGCGGCTGCCAGTACGTCTTCGTGCGGTACACGACCTTGTCGGAGCCGATCCACCGCCATGCGCCCTCGACCGCCTTGCCGGGCGTGACGGTCAGCGTCCGCTCCACCGCGGCCTTGTCGGCGACCGGCCGGTCGAAGGTGACGATGATCGGCATGCCGACGCCGACCTTCTCGCCCTTGCGGTTGGGCGTGACGTCGGCGATCTTGAGCGTTTCCGCCGCCTTCCGCGTGGTGAACGAGCTGGTGGACGTGCGGGTCTCGCCGTCGTCGCGGACCTGCGCGGTGACGGTGTAGGACGTGCCCGGCGTCATCGTCCGGTCGGAGCGCCACGTCCTGCGCTCATCGCCGAACTTGCCGGTGACGGTGGCCCCCTTGCCCTGGACGGTGACGTTCTGCAGCCTGCCGTCCGAGGCCTTCACCTCGATCGTCCCGTCCGGCTTGACCTGCGCGGTCCCGCCGGCCGGAGTGATCGTCACGGGCTCACCCGACTCTCCCGAGGTCAGGCTGCCCTCGCCGCCGACCGTGCAGCCGGCCACGAGCATCGCCGCCACGCCCGTGCCGCCGGTCAGCGCCAGCCTGAAACGGCCCCTGGTCACCACAGTCTCCCCCAAAGGAAAAGTTCTCGCCCCGTATCTGTCTACCCGACAAATGAGACGTCCCGGACGGGCCAGAAGTTCGGCTCGCCGGACGGGGAAAACACAGCTCAGACCGGATGGGGCCGCTCAGGCGGCGGCGGTTCCCTCGGCCGGCTCGCGGTTGACGCGGCGCACGAGCCGCTTGAAGCCCCACACCGAGACGGTGATGCCGATGGCGCCCAGCCCGGCGACGATGCCGGTGCGGAACCACAGGTACATGCTGATCGACTGGCTGAACAGCATCCACAGGCTCACGCCCACGTTCGCCATCAGCACCGCCGACCACAGCAGCGAGATCCGCAGGAAGAACCGGTGGACCCTGTCGTGCTTGTAGAACGCGTCGGGGATCGGCGCCATGTCCTTGGCGAGCTTCATGGCCAGCGGCTTGCCCAGCGGCACCGAGGCGAGGAAGGCCATGCTCACGCACAGCGTCCCGAGCGTCGGCTGCAGGAAGTACACGACCGCGCTGCCCGTCGCGGCCGCGAGTCCCGCGCGGACGGTCACGCCGACCGCGGCCAGCAGCAGCAGCCCCGAGACCGGATGCCCGCGCACGTACCGGTAGACGATGCCGCCGTACACCCAGGCGACGGCGGCGACGAGCGCGCCGGTCAGCCCGAGGAGCGAGAGCGCGACGTAGAAGACCACGACGGGGGCGATGACGCCCTCGACGAACCTCGGGAGCGCGTGCATGAGCAGCGAGGGCAGCCGCGGCAGTTCGAAGACGAGGTGCCCGTGGCCGTGCGCGTCCTGGGACTCGGGCGCACGCGTGATCCCCGCCCGATCCTCGGCGTCCGGGGCCTCGGCGTCCGGGGCCTCCGCGTCCGGGGCCTCCGCGTCCGGGGAGAAGGTCTCAGCCGTGGAGACCTCCGCGGGGCGTGCCAGCGCCAGGCGGGCCCGCGCGAGGCGGGTCCGGGCGGAACGGGTCCACGCGGGACGGGGCTCCGCCACCGGGGCGGCCGCCGTGGGCGCGGGGGTTCCCGCCGCCCCGGAGGGCCGTGCGGGCATGGTCGCGGGTCGATCCATCGAGTGCTGTGCTCCCCGATCGGTGTGCAGGTACTCGGATGTGCTCACGATTCGCCCCACCGTACGTGATGATCCGCGCCCGTCTGTCCGCTTTGGGATGATCCGGGCTGCGCGGCCTTCCTACCCTTAGTTCGGCTCCGCGTCCCGTTTGGTTCGGCTGCTCGGTTCGGCTGCGCGAGTCGGCTGCGCGCCTCGTCCGGTCCGAATGACCTCCGGACATCGCCGGAGTGCGCCGGTGTGATCCCGGTCTCGGTTCCGACTCTAACCGGTCCTTCGCTCAGCTCTCCGGCGGGGCGGGCTGAGCGTCGCGGGCGGCGGCGTAGATGGCCCTGAGCGTGACCGCCACCGAGGGCCTGCGCACGCTCGCGGTCCTGGTGACGGCGTAGACCTCGCGCGCCAGCGTGCATTCGGGGATGCGCCGCACCGCCACGCCCTGGTCGCCGGCGGCGAGGGCGAGCGCGGGCACCGCCGTGATGCCGATCCCCCGCGCGACCAGGCTCAGGATGGTGTGCAGTCCCTCGAACTCCCACGGGACCGGGCGGGCGCCGCCGACGGTGTCCAGGATCCGTTCGAGGGCCTGCCGGGACGGTTCCCCGGGCGGCGCCGCCATCCACGGCTCCTCCCGGAGCTGCTGCAGGTCCACGCTCCGCCCGGGATCCGACATGGGGTGCGTGGCGGGGACCACGAGGACCAGCGGGTCCCGGCGCAGGTGGAAGAACTCCAGGGCCGCCGGCGACTGGTCGGGGACCTTGCCCGTCCAGTCGTCGATGAGCGCGATGTCCACCTCGCCGTTCTGGACCTGCCGGATGCCGTCGCCGGGCCGGGTCTGGCGCAGGACGAACGTCAGCCCGGGATGCTCGCCGAGGCTCCGCGCCAGCGCGGGCGCCAGGGCGACCGCCGCGGTGGGGAACGCGGTGACCACGACCCGCCCCATCGGGGCGCCGGACTGCGCCGACAGCTCCGCCTCGGCGGTCTCCACCAGGGAGAGGATCTCCTCGGCGCGCTCGGCCAGCCGGCGTCCGGCATCGGTCAGCTCCGCGCTGCGGGCCGTCCGGTCCAGCAGCGGGACGCGGGCCTCGCGTTCGAGGGCGGACAGCTGCTGGGAGACCGCCGACGCGGTGTAACCGAGGGCTGAGGCGGTCGCGGCGATGCTGCCGCGGCGGGCGAATTCGGCGAGAAGGCGGAGGCGGCGGAACTCTAGCATCAGCCCATCTTACGGTCACCATCGATGAGAGTCGCTTGTGATGATGCTAGAAGCGGGCAAGTATTGATTCGAGCCCGGCAGGGGTCGCACAGGGGGAATCCGCAGTCACCCGCCGCTGTTTCGCCATGCCCTTTTTCGCCATGCCTTTGGAGTATTGATGCCTGCCCAGAAAGAGTCCGCGTCCGTCCGCCCGTTGCCCTTCTCCCCGCGTCCGGTCGCGCTGTCGGCGACGCTCGCGGTGAACGAGGCGATCGCGCGCAAACGCAGGGAGGGCCGGCGCGTCCTGCCCCTCGGCTTCGGGGAGGCCGGGATACCGATACATCCCGCCCTGACCCGCGAGCTGGGCGCGGCGGCGGGCAAGGGCGCCTACGGGCCGGTAGCCGGGTCCGCCGCGCTGCGCGCCGCCGCCGCCGGCTACTGGGCCCGGCGCGGGCTGCCCACCGACCCGTCCACGGTCGTCGCCGGCCCCGGCAGCAAGCCGCTCCTGTACGCCCTGCTCACCGCGCTCGGCGGCGACGTCGTCGTGCCGGCGCCGAGCTGGGTGACCTACGCCGCGCAGACGTCGCTGGTCGGCGCCGAGCCGATCCGCGTCGCCACCCCGCCCGGCGAGGGCGGCGTACCGAGCCCGGCCCTGCTGGCCGACGCCGTCGTGCGGGCCCGCGCGCGGGGCCGGGACGTGCGGGCCGTGGTGGTGACGCTTCCCGACAACCCGACGGGCACGATCGCCTCCGAGGACACCGTGCGGCGGCTGTGCGCGGTGGCGCGCGAGCAGGACCTGGTCGTGATCTCCGACGAGATCTACCGCGACCTGGTGCACGAGCCGGGGCGGACGGCGCCGAGCCCGGCCCGGCACGCGCCCGAGCGGACCGTGGTGACGACCGCGCTGAGCAAGAGCCTGGCGGCGGGCGGCTGGCGGCTGGGCGTCGCGCGGCTGCCCGACGGCCCGTTCGGCCGCGCGCTGCGCGACAGCCTGCTGGGCGTGGCGAGCGAGATCTGGTCCAGCGCCCCGGCCCCGATGCAGCACGCCGCCGCGTACGCGCTCGCCGAGCCGCCCGAGCTGGTCGAGCACGTCGACCGCAGCCGGCGCCTGCACGCCGCGATCACCGGCGCGGTCGCCGACCGGTTCGCCGCCGCGGGGGCCCGGGTCGCCCGGCCGGAAGCGGCCTTCTACGTCTATCCCGACTTCGGCCCGGTCCGGGACGCGCTGCGCGCGAACCACGGCGTCCGGACGGCCGGGGAGCTGACGCATCTCCTGCTGGAACGCTACGCAGTGGGCGTCCTGCCGGGCAGCTCGTTCGGGGACGCCCCGGCCTCCCTGCGGATGCGGGTGGCGCCGAGCCTCCTCTACGGGGAGGACGACGAGCAGCGTCTCGCGGCCCTGGCCTCCCCCGCTCCGGCGTCGCTGCCCTGGATCGCGGCCGCCCTGGACCGCCTGGGCGACGTCCTCGCCGACCTGTCCGAGCCGGTCAACGCCGGGCAGCCGGCGCTGACGTGAGCCCGGTCGCAGGCGTGTTCCCGGCAAAGGGCGGGAATTGCGGAGGGTAAGGGAGTCGAACCCCTTCGAGTATCACCTCGACGTCAGTTTTCGAAACTGCTGCCTTACCGTTCGGCCAACCCTCCGGGGGCGAACGCGGCGGGCCGTCCGGGAGAGCGGACGGCCCGCCGCGCGTGCCGGTGGACCAGCAGGGAGTCGAACCCTGATCGCTTCCTTGCAAGGGAAGTGTGCTTCCGTTACACCACAAGCCCGTCGTCGCTACTCGGCAGGGGCGGTAGGAGTCGAACCCACTTTCCGCCGGTTTTGGAGACCGGCCGCCTAACCGGTGGCTCGCCCCTTCGCGCCTTCGCACTGTTCGATGTGTTCAATGATGCGGAGGTCCCCTTCCCCGGCACAAAGCATTTTCTGCGTACCGGCCCGGACGCGCACGGTGATCGGCGCGCGAGCCCGGCCGTGCGGAGGATCACAGCCTGGCCCGACCGGCGCATATAAGCGTGGTGTAAGGTCCAACGACGCACGGGGCGAACGTCACGAACAGACCAACGCCAGGGCAAGCGCCGCCCTGCCCGTACTGCCCGTGATAAACCCAAGACGAGCACGAAGTCACGCGAGTGATGAGATTAATGAAGGCGAGGGGGCCCGCCATGAGGCATGCACGGGACGGCGCTGCCGCGGCGATGAGCGCCGCCTCCAGGATCCTCGTCGCGCGCGGCAAGAACGAGCCCCAGGAGATGGAGAACCCCGAAGTCGCCTGGGGCCAGCGCGCCCGTGACGGCGTGTGGGTGCCGACCAGGGACGGGCAGCGGATCCACCTCGGCATTGACGTGACGGCGGCCGACACCGTCGCGCAGGTCCTGCGCCCGAGCCTGCGGGTGTTCGTGGGCGTGGACGTCGACACCGACATCGTCGCCCAGACGACGGCCGGCGGCGTGCGGCTGCTGACCGTGATCCACGGACCCGACGCCCCCTCGGAGTTCCGCTTCCACGTCTCCCTCGCCGACGGCCTGACTCTGGAGTCGATGCCGTCCGGCGGCTACGACGTCGTCCACCTGCGCTACGGCGCGACCGTGGGCCGCCTCTACAACCCGTGGGCGAGCGACTCGATGTTCCGCCAGGTGAAGGCCGACTACACGCTCGAGGGCTCGATCGTCACGATGCGGGTCCAGCACACCGACGCCTACTACCCGGTCGTCGCCGACCCCAACTACGAGCGCTGAGCCCCTCCGGGGCACGGCGCGGTTCGGCACCGCGCGCCGCCGCCGGCTGGAGCGTTCCCGGCAGGACGATGCCGCCGGCACGCCAGCGCTTTCTGGCGGGGTGCGCGCGGACGGGCGCGCCCGCCGTCATATGGTTGGGGGCCACGGGCCGCTCTCGCGGCTCCCGGCGGCGCTGCCGGGCACACGACCGCCCCGGTCCCGGAGACTGGAGTCATTGTGATCTTCACGCATGACACCGAGCACGCGCTCGCCGTCGTCGTCGACCTGATCAACACGGGCGCCGCGGCGTCCGGCGCCGAGCGCCTCGGCGGGCTGCCCGGCCTGCGCTCGTTCGTGGAGCGCAACGCGTTCAGCGACGTGGGCCGGCTCACCGACACCGACCTCGTGCGCGTCCTGGACCTGCGCGCACGCTTCCACGCGGTGTTCCGCGCCGGCGGCGTCCCGTCCGCCGTGCGCCGGATCAACGAGATCGTCGGCGAGGTCCGCACCACCCCGCACCTGACCGACCACGACGGCTACGACTGGCACGTGCACTTCTTCGCGCCCGGCGCGCCGCTCGGCGAGCACCTGGCCGCCGACTGCGGGATGGCACTGGCGTACGTGGTGGCGGCCGGTGAGCTGGACCGGCTGCGCACCTGCGAGGCCCCGGACTGCGCACGCGTCCTGGTGGACCTGTCGCGCAACCGCTGCCGCCGCTACTGCGACAGCCGGACCTGCGGAAACCGCATGCACGTGGCCGCCTACCGCGCCCGCCAGCGGGAAGCGGGCGGCCCGTCGTCCCCGCAGAAGGAGACCGCCAGCCACTGACCGGTGATCTCGGGCCGTCTTCAGGCGGGACGAGGCACGACGGCGCTGACGGCGTCCAGGGCCTTGCGGGTGGACGCTACGTCGTGGACGCGGAAGACGCGGGCGCCGAGCAGGGCGGAGACTCCCAGGACGGCCATGGTGCCGACGCCGCGCCCACTGACCGGGAGGCCGAGGGTCTCCCCGATGAAGTCCTTGTTGGACACCGCGACCAGGACCGGCCATCCGGTGGCGGTCAGCTCGCCGAGCCGCCTGGTGATCTCCAGTGAGTGCCGGGTGTTCTTGCCGAAGTCGTGCGCGGGGTCGATGAGGATCGCCTCGCGCCGCACCCCGAGGGCGGCGGCGCGCTCCGCCTCGGCCGTGACGTGCCCGACGACGTCCGCGACGACGTCGTCATAGCCGATCCGGTGCGGGCGGGTCCGGGGGGCCTGGGCGCCCGCGTGCGAGCAGACCAGGCCGATGCCGTGCGCGGCGGCGACCTCGGCGAGCCGCGGGTCGGGCCCGCCCCAGGTGTCGTTGAGCAGGCCGGCGCCCGCCCGTGCCACGGCCTCGCCGACCTCGGCGCGCCAGGTGTCGACGCTGATCACCACGCCGGGGTGGCGGTCGCGGACGGCGGCGACGAGATCGACGACCCGGCGCAGCTCCTCGCCGACGCCGACGTCCTCGCCGGGGCCGGCCTTCACTCCGCCGATGTCGACGATGTCGGCTCCGGCCGCCACGGCCCGTCCCACGGCGTCCAGGGCCGCGTCGAATCCGTACGTGGCGCCCCGGTCGAAGAACGAGTCGGGGGTGCGGTTCACCACGGCCATGATCGCGTGCGGGCCGATGTCCCGCCCGCCCAGCCGCAGCGGCGGCACGTCCGGAGAGCTCATGATGCCCTCACCGTGGCACATCGGCGGCCCGGCGGGCCAACCAGAAGAGAATTCGGTTCAAACGGTGCCCTCCCTCGTCATCGGCATGGCGCGGTCGGTAACCTCATATGTCACGCTCGTTGCGGGATCGAACCCGTGGTGGGCCCGCGTCGGACCTATTTCAGCCATGGAGGATCCGCTGTCCAGGCGAGCACTCATCACCGGCATCACCGGACAGGACGGCTCGTATCTGGCCGAGCATCTGCTAGGGCTGGGATACGAGGTCTGGGGCCTGGTGCGGGGGCAGGCGAACCCCCACGTGTCGCGGCTGCGCAAGCACATCGGCGACGTGCAGATCACCACCGGCGACCTGCTCGACCAGGGCAGCCTGATCTCGGCGGTGGAGCGGGTGGAGCCCGACGAGGTCTACAACCTGGGCGCGATCTCCTACGTCCCGATGTCCTGGCAGCAGCCCGAGCTCACCACCGAGGTCACCGGCGTGGGCGTGCAGCGGATGCTGGAGGCGATCCGCGTGGTGTCGGGCATCAGCCCGTCCCGGACGCCGGGCCGCGAGCAGATCCGCTTCTACCAGGCGTCGTCCTCGGAGATGTTCGGGATGGTCCGGGAGACGCCGCAGAACGAGAAGACGCCGTTCCACCCGCGCAGCCCGTACGGGGTGGCCAAGAGCTTCGGGCACTACATCACGCAGAACTACCGCGAGTCCTACGGGATGTTCGCGGTCAGCGGCATCCTGTTCAACCACGAGTCGCCGCGGCGGGGCGCGGAGTTCGTGACCCGGAAGGTGTCGCTCGGCGCGGCGCGCATCAAGCTGGGCCTGGCCACGGAGCTGCGCCTCGGCAACCTCGACGCGCGGCGCGACTGGGGCTACGCGGGCGACTACGCCCGCGCGATGCGGATGATGCTGGCGCAGGACGACCCCGAGGACTACGTCATCGGAACGGGCCACACCCAGTCGGTGCGGGAGCTGGTGGAGTTCGCGTTCCGCACGGCGGGCCTGGACTGGGAGGACCACGTCGTCCTGGACGCGCGCTACACCCGCCCCGCCGAGGTCGACCTGCTGTGCGCCGACCCCAAGAAGGCCCGCGAGCAGCTCGGCTGGGAACCGGAGCTGTCGTTCGAGGAGCTGGTGACGATGATGGTCGAGTCGGACCTGCGGCTGCTGTCGCGGTCCACGCGGCCCGAGGACGAGCCGTTCAGCCCCGACCACTGGTGACCGCCGGCCACCCGTGATCGCCGGCAGGGGTGTGACCCGGGCGCGGCGTGGCACGATACGGGTATGCGCGTTGAAGGCATGCCCGCCGACGGGCTGACCGTCTGATGCCGGACGTCCGGCTCGGCACCGGTCCCGGTCGCTGGATCCTGCTGGCGACGGTCCTCGGATCGGGCGTGGCGATGCTCGACGCCACTGTCGTGAACGTCGCGCTCCCGGCGCTGGCGGACGACCTCGGCGCCGACATGGCCGGGCTGCAGTGGACGGTGAACGCCTACACGCTGACGCTCGCCGGGTTCATCCTGCTCGGCGGCTCGCTCGGCGACCGGTTCGGGCGGCGGAAGGTCTTCCTCATCGGCGTGGTGTGGTTCGCGGCCGCGTCGGCGCTGTGCGGCCTCGCCCTGAACGTCGAGATGCTGATCGTGTCGCGGGCGCTGCAGGGGGTGGGCGGTGCCCTGCTCACCCCGGGCTCGCTGGCGATCATCCAGGCGTCGTTCCACGCCGAGGACCGGCCCCGGGCGGTGGGCGCCTGGTCGGGCTTCGGCGGCGTCGCGAGCGCGATCGGGCCGTTCGCGGGCGGCTGGCTGGTGGAGGCCGCGGGCTGGCGGTGGGTGTTCCTGCTGAACGTGCCGCTGGCCGCCGTGGTGATCCTGGTGGCGGCGCGGCACGTCCCCGAGAGTGTCGACCCGGAGGCACGCGGGCGCTTCGACGTGCTCGGCGCCGCACTGGCGGCCCTCGCCCTGGCGGGGACGACCTACGCGTTCACCGAGGCGCCGGGCGGCGACGCGGCCCCGGCGGTCATCGGCGCCGCCGCCGTCGCGGGCCTGGCGGCCGCCGTGGCGTTCGTCGTCGTGGAGCGGGCCCGCGGCCGGGGACGGTCCCTGCCCGGCGCGCGGGCCGGGCGCAGGCCGCCGCAGCCGATGCTGCCGCTGGACGTCTTCGCCTCCCGCCAGTTCTCCGCCGTCAACGTCGTCACGTTCATCATGTACGGCGGCATGGGCGTGATGTTCTTCCTGTTCGTCCTGAACCTGCAGGTGGTCGGCGGGTTCTCGCCGGTCGCGGCGGGGACGGCGCTGCTGCCGGTCACGGTGCTGATGCTGCTGCTGTCCGCGCGGGCGGGCGCGCTCGCGCAGCGGATCGGCCCGCGGCTGCCGATGACGGCCGGGATGCTGGTGGCGGCCGCCGGGATGCTGCTGGTCTCCCGGATCGGCGCGGACGCCTCGTACGTGCGCGAGATCCTGCCCGCCGTGGTGGTGTTCGGGCTCGGCCTGTCGGCGGTGGTCGCGCCGCTCACCGCCACCGTGCTCGCCACCGCGGAGGTCCGGCACGCGGGCGTGGCCAGCGGCGTGAACAACGCGGTGGCGCGGGCGGCGGGGCTGCTCGCGGTGGCGGCGATC
Source organism: Actinomadura sp. 7K507 (assembly GCF_004348425.1). Lineage (GTDB taxonomy): Bacteria > Actinomycetota > Actinomycetes > Streptosporangiales > Streptosporangiaceae > Spirillospora. Next base: position 37,517 of record NZ_SMKK01000020.1, read on the forward strand.
CCGCCGCTGGCGGGGCTGACCGGCGACGCCTACCAGAACCCCGGCGTGTTCTCGCGCGGGTTCGGGATCGCGATGGTGACGTGCGCGGCGCTGCTGGCGGCCGGGGCGGTGCTGGCCTTCCTGACCGTCGGCGACGACGCGCTGCGGACTCCCACCGGGGAGCAGGTCGTGCCGGAATGCCGGAGCCAGTGCGGTGTCGGCGCCCCGCAGCTGCAGCCCGAGCCGGACACCGTCCCGGTCGGCCCGGACGGTACGGGGGACGCGGGCGGTGCCGACGGCCTGGACGGGGGCCCCGCCGCCGGGCCGCCGCGACCTTGATCACCAGGCCGAGCGTGGCCCGCCGCGGCTGATTCTCGGTCCGATTCCGGCTATGTCCAGGACCGGATCGGTTCGTTGGCATACGGTCAGGGCATGAATCTGCGGCAGCTGCGCTACGTCGTGGCGACCGCCGACCACGGCACGATGACGTCGGCGGCCCAGGCTCTCTACGTGGCCCAGCCCGCGCTCTCGCGGGCCGTCCGCGAACTGGAGCGCGAGCTGGGCGTCGAGCTGTTCGCGCGTTCCGGCCGGGGGGTCGTCCTCACCCCCGTCGGCGAGCAGGTGGTCCGGGAGGCCCGCGTCGCCCTGGACGCCGTCGAGGCGATCGAGGCCCTGTCGGTCACCCGGGCCAACGGGCGCGGCGCCGAGTTGCGCATCGCCGTGACCGCGTCCCTGGAGCCTGAGCTGACCGGCCGCCTCATCCCCCGGTTCGCCCGCGACCAGCCGGCCGTGCGGGTCCGGGTGATCCGCTGCGAGGACCGCGACCAGGTCGCGGCGGCGCTGCGCGCGGGCCGCGCCGACCTCGCGCTGACCGACCTGCCCGTCCCGGGCGACATGTCCGCGCACCCGTTCGAGCAGCGGGAGGTCGTGCTGATCTCGCCGCCCGCGCTGCGGGTGCGCGAGCCGGTGCCGCCGGCGGCGCTGGACGGGATGCGGCTGGTGCTGCCCGCCCGCGGCAGCGCCCGGCGGGCCGAGATCGACATGATGCTGCGGCGCATCGGCGCCACCCCGGTCGCCGCCGTCGAGTCCGACGAGCGCGGCGCATGGCTCGGCCTGGTCCGCGCCGGGATGGGCTCCCTGCTCTGGTACCGCAACCAGATCGACGACACCGAGGGCGTGACCGTCCGGTCGTTCATGCCGCCGATCACCCGCATGATCGGGCTCGTCCACGCGCACCGCAGGCTGCCGCCCGCCGCCCGCGACTTCCTGGCGTTCGCCAAGGAGACGGCCCGCGAAGACCACTGACCGGGCCGGGCCGGGCCGGTCGCGGTTCGGGCCGGTCGCGGGCGGTGCCCCCGGCTGCGGTTCGGACCGCGGCCGGGGGCGGGGATCCGGTCAGGACGACCCGTTGAGGGGGAACTCGGGAAGCTCGACGGCGTAGGACTCCTTGACCACGTCCAGGTGATGCCAGGACTCCCTGACCGTCACGCCGGGCACGGAACGGATGGCGTCCAGCACGGCGACCAGCCCGCTGCGGGAGGTCGCCTCGGCCTGCCCGACGATGTCGTAGCGGCCGAAGCCCGTCGCCAGGTAGCGGATGCCGTCCTGGGCGGCGACCGCCTCGGCGACCTTCCGCAGCCCGCCGGTCACCACCAGCCCGAACCCGCCGAGCTCGGCGGCGCCGAGGGCCAGCGGGTCGGCCAGGCCGGTGACCTGGATGACGCCCGAGCGCATGAGCCTGACCACCCGGGCCCGGGTCGCGGCCTGCGACAGCCCGATGATGTGCGCGAGCCGGGTGTAGGGGGCGCGCCCGTCCTGCTGCAGCTCGTGCAGGAGCCGCCAGTCGATGCCGTCGAGGCTGACCTCGCCGAGCTCGCGCACCACCGCGTGCGTGTCGCGCACGGTGGCCACCGACCGGAACACCTCCGCCGCGCGCACGCCGGGGATGGACCTGATGTGGTCCACCTCGGCCGCGAGCGCGGCGTCGTCACGGGTGCGCACCTGCGCGACCAGGTCGTGCGGGCCGGCGGTCAGCGCGGTGAAGCTGACGGCCGGGCGCTCGGCGATGGCCGACGCCACCTCCCGGGCCGAGCCGTCCACCGTGATCGAGACGTGCCCGATCGCCTCCGCGCCGACGACGGCCGCGTGCACGATGCCCACGACGCGGACGACCCGGGTTTCGAGAAGGTGCTGTACCCGTGCCCGCACCGCCGTGCGGGAAAGCCCGACACGGTCGGCGAGCGCCTGGAACGTCGCCCTGCCATCCCGCTGGAGCTCGCGGACGAGCACGGCGTCGACCGCATCCAGCACGGCTGTCCTCCTCGATATCTGATGAATCCTTTTGCCAGCAGTTGCAAGATCATTCCATTTCAGGACGGTATGACGTCAAATATTGATCTTGCTCGTGTTCGCCCTGCCCGGCGGCCGTCGATGCGTCTGTACCGGGGTCCGCGGAGCGCCGTTTCCGACGCCGTGTGAACCCCCGTGAAAGCGCAATGCTGCCGGGCTCGCGCCGCGCGTCCGGCGCGGCGCCGCGCCCGGGCGGGGAACGCGCGGGCGGCGGCCGTGCGGGGTGGCAACGATCACAGCGGCGGCCCCGGCGGGCACCGCCGCCCGGCCGGGGCGGCCCGCGGCGCGGGCGAGCGCGGCTGACCGGGCCCAAGTGCGTGACCTGCATGCGCTTCTCCCGGTGTTCTGCTGTCACGCCCCTACGGCGGGTCCCGCCGTCCGCGTGAGGCACATGTAAGAAAAGTGCATCGGGGGCGCAGTTACGTCAAGAGGTAACTTTACAGAGAGCCAACCCCCACGTTGCACCGTTTTCGACCACGTCATCGCATTCACTTCGATCACGCCTGGTAGACCGGCACGGCTTGGCCGGAGCATCGCCGGGTATGGCGCACAATGTACGGTGGCCGAGCCGCCCGGATCCGTGATTGGTGTGTAGTACAGCCGTGCACCTGCTGAACGGTGAGCGTTCCGCTCACGACCTCACCTACAACGACGTCTTCATGGTCCCGCGCCGCTCCTCGGTCGGGTCCCGCCTCGACGTCGACCTGTCGGCCTCGGACGGCAGCGGGACGACCGTGCCGCTCGTCGTGGCCAACATGACCGCCGTCTCCGGGCGCCGGATGGCCGAGACCGTCGCCCGCCGCGGCGCCATCGCGGTACTGCCGCAGGACATCCCCGGCGAGGTCGTCGCCGAGGTCATCGGCTGGGTCAAGGGACGCGACCTGGTCGTGGACACCCCGATCCGGCTGGGCCCCGCCCGCACGGCCGGGGACGCGCTGGCGCTGCTGCCGAAGCGCGCGCACGGCGCGGTGATCGTGGTCGAGGACGACCGGCCGGTCGGCGTCGTCACCGAGGCCGACTGCCAGGGCGTCGACCGGTTCGCGCAGCTGCGCGACATCATGTCCCGCGACCTGGTCACGCTGCCGGCCGGCGTGGACCCGCGCGAGGCGTTCAACCGGCTGCACGAGCGCGGCCACCGCCTCGCCCCCGTCGTCGACCCCGCCGGGCGGCTCGCGGGCATCCTGACCCGCACCGGCGCGCTGCGCGCCACGCTCTACGACCCGGCCGTGGACGGCGCCGGGCGGCTGCGCATCGCCGCGGCGGTCGGCGTGAACGGCGACGTCGTGGGCAAGGCCAAGGCGCTGCTGGAGGCGGGCGCCGACCTGCTCGTCGTCGACACCGCGCACGGCCACCAGGACAAGATGATCAGCGCGCTGAAGGCCGTCCGGGCGCTGGACCCGGGCGTCCCGGTCGCGGCGGGGAACGTGGTGACGGCCGAGGGCACCCGCGACCTGATCGAGGCGGGCGCCGACATCGTCAAGGTCGGGGTGGGGCCCGGCGCGATGTGCACGACCCGGATGATGACCGGGGTCGGCCGCCCGCAGTTCTCCGCCGTCCTGGAGTGCGCCGCCGAGGCGCGGCGCCTCGGCCGGCACGTGTGGGCGGACGGCGGCGTCCGGCATCCCCGCGACGTGGCCCTGGCGCTGGCGGCGGGCGCCGCGAACGTGATGGTCGGCTCCTGGTTCGCCGGCACCTACGAGTCGCCCGGCGACCTGCAGCGGGCCGCCGACGGGCGGCTCTACAAGGAGAGCTTCGGGATGGCGTCCGCGCGGGCGGTGCGGCTGCGCACCGCCGACGACTCCCCGTTCGACCGGGCCCGCAAGGCGCTGTTCGAGGAGGGCATCTCCACGTCCCGGATGTTCCTGGACCCGCGGCGTCCCGGCGTGGAGGACCTGATCGACTCGATCGTCGCCGGGCTGCGCAGCTCGTGCACCTACGCGGGCGCCCGGACGCTGGAGGAGTTCCACGAGCGGGCGACCGTCGGGATCCAGGGCTCGTCCGGGTATGCCGAGGGCATGCCGCTGTCCAGCAGTTGGTGAAGCCCGCCGGTTCCGCCGCCCGCACGGGCCCGCATTTCGCGACACGCCGCCGCCGTCACGCCGAAATCATGGCTCTGACCTGCACGCTCGTAGTCCGGGGGACGTGCACGGGGGGCTCGCGTCCCTGAAGGGGGCGGAGCAATGGTCGACGGCGGGCCGATCGGCGACGGGACACGTCTGCTGCCGGACGATGCGCGGCCGGAGGCCGGGGACCGGGGCGAGCAGCACGAGCAGGACGAAGGGCACGGGCGAAGGCACCGGGACGCTGCGCCGCGGCGGCTGGCGGAGGCGCTGCTGATCGCGGCGGCGTCACCGGTGCTGCCCGGCGTCGCGCACCTGCGGGCGGGACGCGTCCGGCTCGGCGCGGCGCTGCTCGGCGCGCAGGCGGTGCTGCTGACCGCCGCGGCGATCGCCGCCGGCCACGGCCGGTCGCTGTTCCTGGAGCTGACGGTGCGGCCGGGCTGGCTGCTGGCCCTCACCGCCGGCTCCGCGGTCCTCGCCGGGCTGTGGGCGGCACTGATCATCCACTCCTACGCCGTGCTGGTGCCGGACGGGCTGTCGCCGCCGTGGCGGCTGGCCGGAGGCACCACGGTCTCGGTCCTGTGCCTGCTGGCCGTCGTCCCGCCGCTGACCGTCGCCCACTTCGGGCATCTGCAGCGCGAACTCGTCACCAGCGTGTTCTCCGACGGGCGGGGCGGCGGCTCGCCCGGCCCGGCGGGCGCCGCGGAGGACCGCGGCGACCCGTGGGCGCACATCCGGCGGCTCAACGTCCTGCTCATCGGCGGGGACGCCGACGTGGGACGGCCGGGCATCCGCACCGACAGCATGACGGTGGCCAGCATCGACACCGCGACGGGGAACACGGTCCTGCTGAGCCTTCCGCGCAACCTGCAGCACGTGCCGGTGTGGTCGGGCAGCGAGCGGGTCCCGTACCCGCCCGAGGAACTGCTGAACTCGGTCTACGAGAACGGCGCCGAGCGTCCCGGGCTGCTCGCGGGCGGCGGGAACGTCCCCGATCCCGGCGCCGAACTGCTGAAGCGGACCGTCGGGCACATCCTCGGCCGCCCCGTCCCCTACTACGCGATGGTCGACATGCGCAGCTTCCGGCAGATCGTGGACGCGGTCGGCGGCGTCCGGGTCTGCGTGGACGACGCCGTCCCGGTCCCCGAACAGCAGGTGCCGGCGGGCAGACTCGAACCGGGCTGCCGCACGCTCACCGGCCGGGAGGCCCTGTGGTTCGGGCGGTCGCGGACGGGCAGCAGCGACTACGTCCGGATGGGCCGGCAGAAATGCCTGATGTGGGCGCTCGCCCGCCAGGCGGGGCCGCTGACCGTACTGCGCAGCTTCCAGCGGCTCACCCGGGTCTTCAAGGACTCGGTCAGCACCGATCTCCCGCGGCGGCTGCTGCCGCCGCTGGTCGACCTGGCGGCCAAGGTGAAGAACGCCGAGATCACGAGCCTGCAGTTCGTCCCGCCCGCCGTCTCCACCTGGCGCCCGGACTACCCCGAGATCAGGCGGATGGCGGCGCGGGCGGTCCGCGACTCGGGGTCGGCCTCCCACGAGACGGCCGGAGTGCATATCCTGAGCAACAGCTGTACCTGAGGTCACACGCGCTCGCATGCGGTCGGCTCCCGCGCAACTTTTGACCGGTCCCGCGCGTCCATAAGGTGAGCCAGGCTTATTCGACCGTGGGTGGGAATCGGAGCGTATATGGGTCGATCGGCGAGTCGGCGCGCCCGGGAAGGGGACGGAGACCGCTCCCCCGGCGGCGCCGGGGGTCTCCCCCGCGCGCTGGCGCTGACGCTCGCGTCGGCCCTGGTCTGGGGCGTCGCCCACATCGTCGCCGGCCGCCGCCGGGCCGGGGGGCTGCTGCTCGCCCTGTGGACGGCGCTCGCCGCCGCCGTGGCGGCCGCCGCCACCGTCTACCGCTCCGACCTGCTGCACCTGGCCGTCCAGCCGGAGGTCCTGGAGCGGCTGTCGGTCGCGCTGCTGGTGTTCGGCATGGTGTGGGTCTTCATCGTGATCCGCTCCTACCAGGTGCTGCGCCCGATCCGGCTGTCGGCCGCCGGCCACGCGCTCGGCACCGCGGCGGTCGCCGTGATGTGCTTCGCCGTCGCGGTCCCGGTCGCCTGGTCGGCGCACGGCACCTACGTCTACCGGGACGCGCTGACCAGCATCTTCCGCAGCGGCACCGAGAACGGCAAGAAGGTCGACGCCGACGACCCGTTCGACGGGCAGGACCGCGTCAACATCCTGCTGCTCGGCGGCGACTCCGCCGAGGACCGCTCCGGCGTGCGCACCGACAGCATGACGGTGGCCAGCGTCGACACCGAGACCGGCGACACGGTGCTGCTGAGCCTGCCCCGCAACCTGGAGAGCTTCCAGCTGCCGCCCGGCCCGGCCCGCAACCGCTTCCCCCACGGCTTCACCGGCGACGGTCTCCAGACGCCGGGCCTGCTGAACGAGGTGTACCAGTACGCCGAGGACCACCCCGACCTGGTGCCGGGCGTCCCCCCGGACGAGCGGGGCCCCGAGCTGCTGAAGGCCACCATCGCCGGCATCCTCGGCCTGCGGGTCGACTACTACATCCTGGTCGACATGTTCGGCTTCGCCGACATCATCGACGCCATGGGCGGCGTCCGGGTCAACATCGAGCAGCCCATCCCCTACGGGCTGGAAGGCGCCGTGCTCGAACCCGGCAACCGGACGCTGACCGGCAAGGAGGCGCTCTGGTACGGCCGGTCCCGCACCAACAGCAGCGACTACGTGCGGATGGGCCGGCAGAAGTGCCTGATGGCGGCGATCGCCGAGCAGGCCGACCCGAGGACCGTGCTGACCAGCTTCCAGCAGCTGGCCTCCGCCGCCAAGCGGACCCTGTCGACCGACATCCCGCAGGAGCTGCTGCCCGCGCTGGTGGGGCTGTCGGACAACGTCAAGGACGGCGCGAAGATCAACAGCCTGCAGTTCGTGCCGCCGCTGATCTACACCGGCAACCCCGACTTCGACCTGATCCGCAAACTGACGTCCGAGGCGGTCAACAGCGACCCGCGCCAGGTGAGCAGCCGGCCGAACGGCACAGCCGGCTCGTCGCCGAGCACGTCCCCGAGCACGTCCCCGCCCGAGACGGGGGACTCGCCGAACGGCTCCACCAAGACGCCCGAGGCCCCCAGCAAGCCGATCTCCCTGGAGGCGAACTGCCCGTGAAGCGGGCGCACCGGCTGCGTCAGGTCGTCAATCTGGTCAACCTGTCGACGGTCCTCGGGCTGCTGCTGGCCGCGGCCGCCACCCGGCGCCCCCGCAGCCGGCGCCGGGCACCGGACGGGCTGGTGGTCGCCGGAGGGTACCGGCCGCCGTTCCCCGTCGCGGCGGCGTTCACGGTCGGGAACGTCATCCTCGTGCGCGGCGACGCCTCCGGCCTGGCCGGCGACTCCCCGCTCCTGCGGCACGAGGCGCGGCACTCGACGCAGTACGCCTGGTGCCTCGGGCCCCTCATGATCCCGCTCTACGGGCTGTGCGCGGGCGTGTCGATGCTGCTGTGCGGCGACTGGTCGTCCTACAACCCGTTCGAGCGCCTCGCGGGCCTCGCGGACGGCGGGTACGAGCGGCGCCCGCTGCGCCCGTTCCTGCGCCGCCTCCGCACCGGGACGCCCGGACCGCCCGGCGCGGCCTGACCCGCGCGGCGTGTCCTCCCAGGTGCCCGGAGGGGGGATCATGGGAGGAGACCGATCGATCGAAGGGCGGTGCGGGTGCCACGGATCCGAGACTGCGACGCGTTCCGCGTCGCGATGCCGCGCGGGCGGCGGCCGGCGAGCGTCCTGGTCCGGCTCACCGGCGGCGACGCGGTGGGGTGGGGCGAGATGCCCGTCCCGGACGGATCCGGCGATCCCGGCCCGGGCTGGGCCGACATCGAGGAACGCATGGGGCCCGCGCTCGTCGGGCTGGAATGGGACCGCCCCGAGGACGTGTCCGCCGCCGCCGACCTCGGCGCCCCGGCGGCCGCCGCCGCGATCGACACCGCCTGCTGGGACCTGTGGTGCCGGACCCAGGGCATGCCGCTCGCGCACGCGCTCGGCGGTACCCGCACGTCCATCGTGACCGGCTCGCGGATCACGCCGGAGCCGGCGCTGGACGCGGTCACCACCCGCGTCAACAAGGCCGTTGGAGCGGGCCACACGCGCGTCACCCTGGACATACGCCCCGGCTGGGACATCGAGCCCGTCCGCGCGGTCAGGCAGGCGTACCCGGCGCTGGCGCTCGTCGCCGACGCCGGCCACGCCTACACCGAGGCGCCCGAGCACATGGCGGCCCTGGAGGCGCTGGACTCCTACGGCCTGGCGGCGGTCGAGCGTCCGTTCACCGCCGGCGACCTGGCCGCGCACGCCCGCCTGCAGCTCCGGGTCGGCACCGCCGTCGCGCCCGCGGTCGGCGACCTGGAGACCCTCGACGCGGCCCTGTCGCTGGACGCGGGCCGCGCCCTGCACCTGCGGCTGGACCGGTTCGGCGGGCTGACCGCCGCCCGCAGCGCCCACGACCTGGCGTACGCGGCCGGGTGGGACGTGTGGTGCAGCGGCTGCGGCGCGTTCGGCATCGGCCAGGCCGCCGCGGTCGCGCTGGCGTCGCTGCCGGGCTGCACGCTGCCGAGCGACGTGTCCGACCCGGCGGGCGGCCCGGTCTTCGTGTCGCCGCCGGTCCGCTCGTCCGGCGGGGTCGTCGGCGTCCCCCTCACCCAGCCGGGCCTGGGCCACGAGATCGACGAGGCGAGCATCGAGCGGCTGGCGACCCGCCGCCTCAGCCTGTCGGCATGATCCCCGCCCCCGTCTGGGTGGTGGCCGGGCCGCCCGGCTCCGGCAAGTCCACCGTGGCGGACCTGCTGCTGGCACGGCTGCGTCCCGTCCCCGCCCTGCTGGACAAGGACACGATGTACGGGCCGTTCGTCGCGGCGGCCCTCGCGGCGTCCGCCCGCGACCCGGGCGAACGCGAGGGCCCCTGGTACGACGAGCACGTCAAGCCGCACGAGTACGCCGGGATGACCGCGACGGCCCGGGAGGTCCGCGGCCACGGCTGCCCGGTGCTGCTCAGCGGCCCGTTCACCGGCCACATCCGGAACGGGCGGCGCTGGACGGAGTGGACGCGTTCCCTGGGCGGCCCGCCCGTCCACCTCGTCTGGATCCGCACGGACGCCGCGACGCTCCGGCACCGCCTGGAGGAACGCGGCTCACCCCGCGACACCGGCAAACTGGCCGATTTCGGCGCCTTCACCGCGCGGATGCGCCCCGGCGAGCCGCCACCCGTCCCCCACACGGCCGTGGACAACCGACTGACGGCGCCCGTGACCCTGGAGGAGCAGCTCGACGCGCTGGCCGCTCAGTAGGTCTTGGGGAGCCTCATCCCGAGGCCGCCTCGATGACGGCGAGGACGGCGCCCGACTCGACCTGCTGCCCCGCTGAGACGTTCAGTTCCGCGACCGTCCCGGAGGCGGGCGCGGCGATGCGGTGCTCCATCTTCATCGCCTCCAGGACGACGAGTGTCCGGCCCTCGGTGACCTCCGCGCCCTGCTCGGTCTCGACGCGCAGGACGGTCCCGGGCATGGGGGCGAGGAGGGAGCCGGGGGCGATCTGGCCACTCGGGTCGGCGAAGCGCGGGACGGCCCGGAAGGCCACCGGACCGAGGCGGGAGTCGACGTACACCGAGTCACCGGCCGTGGCCACCGTGAACGTCTCGCGCAGGCCCCCATGGTCCAGGACGACCCGTTCCGGTGTGGCGGCCACGATCGAGGTGCCGGGGCACAGCTCGGACACCAGCCCGTCCCTGTGCAGGTAGTAGTCGACGGTGACCGCCCCCGAGGGGCCCTCGAACGTCCGGCGCCGGGGCTGCGACCGGACGTTGCGCCAACCGGACGGGAGCCCGCCGAGCACCGGCGCGGCGGCCCGGTCCGCCGCCGCCCCGGCCAGCGCGGCGGCCAGCGCGGACACCCGGACCGCGTCCTCGCCGGCCAGCGGCGCGGCGAGGACGCCGAGGCCGATCCGGTCCAGGTACCCGGTGTCGGTGTCGCCGTCCAGGAAACCGGGTTCCTCCAGCACCCGGACGAGCAGGTCGCGGTTGGTGGCCGGGCCGTGGACGCGGGCGCCGCGCAGCCCGGCCGCGAGCCGCCGGGCCGCGGCGCGGCGGGACGGCGCCCACGCGATCACCTTGGCGAGCATCGGGTCGTAGTGGACGCCGATCTCGCCGCCGCCCTCCACACCGCTGTCGAGCCGCAGCCCGAAGGAGGCGGGGACGGCGAACTCGGCGTCGACGCCCGGCACTTCGAAGGTGTGCAGAGGCCCGCTGCCGGGGCGCCAGTCATGTGCGGGATCCTCGGCGTAGAGGCGGACCTCGATGGCGTGGCCGCGCGGCTCCGGTACGGCGTCCGGGAGCCGCGCCCCTTCGGCGATCTCGATCTGCAGCCGGACGAGGTCCACCCCGTACACGCATTCGGTGACCGGGTGCTCGACCTGGAGGCGGGTGTTGACCTCCAGGAAGAAGAAGCGGCCGTCGCCGGCGAGCATGAACTCGACCGTGCCCGCCCCCGTGTAGCCGATCGCGCGGGCCGCGCTCGCCGCCGCGTCGCACAGTTCGCCGCGCAGCCCGGGCCCGACCGCCGGGGACGGCGCCTCCTCGACGATCTTCTGGTGGCGGCGCTGGATCGAGCATTCGCGCTCGCCGAGCGCCCAGACGCCGCCGTGCGCGTCGGCGACGATCTGCACCTCGATGTGGCGGGCGCCCTCCAGCAGCGGCTCGCAGAACACCGTCGGGTCGCCGAACGCCGACTCGGCCTCGCGGCGGGCCGCGGCGACGGCGTCCGGCAGGTCGTCCGGCGTCCGGACGATCCGCATGCCGCGCCCGCCGCCGCCCGCGGACGCCTTCACCAGCAGCGGGAAGTCCGCGGCGGCGACGTGCTCGGGGTCCAGCTCGGGCAGCACCGGCACGTCCGCGGCGGCCATCAGCTTCTTGGCCTCGATCTTGGAGCCCATCGCGGCGATCGCCGCCGGCGGTGGGCCGATCCAGGTCAGGCCGGCGTCGATCACGGCCCGCGCGAAGTCCGCGTTCTCCGACAGGAACCCGTACCCCGGGTGGACGGCGTCCGCCCCGGCGCTCGCCGCCACGGCGAGGAGCCGCTCCGCCGACAGGTACGTCTCCGCAGGGGACGCCCCGGGCAGCCGCCCCGCCACGTCCGCCTCCCGGACGTGCGGCGATCCCGCGTCCGGGTCGGAGTGGACGGCGACCGTCCCGATGCCGAGGTCCCGGCAGGCCCGCAGGACGCGGCGGGCGATCTCGCCCCGGTTGGCGACCAGCACTGTTTCGATCATCGGGCTCACATCCGGAAGACGCCGAAGCCATCGGCTCCGCGCACGGGCGCGTTGTGGACGACGGACAGGCACAGGCCGAGTACGGTGCGGGTGTCGCGCGGGTCGATCACGCCGTCGTCGTAGAGCCGTCCCGACAGGAAGAACGGCAGCGACTCCGCCTCGATCTGGTTCTCGACCATCTCCCGCATGGCGCGGTCCTGGTCCTCGTCGTAGGCCTGACCGCGCGCTTCGGCGGCCTGCCGCGCCACGATCGACAGGACGCCGGCGAGCTGCTGCGGGCCCATCACCGCCGACTTGGCGCTCGGCCACGCGAACAGGAACCGGGGGTCGTACGCGCGGCCGCACATGCCGTAGTTGCCCGCCCCGTACGAGGCGCCCATCACGATCGTCAGATGCGGGACCTTGCTGTTGGCCACCGCGTTGATCATCAGGGCGCCGTGCTTGATGATGCCGGCCTGCTCGTAGTCCCTGCCGACCATGTAGCCGGTCGTGTTGTGCAGGAACAGCAGCGGGGTGTCGCTCTGGTTGGCGAGTTGGATGAACTGCGCCGCCTTCTGCGCCTCCTCGCTGAACAGGACGCCCTGCGCGTTGGCGAGGATCCCGACCGGGTAGCCGTGGACGCGCGTCCAGCCGGTGACCAGGCTCGTCCCGTACAGGGGCTTGAACTCGTCGAACCGGGAGCCGTCCGCGATCCGGGCGATGACCTCGCGCGGGTCGAACGGGACCTTCAGGTCCTCGGGGACGATGCCCGCCAGCTCTTCGGCGTCGTACAGCGGCTCCTCCACCGGCCCGGGCGCGGGGCCCGCCTTGCGGTGGTCGAGGTTCTTGACGATCTGGCGGCCGAGGCGCAGCGCGTCCGGCTCGTCCACGGCCATGTAGTCGGCGAGTCCCGAGGTCCGCGCGTGCATCTCCGCGCCGCCGAGCTCCTCGTCGTCCGCCTCCTCCCCGGTGGCCATCTTCACCAGCGGCGGCCCGCCGAGGAAGACCTTCGCGCGCTCCTTGACCATGACGACGTGGTCGCACATGCCCGGGATGTACGCACCGCCCGCCGTGGAGTTGCCGAACACCAGCGCGACCGTCGGGATCCCCGCCGCCGACAGCCGGGTCAGGTCGCGGAACATCCGCCCGCCCGGGATGAAGATCTCCTTCTGCGTCGGCAGGTCCGCGCCGCCCGACTCGACCAGGTTGATGACCGGCAGCCGGTTCTCCAGCGCGATGTCGGCCGCCCGGAAGCTCTTCTTCACCGACCACGGGTTGCTCGACCCGCCCCGCACCGTCGGGTCGTTCGCCACGATCAGGCATTCGACGCCCTCGACGACGCCGATCCCGGTGACGACGCTCGCCCCGACGGGGAAGTCGCTGCCCCACGCGGCGAGCGGGCTCAGCTCCAGGAACGGCGAATCGGGGTCGAGCAGCAGCTCGACACGCTCCCGCGCGAGCAGCTTGCCGCGCTCGCGGTGCCGCGCGACGTACTTCTCCCCGCCGCCGCCGAGGGCCTTGGCGTGCTCGGCGTCCAATGCCGCGAGCTTGTCCAGCATGGCCGCGCGCCGCTCCCGGTACTCCGGGCCGCGCGTGTCGAGCATGCTCTTGAGCGTCACAGGACCGCCTCCGGGATGTCGACGTGGCGGGCCCTCAGCCACTCGCCGAGGGCCTTGCCCTGCGGGTCGAACCGGGTCGACGCCGACACGCCCTCCTGGAGGAGGCCTTCGACGACGAAGTTGACCGCGCGCAGGTTGGGCAGCACATGGCGGTGGACGGAGTGATCGCGGGTCTCGGGCAGCAGCTCGCGCAACCGCTCGACGGTGAGGAACGGCTCAAGCCATCGCCATTGCGCGTCCGTCCGCGCCCACACCCCGATGTTGGCGTCCCCGCCCTTGTCCCCGCTCCGGGCTCCAGCGGCCCGTCCCAGGGGGACGCGGACGGTCGTCCCCCAGCGGGATGGGGCGGCGTCCGTTTCGGCCTGCGCGTCGGCGATCTCGGTCACGACGGGAGCCGGCGGGATGGGGACGCGCTCGCCCGCGTGCGTGACCGCCACATGCTCGACCGCCTCGTTGGGGACGTACGCGGGCGTGTAGACACCGTATGGACCGCCTTTCCCTGGCGGGGAGGTCATGGTGAAGCCGGGGTAGCCGGCGAGGCCCAGTTCCACGGCCGCCCCGCTGAACGCGCGGCCGGCCTTCTCCGGATCCGGGTCGAGGACGGCGCAGCGGAGCAGGGCGGTGGCCGCGCCCTGGGTGGCGGGGTCGGGCTCGGGGGTCCCGATGAGCGTCCATTCGACGCGGGCGGGCGGGGCGCCGCCGAAGGCCGCCTCCAGCCGCCTCTTGGCGAGTTCCGCTTTGGCTTCGATGCCGAGCCCGGTGAGCACGAAGGTCACCTCGTTGCGGTGACCGCCGAGGTGGTTCAGGCAGACCTTGGTGGTGGCCGGCGGCGGGAGCCCCTTGACGCCGCTGATCCGCACCCGGTCCGCGCCGTCACGGGCCAGCTCGATCGTGTCGAAGCGGGTGGTCACGTCCGGGCCGGCGTAGGACGGCCCGCCGATCTCGTACAGCAGCTGCGCCGTGACGGTCTCGGCGGTGACGGCGCCGCCCGTCCCGTCGTGCTTGGTGATCACGCTGGAGCCGTCGGCGTGGATCTCGGCGACCGGAAAGCCCGGCGCCTTTACATTGTAGATTTCTTCGAAGAAGGCGTAGTTGCCGCCCGTGGCCTGCGCCCCGCACTCCAGGACGTGCCCGGCGGCGGTCGCGCCGGCCAGCGCGTCCCAGTCGTCCCGCGCCCAGCCGAAGTGCGCGGCGGCCGGGCCCACGACCAGGGAGGCGTCGGTGACGCGGCCGGTGACCACCACGTCGGCGCCGCTCCGCAGGCACTCGGCGATCCCCCACGCCCCCAGGTAGGCGTTGGCCGTCAGCGGCCGCCCGTACCGCGAGTCCGCGAACCCCAGTTCCGCGGCCCGCTCCAGCAGATCGTCGCCCTCGACGTGGGCGACGCGGACGTCGAGGCCGAGCCGCCCCGCCAGCTCGCGCAGTCTGTCCGCCAGCCCGCGCGGGTTGAGCCCGCCCGCGTTGGCGACGATCGAGGTGCCGCGCTCCACGGCGAGCCCGAGGCACTCCTCCATCTGCCGCAGGAACGTGGTGGCGTAGCCGGCGTCCGGGTCCTTCATCTTGCCGCGCCCCAGGATGAGCATCGTCAGCTCGGCGAGGTAGTCGCCGGTCAGGACGTCCAGCGGCCCGCCCTCCAGCATCTCCCGCATCGCGGAGAAGCGGTCACCGTAGAAGCCCGAGGCGTTACCGACCCGCAACGGTTGGCTCATGCCTGAACCCTGCCAGCCCGGCAACAAAAAATCAATCACGCATGATTGTTTCTTCTGCGGGCGTTTGGTTGACTGGAGGACCACCGAGCCGAGGACCAGATGAGCGCCCAGGCACTCCCCCGCGAACCGCGGCAGGACCGCAGCCGCGCGACCCGGCAGCGCCTCCTGGAGGCCGCCGTGGAATGCCTCGCCTCCGCGGGCTGGGCCGGGACGACCGTGGCCGTGGTCGCCGAACGCGCCGGCGTCTCCCGGGGCGCGGCGCAGCACCACTTCAGGACGCGCGAGGAACTGGTGACGGCCGCGGTCGGGTACGGCTCCGAGGTGCGGATTGCCCGGATGCGCGAGCGCCTGAACGCGCTCACCGGGCGCCGTCCGTCCACCCTGGACGTCGTCACGCTCCTCGGCGAGATGTACACGAGCCCCCTGTTCCGCGCCGCGCTGCAACTCTGGGTCGCCGCGAGTTCCGACGAGCAGCTCCGTGCGCAGGTCGTCCCCCTGGAGGCGCGGGTCGGGCGCGAGGCGCACCGTCTCACGATCGAGGCGCTCGGCGCGGACGAGAGCGTGCCCGGCGTCCGGGAGACGGTCCAGGCGACCCTGGACCTCGTGCGCGGCCTCGGCCTGGCCGACCTGCTCACCGACGACTCGGCCCGCCGCGCCCGCCTGCTGAACCAGTGGGCCGCCATCCTCGACCAGGCCCTCGGCCGCTGACCGGCACGGCCTTCGGGCGGCGGCTCAGACGGATATCTCCCGCAAGGGGCCGCCTCCGTCGATGAGAAGGCGGCCACCCGGTGCGAGCACCGCGGCGATGCGCGTCATGGCCCTGCGTCCCGCCTCCGGATGCCGGCCGTCGAGCGCGCCGACCCGTACCGCGAACACGAGGTCGAACGGCCCTTCGCCGGGCTCCGGCTCGAAGTCCTCGATCGTCGCCTGCCGGACGCTCATGCGTCCCGAGGCGATCTCGTCCGCCGAAGCAGCCCTCGTCTGCGCGATCGCCTTGGCGGACCTGTCGATCGCGAGGATGTGCCCGGTGCCGAGCCGGGCCGCGACGGCCCGCGCGGCGGCGCCCGTCCCGCACCCGATCTCCAGGACCCGCATGTCCGGCGCCAGCGGCAGAGCGTCCACGATCCCGGCGAGACGAGGCGACAGCGACGGC
Source organism: Actinomadura sp. 7K507 (assembly GCF_004348425.1). GTDB lineage: Bacteria > Actinomycetota > Actinomycetes > Streptosporangiales > Streptosporangiaceae > Spirillospora. Next base: position 53,690 of record NZ_SMKK01000020.1, read on the forward strand.
ATGGCCCGACGATACGGCATCGTCGGCGGCCCTTCACCGAGGATGCGCCGCCGGAGGTGGAGACCGTCCGGGGCCGGGTCCGGCCATCTGCGTCGCCGCGGGTTGACGGTGCCGAGCGCCGAACGGACTCTGAACACATGTTCAGAACAAGCGTTCAGACCGATCGTCCACGGAGGGCGGCGCGGTTTCCGGCGTCGTGCGAGGTGGCCGTGCTCGGCGGCGGGCTCGCCGGGATGGCGACGGCGGCCAGGCTGCAGGCGGCGGGGGTGTCCACGCTCGTCATCGAGGCCCACGGACATGTCGGGGGCTGCGCCGGCTACTACCGGCGGCGGGGCTTCTCCTTCGACGTGGGCGCGACGACGATGGTCGACTTCGAGCCCGGCGGCGTCGGCGCGGAACTGCTCGACAGCGTCGGGATGGACCCGGTGCCCGGCGAGGCGCTGCCCGGCTACGTCGGCTGGCTGCCCGACCGCAAGGTCACCCTCTACCGCGACACCCGCGCCTGGCACCGCGAACGGCTCCGCGCCCTGGGCGACACTCCCCGGCACCGCGCGTTCTGGTCCCGTCTCGACCGTCTCGCGGACGTCTTCTGGCACGCGAGCCGCGCCGGAGTCCGGCTTCCGATGCGGCGCCCCGCGGACGCCCTGCACAACCTGCGGGCCCTCGGGCCGCGCGGGCTCCCGCTCGCCCGCCACCTGAACGCCACCCTCGGGGACGCCCTCGTCCAGCACCGGCTCCGCGGTGAGGCACCATTGGTCGGGCTGCTGGCGATGCTGGTGGAGGACACCGTCCACAGCACCGTCGACCGTGCCCCGCTCATCAACGCCGCGCTCGGCGTCACCATCCGCGGCGCCGGGCTCACCCGCGCGGACGGCGGCATGCGCGGCTTCTGGCGGCGCTTCGTGTCGCACTACCGGGGGATCGGCGGGCGACTGCGCGCCGGCTGCCAGGTCGAGCGCGTCACCGGGCGGGCCGGCGCGTTCGAGGTCCACACGAACCGAGGCGTCGTCCATGCCCGGCAGGTGGTCAGCGCCTTGCCCGCCGCGACGACCGCACGAGTCGCCCCCTCCCTCGCCGGGCCTCTCAGGCCCTACCTGCAGCGGGACGAGGAGGACATGGGCGGGGCGATCGTCGTCTTCCTCGGAGTCCCGGACGACGAGGTCGCAGGCCAGGAATTCACCCACCATCAGCTGCTGCAGGACTACAAGCGGCCGCTCGGCGACGGCAACAACATGTTCGTTTCGGTGTCCGCGCGGGGCGACACCGAAAGCGCACCGCCGGGGCAGCGGGCCGTGATGATCTCCACGCACACCGGGCTCGCGGACTGGGCCGACCTTCCGGACGCCGACTACGACGTCCGCAAGCAGGAGATCGGGGAGCGTCTCGTCGGCCTGGCCCGCCGCGTCCATCCCTGCCTCGGCGAACGCGCGCGGGTCTGGGAGGTGGGCACGCCGCGCTCCTACGCGCGTTTCGCCTTCCGGCCGGGCGGTGCGGTCGGCGGCGTCCGGCAGACGCCGGGCAACGCCAACCAGAACGCCGTCCCGCATTCCCTTGGCGTGCCCGGGCTGTGGCTCGTTGGCGACTCCACCTGGCCCGGACTCGGCACCGTCGCGTGCGCGCTGGGCAGCCGCATCGTCGCGGACGAGGCGCTCAAGGCCGCACGCCGGACGGCGGTGACCCGATGACGGTCCCCAGGCTTTCGGAGCTCGGCCCCGACCTGCTCGTCACCACCCGCCCGCGTCGGATCCTCGCGCTGTCCCTTCCCTACGCGGGCGTCGGCCTGTTCGCCGTGGCATGGCTCGCGGGCTGGTGGTGGCTGACACCTCTCATCGCCTTCGGGATCTTCGTCGCGGTTGTGACGGCGACACACGACGCCGTCCACCGGTCTCTCGGTCTCGGGAGGCAGGCAACGGAATGGGCCCTGTTCCTGCTGGGCGCGGTCCTCCTGGAGAGCGGCCACGCCTACCGCGCCACTCACCTCCAGCACCATCGGACATTCCCCGGCGACGACGACCCCGAGGGATACCCGGCGGACCTGTCGATGCTCGGCGCGGTCCTCTACGGCCCGGTCTTCCTCGTCCGCCTGTGGTGGTGGGCGTACCGGCGCGGCGCGGCCGGTCAGCGCGTGTGGCTGCTGGCGGAGGCGGCGTTCCCCTTCGCGGCCGTCGGCGCCGGCGTCCTGTTCTCGCGGGGGCTCCTCGTGTACGCCGCCATGATGATCGTGGGAAGCTGGATCTATCCTCTGCTGACCGTCCACCTGCCGCACCGGCACTACGGGGACACGCCGCTCACGCAGACCCGAACGCTGCGCGGACGGATCGTCCCCGCACTGTTCCTGGAGCTGACGTACCACTTGGAGCACCATCTGTACCCGCAGGTGCCGAGCCACCACCTGCCGAAGCTCGCACGACGCCTCGACCCCGTCCTCGCCGAGGCCGGGATCGAACCCTGGAAAGTGATCTGAACACATGGCGCCACGCGCGGAGGCCAGGAAACGCCTCCTCGAAGCGACCATCCGGACGCTCGCCGTCGAGGGATACGGCGGGACGACGGCCCGCTCGATCGCCAAGACGGGCGGCTTCGCGCCTGGCGTCATCTATTACCACTTCGAGGACCTGGAGGCCCTTCTCGTCGCGGCTCTCCGCCACACCAGCCAGGCCCGAATGGCACGCTACGAGGACGTACTCGGTTCCTGCACGGACGCCACCGAACTGCTCTCACGTCTCCGCGAAATGTACGCCGAAGACCTGCGCGACCAGGGGCATATCGACGCGGTCCAGGAACTCTTCACGGCCTCGGCGACATCGCCGCGGCTGCGGGAGGAACTCCTCTCCCACGTCGAATCCTGGTCCGGCTTCGCCGCCGCCGCGGTCCAGCGGCTCGTCGACGGAACGACGCTGGAACGCCTCGTCCCGTCCCGCGAACTCGGCATGATCGCGGTCGCGATGTTCCTCGGCGTCCAGACCCTCACACACCTGGACGGTGACCGCTCCCGCATCGAATCGCTCTTCGGCACCGCCGAACCCGCCGCGGTCCTCTGGGACACCTTCGCCGGACGCCGCAGTTCCACTCCCGGGGACTGAGAAGGCCGCCGCTGGAGTGGGCGGCGCACGAGACCGGTCCGGGCTCACCGAGCCCGGCGTAGCCCTGCGATGAGGAGTTTGACCAGCCGAGGTCCGTCATAGCGAGGATTGTCACGGGCGCCGGCACACAGGCCCCCAACGCCGCGCATGAACTCGTAGGCGTCCTGGCCGGGGTCGATCTCGCCCGACGCCGCCGCGGCGTCGAGCAGTTGCGCGCAGACGGGCTCGAGCCGCTCCAGGAAGTAGGAGTGCAGGGGGTCGAAGCAGGGGTCGTCGGACTGCAGCACCGCGGCAAGCCCCTGTTTGGTGACCACGAAATCAACGAAGAGGTCGATCCATCGCCCCAGGGCGGCGTACGGAGTCGCGCTGGTCTCCAGCAGGGACGGGCCGGCCTCGGCGAGGTCCTCGACCTGATGCCGGTAGACGGCGACGATGAGATCCGCTCGCGTCGGGAAATGGCGGTAGATCGTGGCCGTTCCGACGCCGGCCTCGGCCGCGATGTCGCGGATCGGCGCCTCCACTCCCGAGGTGACGAAGACCGCGGCGGCGGCATCGAGCAGGACCTCCTGGTTGCGTCGCGCGTCCGCCCGCTTGGGCCGGGCCACCGCGCGTCCCGCGGCCTGATCGTTCTCGCTCATCGACTCCCTCCTCACCGCGACGATTGCTAAACGGGACAACGTCCCGTATCGTCCCGGCCATGAACCGGGACACCGTCCCGCTTCCCCTCATCATGTCAGACCACGGTCCGGTGGCAAGCCGATCCCGGCTCCCCGCGACCACGTACCGCCAGAAGGAAGGCTTCCATGACCGCAACCGAAACGGCTACGACGAACGTGGCCACCACCGCGTCCACGCCCGTCGTCTCGGTGAAGCCGGTGGTACTGGAAGTGCCCGGCCGGGGCGAGGACCTGCAGGTCAGGGTCTCCGCGCCGGCGACCGGGCGTGACCTGCCGATCATTGTCTTCTCCCACGGCTCCGGCTCGTCGCTGGACGGCTACGGCCCAGTGGCCGACTTCTGGGCCGCTCACGGCTTCGTGGTCATCCAGCCCACCCACCTCGACTCCAGGACGGTGGGCCTCCCCCAGGACGACCCGCGCACACCGCGGATCTGGCGCTTCCGGGTCGAGGACATGAAGCGCATCCTCGACAACCTCGATCTGCTGGAGTCCGCCCTTCCCGGCCTGAGCGGCCGCCTCGACCGAAGCCGCATCGCCACCGCCGGGCACTCCTTCGGCGGCCAGACGGCGGGCGCCCTGCTGGGCCTGCGGGTCCTCGCCCCGGAGACCGGGCAGGAACAGGACTTGTCCGACCCGCGGATCAAGGCGGGCGTGCTGTTCGCCACAGCAGGACGGGGCGGGGACAGCCTGACACCGTTCGCGGCCGAGAACATGCCTCACCTGAACGTGAGCTTCGCGCACATGACCACGCCAACCCTCGTGATCGTCGGGGACCGGGACGACGTCCCGCGGAAATACCGGCTGACCGTCCGCGGGCCGGACTGGATGACCGACCCCTACCACCTCAGCCCCGGCGCCGAGAGTCTGCTCACCCTGTTCGGCGCGGAACACTCGCTCGGCGGTATCGCCGGCTACGAGGCCGAGGAGACGACTGACGAGAACCCCGAACGCGTCGGCCTCATCCAGCGGCTCACACTCGCCTACCTCCGCCACGCGCTCGGCATCGAAGACTCCACCTGGACGGCGGCGCAGAAGGCCCTGTCCGAGAGCAGCACCCCCTTGGGCCGCATCGAATCCAAGTAGAGATCGCGCGGGCAGGTGCTGCCGACCGCGTCCGGCCACCGCGCAGGCGGGCCCCACATGCTGACCGGCCGGAGCGAAAACAAAAAAGGCCCCGCCGGTGTCGGCGGGGCCCTCTCCATAATACGAGTCCGGCGGTGTCCTACTCTCCCACACAGTCTCCCGTGCAGTACCATCGGCGCTGAAGGGCTTAACTTCCGGGTTCGGGATGGGACCGGGTGTTTCCCCCTCGCCAAAACCACCGAACGACCAACCCCCAGACACCCACCAACCAGCGGCGGGTGCGGGAAGACTCGTCCGAGCCAGGCTCGGCAAAATTCTATTGTTTTGTGCGGGTGCCCAGTTGTTTTCTGGGAACCACACAGGGACGCGAACATCTCATGCAGCGATTTGGATTGAACGTTGTGTGTGTTCAAGCCACTCGGCCTATTAGTACCGGTCGACTCCACACGTTACCGCGCTTCCATCCCCGGCCTA
>NZ_SMKK01000210.1 GCF_004348425.1 Actinomadura sp. 7K507
GGGCCCTCCGGCGTGGGCCGGTCCCGGGGAGGGAGGGCGGCCCGCGGAGTGGTTCGGGTGGCTCAGGTGACGGGGAGGGTGGGCTGGCCTGCCACGCCTAGCGTGTCCTCGACGAGGGTGACGAAGACCTCGGCGTCGTGGAGGAGTTCCTCCGCGTCGCGGGGCGTGACGGCGCGCGGCAGGCCCGCCTCGGCGGCGGCGCGCTTGTCGGCGCCGGCGGCGAAGAAGGCGGCCCACTCGCGCAGCGCGGGCTCGGCCTCGGGCAGCAGGACCCAGACGCTGCGGGGACGGCCGCGGCGGTGGGTCTCCAGGGGCTCCTTGGACGCCAGCACCGCGGCGGCCGCGCGCAGCGCGGCCAGGTGGGCGCAGACGTAGCGGACGGCGGGCGAGGTCGCCTCGGCGGCCTCGGCCAGGCCCATGCGGGCGGCGTGCAGCTGGCCGGCGGCCGTGTGCGCCGGCCGGGGCGCGGGCATCGGACGGTGGCGCGGGCTCGGCGGCGGGACGGACTGGGCGGCGGAGTGGACTCCGCGTGCGGTCATCGTTCCGGACATTTCTGCCTCCTTCCGGGGCTCGGGCCGGCCGGGCGGAGAGCTTCCCCTCACTCCGCCCGGCCGTCCGTCCCGCCGAAACACCGCGAACGGCGGGGACGTCGCCCTGGCGCGGGCCGCGAGTCCCGCACCACGTCGAACATAAGTTCGACGCACTTGACAGTAAACCGCCCTGGCGGCGATTCGTCAACGTGTTCGAACGCGTGTCGTATCCCGCAGGTCAGCGGGCATGCAGGCAGTAGAACAGCGGGGTACGACAGTTCCGCCGCGAGGCCTACCGAGGCCGTCTGACGTGCACGGGGACGTTCGTCCCGAGGAGGTCCGGGAAGTACTCGGCGATGTGCATCGGCATCCGGACGCAGCCGTGCGAGGCCGGGTGCTTGGGCACGCTCAGGGCGCCGTGGAAGGCGATGCCGCCGTTGAAGTAGATCGGGTTGTAGAGCCGTCCCAGGGGTGAGGTCTCCCAGCCGGAGAAGCGGCGTCCCGTCCGGAAGTCGCCCGTGCCGGTGCTCGCGTAGCGGCACCGGGGCACGGTGGCCCCGCGGTCCTTGGCGCAGTAGTACTCCCCCGAGCCCGACGAGACGTGCGTGATGAGACGCGGCTCACCGTCCTTGTAGAGGACGAGGTACTGGCGCTTCAGGTCGACGTCCACGCGGTTCTTCTCGCGCTTCTTGGCCATCGGGCGCGGCTCCTCGGGATCGGCCAGGGCCTCCCAGAACGACTTGCCGAGGGTGCCCTTCCGCTTCATGCGGTTGACGGCCTGGAACGCCCACACGGCCATCTCGGTCGACGGCCCGTACTTCCCGTCCAGCTTGCCCGGGTCGTAGTTCAGGGCCTTCAGGCGACGCTGGAGTTCCTTGACGTCGAAGCCCTTCGCACCCGGTTTCAGCTTGCGGTGCGTGGGCGTGGGGGTAGGCGTGGACGTCGCCGGTTTCGCGGACGGTGAGCTCTCCGCCGGCGGAGACGCCGCCTCGTCCGTTCCGCTGCATCCCGCCAGGAGGACGGCGGCGGCCAGAAGGGCCGCGAGCTTTTCCGTGCCGATCGGTCTCCCTCGCATGCGGCGAGCTTAAAGTGCTTCCCATGCATGCGAATGCCGAACGGGTCGCGAAGGCTCTGCTCGACCAGGGCGCGACCGGGGTCATCGTGGAACTGCCCGACTCCGCGCCGACGGCGCAGGCCGCCGCGGCGCAGCTGGGCTGCGAGGTCGGGGCGATCGCCAACAGCCTGCTTTTCGACGCCGACGGGGCGCCGCTGCTGGTGCTGACGAGCGGCGCGCACCGCGTCGACACGGGGAAGATAGCGTCCCTGGTGGGGGCGGCGAAGGTGAAGCGGGCGTCGCCGGAGTTCGTGCGGGAGTCGACGGGGCAGCCGATCGGGGGCGTCGCGCCGCTGGGCCACCCCGCGCCGATCCGGACGCTCGTGGACGTCTGGCTGGACGGGTACGACCAGGTCTGGGCGGCCGGCGGGCATCCGCACACCGTCTTCCCCACGTCGTACGAGGAACTGCTGAGGATCACCGGGGGCACCCCGGCGGAAGTGGAGTGACGGGAAATGAGCGACACCGAGCTCTGGCACAACCCGCGCTGCTCGAAGAGCCGTGCCGCGAAGGCCGCGCTGGACGAGGCGGGCGTGGAGTACACCGAGCGCCGCTACCTGGACGAGCCGCCCACGGCGGAGGAACTCGACGCGGTGCTCACCCGGATCGGCGCGGAGCCGTGGGACGTCGCGCGCCTGAACGAGCCCGTCGCCAAGGAGCTCGGGCTGAAGGACCTCGAACGCGACCGGGCCCGGTGGATCGGGGTCATGGTGGAGAACCCGGCGCTGATCCAGCGGCCGATCGTCCTGACCGGCGAGACCGCCGTGGTGGCGCGCGACGACGCGTCGGTGCGCAAGGTGCTCGACGGCCGGTGACACGGGCGGCGGACCGGCCCGCGGGTCTAGTCTCTGTCGCGTGAGGGACCCGAAGCTGCGCGAGATCGACGAACACGCCTTCCTACGCAGGCTCGACCCCATGCTGGACGTGTACGCGTCCGCGATGGAACCGCCGAACGAGCAGCTCCCGGGCCGCCACACCATCATGGAGCGGCACGCGTCGTATCCGGGGTTCCGGGCGTTCGTGGCCGAGGGACGCCCTGCGCTGCCCATCCTGACGGGTTCCGTCCAGGGCTTCGCGTACGGGTTCCACGGGGCGCGCGGCCAGTGGTGGCATGACGTCGTGTTCCAGGCGCTCAGCGACCGGGAGGGCCCTGAGCACGCCGAGTCGTGGCTGGACGACGCGTTCGAGGTGGCGGAGCTTCACGTCCGTCCGGACTTCCAGGGCAGGGGCCTCGGCCGGGGCCTGCTGAGCGCGCTGTGCGGGGGGCGGGGGGAGCGGACCGTCGTGCTGTCGACGCTGGACAGCCGGCCGGACACTCCGGCCCGCTCCCTCTACCGCTCGGTCGGCATGATCGATCTGCTGACCGATTTCGAGTTCCCCGGCGGTGGTCCCCGCTACGCGGTGATGGGCGGGGCGCTGCCGCTGGCGGCGTACGCGCCCGCGTCCAGCAGGCCGTAGACCTCGCGCGTCGCCGTCGACTTGTTGAAGGTGATGAAGTGGATGCCGGGCGCGTCCTGGTCCAGCAGGTCCTGGCACAGCTCGGCGGCGTGCTCGATGCCGAGGCGGCGCACCGCCTCGGGGTCGTGGGCGACCGCCTCGAACCGGGCCCTGACCTCGGGCGGGAACGGCGCGCCGGACAGCTGCTCGGAACGCTCGATCGTGCTCATCTGGGTGACCGGCATGATGCCGGGCAGGATCGGCGTGTCGCAGCCGGCGGCCTCGACGCGGTCGCGCAGCCGGAAGTAGTCCTCGGCGCGGAAGAACATCTGCGTGATCGCGTAGTCGGCGCCGGCGCGGCACTTCTCGATGAAGAACCGTGTGTCGGTCTCGACGTCGGGCGAACGCGGGTGCTTGTAGGGGAAGGCCGCCACGCCGACGCAGAAGTCGCCGTAGGAGCGGATCATGCGGACGAGGTCGGAGGCGTACTCGACGCCTTCGGGGTGCTTGACCCACTCCGCCATCGGGTCGCCGGGCGGGTCGCCGCGCAGGGCGATGATGTTGCGGACGCCGGCGGCGGCGAACCGGCCGATCAGGTTCCGCAGCTCGGCCTCGGAGTGGTCGACGGCGGTGAAGTGGGCGACCGGGGTGAGGGTGGTGTCGGTGGCGATGTGCTCGACGATGTCGACGGTCTTGTCGCGGGTGCCGCCGCCGGCTCCGTAGGTCACCGAGACGAACGTCGGCTGCAGGGACTCCAGCTCCCGGATGGTGCGCCAGAGGTTCCGCGCGCCTTTGTCGGTCTTGGGCGGGAAGAACTCGAACGAGAAGGACCTGCCGCCGGAGGCCAGGAGGTCTCGGACGGTCGGGGGTCGGTTTGGGCGCAGGCGTCGCATTCCACAAGCCTACAGAAGGCCTCGCGCCCGCCGATAAGGGTGATGCTCGGCACAGCTCGCGGGCGTTATGTCCACGTTCCCGAAGTTCTACTGACTTCTCACGTTTCTGGTGGACGGTTGAATCCGCCCACGTGGATACGATCTCGGGCATGTCGACCAGCCGCATCCGCAAGGAGGTCGACGAGGCGCTCCTGGCCTTCGTCGACCGGCAGCGCCCGGCCCTGCTGACCATCAGTGACGACCTCACACCCATGCTGTCCGCCCTGGACGCCCTGCTGGGAGGCGGCAAGCGGCTGCGTCCCGCGTTCTGCTACTGGGGGTGGCGCGCCGCCGGCGGCGAGGACGGCCCCGGCATCGTGGCCGCCGCCGCGTCCCTGGAGCTGCTGCAGGCGAGCGCGCTGATCCACGACGACGTCATGGACTCCAGCGACACCCGCCGCGGCCAGCCGTCCGTCCACCGCAGGTTCGAGGCGCTGCACCGCGCGCAGTCCTGGCCGGGTGACGCGGAGGCGTTCGGCGGGGGTTCCGCGATCCTGCTCGGCGACCTGTGCCTGGCCTGGTCGGGCGAGATGTTCGAGACGTGCGGGCTGGACGGCGACCGCAGGCGGCGCGGCCGCGCGGTCTACGACCTGATGCGCACCGAGGTCATGTGCGGCCAGTACCTCGACATGCTGGAGGGCACGCGCGGCGAGGCGACCGTCGCCACCGCGCTGCGGGTGGTGGAGTACAAGGCCGCCAAGTACACGATCGAGCGGCCCCTGCACCTCGGCGCGGCGCTCGCCGGCGCCCGCCCGGACGTGACCGCCGCCCTCACCGGCTACGGCCTTCCGCTGGGCATCGCCTTCCAGCTCCGCGACGACGTCCTCGGGGTGTTCGGCGATCCCGCCGAGACCGGCAAGCCGGCGGGCGACGACCTGCGCGAGGGCAAGCGGACCGTCCTGGTCGCCCTGACCCTGGAACGCGCGTCCGCGGCGCAGGCCGCGAGGCTGCGGCGCCGCCTCGGCGACCCCGACCTGGACCGCGCCGGGGTGGGCGAGCTGCGCGCGATCATCGAGGAGACCGGCGGCCTCGCCGCCTGCGAGGAGATGATCGAGCACTACCTGGCCGAGGCGGAGCGGGTCCTGCGGTCGGCGCCCATCGGCGACGAGGTCCGCCTGGCCCTCTCGGAACTCGCGGTGGCGGCCACCACGCGCAGCATGTGACGTCTCACATGACACAATCCGGTCAATTTTCCCCGGTGGGCTAGAACTTTCCCACCGATCGGTGGCAGAAATGTCGCCATGGGTATGCGGGTGGGGAGATGGCTGCCGGTCGCGGGCGCGCTGGCGTCCGTGCTGGCGCTGGCGGCGGTGTCGGCTCCGGGCGAGGCGCGGGCGGAGACGGGGCGGTGCGGCGACCCGGCACAGCGGCCGTGGTGCGACCCGTCGCTGACGCCGGACCAGCGGACCGGCCTGCTGCTGCCGGAGATGACCGCCGACGAGAAGATCGCGATGCTCGCGGCGGACGACATCTTCGGCGGCCCGCTCGGCGGGTACTTCGAGACCGCGCACGCCGACACCAACAACGGGATCGAGCGGCTCGGCATACCGCCGGTCTACATGGCCGACGGGCCGGCGGGCGTCCGGCAGGGCAAGGCGACCGCGCTGCCCGCGCCGATCGCGCTGGCGGCGGGCTTCAGCCGGGAGACCGCGAAGCTCTACGGCGGGACGGTGGCGTGGGAGGCCAGGCACCGCGGCAACGACGTCGTGTTCGGGCCGACGGTGGACGTCCTGCGCACCCCCCGCAACGGCCGGACGTTCGAGGGCTTCGGTGAGGACCCCTACCTGTCGGCCACCCTCGGGGTGCCCTGGATCAAGGGGGCGCAGTCGCAGGGCGTGATGACGGCGGTCAAGCACATGGCCGTCTACGCCCAGGAGACCGACCGGCTGGAACTGAACATGAAGGTGGACCCCCGCACCCTGCGGGAGATCTACCTGCCGCCGTTCGAGGCCGCCGTGAAGCAGGGCGGCGCCGCGACCGTCATGTGCGGGTTCGGCATGCTGAACGGCCGGTGGGCCTGCCAGGACGACGCCGTCCTCAACAAGATCCTGCGCTCGGAGTGGGGCTTCAAGGGCTGGGTGGCCTCCGACCACTTCGCCCCGAAGGACGCCGCCGAGGCGGCCAACGGCGGGCTCGACATGGAACTGCCGGTCGGCCTGAGGTACAACGCGTTCCTGCTGAAGATGGCCGTCGCGCAGGGGAAGGTCACGCAGGCGACCATCGACGGGCACGTCGCCAACGTCCTGCGGACCATGTTCAAGGCCGGGGTATTCGACCGGGATGCGTACCCGAACGACCTCACCCGCATCGACCGGACGGCGAGCGAGACCGCGGCCAGGAAGATCGAAGAGGCCGGGATCACGCTGCTGAAGAACGACGGCGCCCTCCCGCTGAAGGCGCCGAAGTCGATCGCGCTGATCGGGCGGGCCGCGCAGAAGAGCCCGAGCGGGCACGGCTCGGCGCAGGTCGTCCCGTTCACCGCCGTCAGCCCGCAGGAGGGGCTCGCGCGCCGCGCAGGGGCCGGCGCGCGGATCACCCACGACAACGGCGACGACCACGGCGCCGCCGCCGAGCGGGCCCGCCAGGCCGACGTGGCGATCGTGTTCGCGACCGACAGCCAGGGCGAGTTCTTCGACAAGTCGTGCCTGACGCTGGAGTGCGGTGAACCGCTCCGCGGCGACCAGGACGGGCTCATCTCCGAGGTCGCCGCGGCCAACCCGAACACCATCGTCGTCCTCAACACGGGCGGTCCCGTGCTGACGCCGTGGGCCGGGCAGGTGAAGGGCATCGTCCAAGCCTGGTATCCCGGTCAGGAGGCCGGGAACGCCCTGGCCCGCGTCCTGTACGGGGACGTGGACCCCGGCGGACGGCTGCCGGTGACGTTCCCGGTCGACGAGAGCGACGCTCCGGCGTCCGGGAACCCCGCGCAGTACCCGGGCGTGGACAAGACCGTCACGTTCTCCGAGGGCGTCATGGTCGGCTACCGGCACTACGACTCGAAGGGGATCGCGCCGCGCTTCCCGTTCGGGCACGGGCTGTCCTACACCACGTTCGGTTACAGCGACATGGCCGCCGGCACCGAGGCGGTTCAGGTGACGGTGACGAACACGGGTCAGCGGACCGGCACCGCCGTCCCGCAGCTCTACATCGGCATGCCGTCGCCGGGCGGGAGCGTCGTGCAGCCGCCCAAGCAGCTCAAGGGCTACACCAAGGTCACGCTCGCACCCGGCGAGAGCACCAGGGTGACGTTCCCGTTGTCCTCGCGCTCGTTCGCCTACTGGAACGAAGGCGCGAAGGCGTGGAAGGTCGCGAGCGGCTGCTACCAGGTGATGGTGGGCTCCTCCTCGCGGGCGATCGCCCAGACGGGGACGCTCGGAACGTGCGGCTGACCGGAAAGATGACGGTTCCACTGCCGTACACCCCGGTTACGCGGTACAAATAAGGAAATCTTCGTCCGTCCCCGCCGAGTCGGAGTTGTTCTTTGCCGCACGACACCTCCCGCGGGAGGACGAGCCCCCATCCCCCGCGTCCCGCCGCCGCCCGTACCGGGCGCGCGGCCCAGGCGCACGCCGCCCGCCCGCGCCCGGGTAAGGCGTCCCCCGCGCGGCGCACGCCGCACGGCCCGGACACCGACGCGGCCGGCGACGGCGCCCGCGACGCCGGCGGGTCCGCGGAGCCGCCGACGCTCCAGCACGTCGTCGAGGAGCGCGGTCCGCTCCCCGCGCCGCGGCTCCGCAGGGTGGCGGCGCGCACGGCGGCGGCGCTGGCCGCGAAGCACCGCGCCGGGACGGTCCACCGCGGCCTCCACCCCGGCAACGTGCTGCTCGGCCCGGACGGCGCCAAGGTCATCGGCTTCGGCGCCGCCGCTCCGGACGCGGGACCGGCCGGCGCGCCCGCGTCCATGGCGCCCGCGTACATGGCGCCCGAGCAGATCGAGGACGAGCCGGTCGGGCGGCCCGCGGACGTGTTCGCCTGGGGCGCCACGGTGGTGTTCGCGGCGACCGGGCGCCCGCCGTTCGGCACCGGGCCGAGCGCGGCCGTGATGCGGCGCGTCACGTCCCGCGAGCCCGACCTCGGCGACATGCGGGGGCCGCTGCGCGACCTCGCGGCCCGCTGCCTGGACAAGAACCCCGCCGCCCGGCCGACCGCGCCGCAGGTCGTCCGGGCGCTACGCGAAGGGCAGGGGCCGATGCCGAAACCGCGGCCGACCCGGATCCCGCGCTACCGGTGGCGGATGATGGTCGCGCTCGCGGCCGTGGTGGTCGCCGGGTTCGTGCTCGGCATGCTGTTCTGACCCGGCCCTGCTGTTTGACCCGCCCGGGGAAGCCGCGGCGGGCCGCGCCGGCCGGGTGTCACCAGTGCGGAGGGCGGTCCTCCAGGAGGCGCGAGTCGTCATCGTCGCCGCGCCACTCGCCCCAGCCGGTGTCGGTGTCGTCGGAGGTCTGGTCGGGCAGGATCTCCAGCTCCTCGCCGAGATCCACCGGCCGGTCGTCGTCGGGTCCCACGCTCATGATCCCCATTATCGGTGATCGGGCCCGGGTCCCGCACCCGCCGGCGACCACCGTGATCCGGATCGCCCCCGGCGGGGTTCAGCCGGCCAGCCGGCGGGCGAACTCCGCCGCGGCGGCGCCCGGGTCGCCGGCCGCGGTGATCGCCCGGACGACCACGACGCGCTCCGCGCCCGCCGCCGTCACCTCGCCGAGATTGCCGAGGTCGATGCCGCCGATCGCGAACCATGGCCGTGCCGCGCCCTGCGCCGCGGCGTACTCGAGCAGCCCGGGGCCGGGGGCGGGACGGTCGGGCTTGGTCGGGGTCGGCCATACCGGGCCCGCGCAGAAGTAGTCGACGCCCGGCTCGGCGGCGGCCGCGGAGGCCTGCTCGTCCGAGTGGGTCGACCGGCCGATGAGCATGTCGCCGCCGACGATCTCGCGGGCGGCGGGGACCGGCAGGTCGTCCTGGCCGAGGTGCAGCACGTCGGCGCGGACGGCGTGCGCCACGTCGGCCCGGTCGTTGACCGCGAGCAGCGCCCCGTGCCGGTCGCAGGCGGCCCGGAAGATCTCCAGGTACTCCATCTCCTGCCGGGCCTCCAGGCCCTTCTGGCGGAGCTGGACGATGTCGACGCCGTTGCCCAGGACGGCGTCCAGGAAGCCCGGCAGGTCCCGTTGCTCCTCCCGCGCGTCCGTGCAGAGGTACAGGCGGGACCGGCTGAGCCGGGCGCGCAGGGCGACGGCGCGTTCGGAGGGGAGGTGCCTGGACACGGCGGGGCTCGTCCTTTCACAGCGGGGATCGCGGGGTCACGCGGCGTTCACGTCCCGTCGCGCGACCCCGCGATCGTGTCACGCGCGCGGCCTTCACCGGATCCTGGGGTCCGCCCAGGATCCGGCGAAGGCGCGGCGCACCCCGCAGGCGAGCCCTGGAAGGCGCCCGCGCCCTAGAAAGCCAGCGCCTGGGCGCGGCGGCGGACCTCGGTCCCCCGGTTCTCGGTGAGCGCGTCCACGGGCGTCCCCGGCAGCGTGTCGTCGGGGGTGAACAGCCAGCGGATCGTCTCCACGTCGTCGTAGCCCGCGTCCGAGAGGAGCGTCAGCGTGCCCGGCAGCCCCTTGATGACGTGGCCGTCGTTGATGAAGGCCGCGGGCACCATGGGGTTTCCGTCCCGGCGGACCGCCAGGAGCTTGTGCTCGCTGATGAGCTGCTTGATCCGGCTGGGCTTGATCCCGAGCCTGTCGGCGGCGTCCCTGAGGGAGAGCCATTCGCCGGCGAGGGCGTCGGTCCGGGGGTCGAGTGCGCTGTCAACGGTTGCGTTCATCTGCGTCACGCCCCCTTGCTACCACTACTTCGGAACCGTCAAACCCCCTGCGCAGCCGCGACGTCCCGGCCGATCGCTATTGGCGAACAGCCTGCCGGACGGGCACGTCGGGGTCGGCGATCGCGTCCGGGTCCACGGGCGTCCCGGCGGCGATGACGCGCCGCGACTGCACCAGGTCGCGGGGCCGGTCGACGGTGAGCATCGCGTCGAGGCGGTCGCCGGTCAGCCACGCCACCGCCCACTTGCGGCCGGACGGGTCGCCGCGGTGGATCATCCGCTCGGACCCGGCGTGGTGGCCCGCGTACTGCACCATGCGCCCGAACTGCTCGGACCAGAAGTACGGGGCGGCGTCGTAGGCGGCCTCCTCGCCCAGGAGGGTCGCGGCGGCGACCTCGGGGGCGTTGAGGGCGGTGTCCCAGTGCTCGACGAGCAGCCGCCGCCCGTACCGTCCCGACCACCACGCGGCGCAGTCGCCGACCGCCACGACGTCCGGCCGCGGGGACCCGGACCCCTCCTCGCTCCGGCAGGCGCGGAACGAGGCGTCGGTGACCACCCCGCGCTCCAGCAGGAGCCCCGAGCCCTCCAGCCAGCCGAGGACGGGGCGGACGCCGACGCCGACGACGACCTCGTCGGCGTCGATCCGGTCGCCGCCCGCCAGGACGAGACCGCCGTCCCGCACCTCCGCGACCTTGACCCCGGTGCGCAACTCGACGCCGGCCTCCGCGTACCAGGGGGCGGTGAGCGCGCCCACCTCGGGGCCGATCGCTCCCGCCAGCGGGGTGTCGGCGGCCTCGACGACGGTCACGGCGCAGCCCTTGGCGGCGGCGGTGGTCGCCACCTCGGCGCCGATCCAGCCCGCCCCGACGATGACGATCCGCGCGCCCTCGGTGAGCCGCGACCGCAGCTCGCGGGACTCGTCGATGGTGCGCAGGACGTGCTGGCGCCCGTCACCCGGCAGCGTGATCGGGACGGCCCCGGTCGCGATGACCAGGCCGTCGAACGGAAGGTCGCCCGCCGTGGAGGCGACGACGCCGCCCCGGCCCGGCTCGCCCAGGCGCAGGCCGGTGGCGCGCTCGCCGAGCAGCAGGTCGCAGCGCAGGGCGTCCCAGTCCGCGTCGACCGTGGTGTCGTCGGAGTCGCCCTTGAGGACGGCCTTCGACAGCGGCGGCCGGTCGTACGGCAGGTGCCGCTCGGCCGAGACGAGGGTCAGCGCGCCCTCGTACCCCTTGCTCCTCAGGGCCTCCGCGGCGCGCACGCCGGCCAGGCCTCCACCCACGACGATGACCCTCTCCATGAGGTCACCCTAACGGGGCGGCCAATGGCGTTGGACGCCTGTCCAGACAGTTGAACACTTTACCGAGGCCGTAGAGTGGAGACCACGTAAAACGGCACAGAGCGCGGGAGTCCGGTACGACCGGGCTGAGAGGGCGGCTGGGACGGGCCGCCGACCGCCAGACCTGATCCGGATCATGCCGGCGAAGGGAGCGCAGTGGAGATCGCGATCATAGGGGCCGGGATCATCGGCCTGGCCACCGCCTGGCGGACCGCCGCGGCGGGCGCCGCCGTCACCCTGGTCGATCCCGAGCCCGCGAGCGGCGCGTCGGCGGTGGCGGCGGGCATGCTCACCCCCGTCAGCGAGGTCACCTACGGCGAGGAGCCGCTGCTGCGGCTCGGCCTCGCCTCCCGCGACGGCTACGCCGCCTTCGTCGCCGAACTCGAGGACCTGACCGGCCTGGAGACCGGCTATCGCACCGACGGGATCATCCAGGTCGCCTTCGACTCCGACGACCTGAAGTACCTGGACGACCTGCGCCGCTTCCAGGAGAGCCTCGGCGTCCCCGCCGAGGCGCTGACCGGGCGGGAGTGCCGGAGGCTGGAGCCGATGCTCGCCCCCGGCGTCCGCGGCGGCCTGCTCGCCCCCGAGGACGGCTCGATCGACCCGCGCCGGCTGACCGCGGCGCTGCTGGCCGCGGCGGACCGGACCGGCGTCCGGCTCGTCCGGCGCCGCGCCGCCGGCGTCGCCGTCGAGCACGACGCGGCGGCCGGGGTGCGCCTGGACGACGGGACGGTGATCCGCGCCGACCGCGTGCTGCTGGCCGCCGGCCCGTGGTCGGGCGACCTCGGGGGGCTGCCTCCGGGGACCGTTCCACCCGTCCGCCCCGTGAAGGGCCAGGTGATACGGCTCCGCACCCGGACGCCGTTCGTGGGCCGCGCCACGCGGGGGCTGGTCAGGGGCTCCGCGGTCTACCTCGTGCCGCGCGCGGACGGCGAGATCGTCCTCGGCGCCACGCAGGAGGAGCTGGGCTTCGACACGCGCGTTACCGCCGGCGGCCTGTGGGAGCTGCTGCGGGACGCCCGGGAACTGCTGCCCGGCATCACCGAGCTGGAGTTCGCCGAGGTCACGGCGGGCCTGCGGCCCTGCACCCCCGACAACGCGCCCGTGCTGGGCCGTTCCGCGCTCCCCGGCCTGTTCATCGGGACCGGGCACTTCCGCAACGGCGTCCTGCTCACCCCGGTGAGCGCCGCCATCCTGTCGGCGATGCTGGTGGACGGGCCCGTCCCCGGCGTCGCCGGCCCCTTCTCCCCCGACCGATTCTCCGCCGAGGTGCACTGATGCGGGTGTTCGTCAATGGTGAGCCGCGCGAGCTGCCCGAGGGCGCGAGCGTGGCCGAAGTGGTCGCGTCCGTCACCGCCGCGGGCGCCGGCGTGGCGGCCGCGCTGAACGACGAGGTCGTCGGGCGCTCCGCCTGGGAGGCGACGACGCTGCGCGACGCCGACCGGCTCGAAGTGCTGACAGCCGTACAGGGAGGGTGACGTGGATAGCGACAGGCTGGTCATCGCGGGCGCGGAGCTCGGGTCCCGGCTGATCATGGGGACCGGGGGCGCGCCCAGCATGCACGTGCTGCGGGAGGCGCTCACCGCGTCCGGGACGGAGCTGACCACGGTCGCGATGCGGCGGGTGGACCCGTCGGCGCGCGGCTCGGTGCTGGACGTCCTGAACGAGTGCGGGATCCGGGTGCTGCCGAACACGGCGGGCTGCTTCACCGCGGGCGAGGCGGTCCTCACCGCCAAGCTCGCCCGGGAGGCCCTCGGCACGAACTGGGTCAAGCTCGAGGTGATCGCGGACGAGCACACGCTGCTGCCCGACCCGATCGAGCTGGTCGAGGCCGCCGAGCAGCTCGTCGACGACGGCTTCGCCGTGCTGCCGTACACCAACGACGATCCTGTCCTCGCGCGGCGCCTGGAGCAGGCCGGATGCGTCGCCGTGATGCCGCTCGGCTCCCCGATCGGGTCGGGTCTGGGCATCCGCAACCCGCACAACATCGAGCTGATCGTCGAGCGGGCGGGGGTCCCGGTCATCCTGGACGCGGGGGTCGGCACCGCGTCCGACGCCGCCCTGGCCATGGAGCTGGGCTGCGACGCGGTGCTGCTGGCGACCGCCGTCACCCGCGCCCGGTCCCCCGCCCGGATGGCCGCCGCGATGCGGCACGCGGTCGAGGGCGGACGGCTCGCGCGGCTGGCCGGGCGGATCCCGAAGCGCCGCTACGCCCAGGCGTCCTCACCGTTCGAAGGCCTCGCCACCTCGTAGCGGTTCTAAAGGTTCGGCTATAGAAATACTCGCTGGACCTGAAATGTCCGTGCCAGCAGACTTGGGCCGTCCCCCCGGAAGGCGCGCCGCAACCCGGCGCATCCGTTCGGTGTTCGTGGAAACGTCCCATACCTAAGGTGCGTGACATGCAGCAGGAAAGCCGGACGGCCGGTGTCGACAAGCTCGCGGTGGCCGCCGCCACGGTCACGGTGGTGCTCTGGGCATCCGCCTTCGTCTCCATCCGCAGCGCCGGCGCCGAGTACAGCCCCGGCGCCCTCGCCCTCGGCCGCCTCCTGTCCGGGACGGTCGTCCTGGGCGCGCTGTGGCTCGTCCGCCGCGAAGGCCTCCCGCCCAAGGGGGCCTGGCCGGGCATCGTCACCGCCGGCATCCTGTGGTTCGGCGCCTACATGGTGGCCCTCAACTGGGGCGAGCAGCTCGTCGACGCGGGAACCGCCGCACTGGTCGTCAACATCGGCCCCATCCTCATCGCGCTCCTCGGCGGCTGGCTGCTGAAGGAAGGGCTGCCGCCCCGGCTGATGGCGGGCATGGCCGTGTCGTTCGCCGGCGCCGCCGTCGTCGGGCTCTCCATGTCCGGCGAGGGCGGTTCCTCCGTCCTCGGTGTGTTGCTCTGCGTGGTCGCCGCCGTCACCTACGCGGCGGGCGTCGTCAGCCAGAAGCCCGCGCTCCGGCACGCCTCGGCGCTGCAGTTCACCACGTTCGCCTGCGCCATCGGCGCGGTCGTCTGCCTGCCGTTCTCCGGGCAGCTCGTCTCCGAGGCCGCCGTCGCCCCCACCGGCGCGACCCTCAACATGATCTACCTTGGCGTCTTCCCCACCGCCATCGCGTTCACCACCTGGGGATACGCACTGGCCCGCACGTCCGCCGGGAAGATGGGCGCCACCACCTACGCCGTCCCGGCCATCGTCGTGCTGATGTCGTGGCTGCTCCTCGGCGAGATCCCCGGTCTGGTCACCCTCGGCGGCGGCCTGCTCTGCCTCGCCGGCGTGGCCGTGTCGCGCAGCCGGGCCCAGCGCGCCCAGCCGGAACCGGAGCAGTCACGCTCCGTCCTTGCCGAGGCTCATACTCGGGACTGATGAGATCGATGGCGAATCGCCCGTAAACTCGCACCGATGGACGCGACGGTTGCTGATCCGCTCGTCGGGCAGGTGCTCGACGGGCGCTACCGCATTGAGTCCCGCGTGGCGCGCGGCGGCATGGCCACCGTCTACGTCGCGCGCGACATCAGGCTCGACCGCATCGTCGCGATCAAGGTGATGCACGCCGGGCTCGCCTCCGACGAGGACTTCGTCGCCCGCTTCATCGGCGAGGCCAAGGCCGCCGCGGCGCTGTCCCACCCCAACGTGGTCGCCGTCTACGACCAGCGCACCGACGGCGAGCACGTCTTCCTGGTGATGGAGTACGTCGCCGGGCAGACGCTGCGCGACGCGCTGACCTCGCTCGGCAGGCTCGGCCCCCGCGCCGCGCTGGAGATCATGCAGCCGGTCCTGGCGGCGCTCGGCGCGGCCCACCGGGCCGGTCTCGTGCACCGCGACGTCAAGCCCGAGAACGTGCTGATCACCGAGGACGGCCAGGTCAAGGTCGCCGACTTCGGCCTCGCCCGGGCCGAGACCGCGAGCAAGATGACCAAGACCGGCGTGATCATCGGGACGGTCGGCTACCTGTCCCCCGAGCAGGTGATGTCCGGCAACGCCGACGCCCGCTCCGACGTGTACGCCGCCGGCATCATGCTGTTCGAGCTGATCACCGGGCACCTCCCGCACGGCGGCGACACCCCGCTCGCCGTCGCCTACAAGCACGTGAACGAGACGGTCCCGCCGCCGTCCAGCGTCGTCCCCGGCATCCCGCAGCAGGTGGACGCCCTGGTCACCGACGCGACGAACCACGACCCGGGACTCCGCCCGGTGGACGCGAACCAGTACCAGACCGAGGTCGTCGAGGTCCTCGGCGGCCTGCCCCGCGACTTCGACCGGCGCGTCGAGGAGTCGTCCCGGGGCACCACCAGCGTGCTGCCCGCCGAAGGCCACACCGCCGTCCTGGACCCGCGCGCCGCCGAGCACCCGCAGCCCACCAGGTCCGACCGCGTCATCGGCGCGCTGACCGGCCGCTACGTCCTGGTCGCCATCGGCCTGATCGCGGCGCTCATCCTCGGCTGGGCCGTCTGGTACCAGACGTCCGGGCAGTACGAGCACATCCCGCACTCGATCATCGGGATGAACGTCGACGACGCCCGCGACCAGCTGGAGAGCGCCGGGCTGGACGTGCGGACCGCCGGCGCCGTCTACAGCGACCGCGTCCACAAGGGGGACGTCGTCAAGTCCGACCCGCCCGCCGGCGCCCGCATCGCCGAGGGCGAGCCCGTCACGCTGACGCCGTCCAAGGGCATCACCCCCCGCGAGGTACCGGACGTCAAGGGCAAGACCCTCCCCGAGGCCAAGCGGATCCTCGAAGGTGAGGGCTTCACGGTCGGAGAGACGAAGACCACCCCCTCGCAGACGGTCGACAAGGACAAGGTGATCGACACCGACCCGGTGGCGGGGAAGAAGCAGTCCCCCGACGACCCGGTCGCCGTCGTCGTCTCCACCGGCATGTCCATGCCCGGCCTCGTCGGCGAGAACGGCGACGCCGCCGCGAACCAGCTGCGCTCGATGGGCCTGGACGTCAAGGTGCAGAAACGGAAGGTCGACGGCAAGGAACCGAACTCCGTGATCGAGCAGACCCCGTCCGAGGGGACGGGCGTCTCCCGCGGGGACGAGGTCACGATCGTCGTCAACAAGCGCGACTGCATCGTCGACGCGGGCCCGATCCAGTTCGGCTGCGACGACGGCAGCGAGCAGAACGTCCCGGTGCCGGACATGACCAACCGCCGCGTGAACGACGCGAAGAAGGCCCTGGAGGATTCCGGCTTCGTGGTCAACGTGACGGGCTTCGGCGGCGACATCGTCCGCTTCCAGTCCCCGAGCAGCGGCGAGGCTCCCCGCGGCTCCACGGTCACCATCGTCCGGGGGCCGTGACCGGATAGGCTGAACCGGTCATGACCTCACCTCGCAGCCCCGTAGGGGCCCATGTCCCCGTGGCCGGCGGCCTGGCCACCGGCGGCCTGAAGTACGCCGCCGAGATCGGCGCCGAGGCGATCCAGGTGTTCGTGGCCAACCCGCGCGGCTGGGCCCTCCCGGCGGGCAGGCCCGCGGAGGACGAGAAGCTGCGCGCCCGCACCGACGTCCCCGTCTACGTGCACGCCCCGTACCTGGTCAACTTCGGCTCCCCCAGCGAGGAGACCCTCGCCAAGTCGATCGCGACCGTCCGCCACTCCCTGGTCCGCGGCCGCGCCATCGGCGCCCGCGGCGTGGTGGTCCACACCGGCTCCGCCGTCACCCAGCCCTACGACCAGGCCATGGCCCAGGTCCACGAGCACGTCCTCCCCCTGCTGGAAGAGATCCCCGAGGACGGCCCCGACCTCCTCCTGGAGACCATGGCCGGCCAGAACAACATGCTGTGCACGAGGGTCCAGCATCTGGGCCCGTTCTTCGAGCGACTGGAACATCACCCGAAGCTCGGGGTCTGCTTCGACACCTGCCACGCGTGGGCCGCGGGCCACGACCTGGCCGCCCCCGGCGGCGTCAAGGAAACGATCGACGCACTGGTGTCCACCGTCGGCGAGGGCCGCCTGAAACTGGTCCACGCCAACGACTCCAAGGACCCCTGCGCCTCCGGCCGAGACCGCCACGAGAACATAGGCACCGGCATGATCGGCACCTCCCCCTTCACCGACCTCTTCCGCCACCCCGCCACGGCAGGCCTCCCCTTCCTGATAGAAACCCCAGGCC
>NZ_SMKK01000211.1 GCF_004348425.1 Actinomadura sp. 7K507
CACCCACCCCTAGGAGGGACCCCCAATGCCCAGAATCGTTCCGAGGCCCCGCGGCAGAGCCGGCAAGGCGACCGTCCTGATCGCCGCGGCGCTGCCCGCCCTCTCGCTCACGGCGTGCACGTCCGGCGCCGGGTCGGCCGAAGCCGACGAGAACACCATCGTCATCGGGATGGACCAGGACCTCTCCGGCGGCGCGGCCGCGTACGCGTCGATCGTCGGCGCGACCGTCAAGGACGCGGTCGCGGAGATCAACGACAACGGCGGCATCGGCGGCAAGAAGCTCAAGCTGGTCGTCAAGAGCGACGACAACGACGCGACGAAGGCGCCGACCGTCGTCCGGCAGCTGATCAGCCAGGGCGCGGCGGCCATCATCATGAACTCCGGCGGCCAGTCGGTCCTTCAGGTGCAGACGCTGCTCAAGCAGCAGAAGGTGCCCGCCATCGCGCCGGTGAACATCACGCCCGGCATCGGGGCGGGCCCCGACGGCACCTACGCCTACTCGCTCGCCAACCCGACCGAGGACTTCGGCAAGACCTACGCCCAGGCGTTCAAGAAGGCCGGGTACAAGAAGCTCGCCCTGTTCAAGGACGACAGCGCGTCCATCGCCGGGATGGAGAAGGCGCTGATGGGCCCGATCCGCGACGCCGGCATCGAGGTGGTGGCGACGGAGACGGCGGCGGTGGACGCCAACGACGTCACCGCGCAGGTCACCAAGATCAAGCAGGCGAAGCCGGACGCGATGCTCGTCGCCGCGCTCGGCGGCCAGATGGAGGTGCTCGTCCACAACACGTCGCACCAGCTCATCCCGGACGTGGACCGCTTCTCGCTCGCGTCCATCGGCAACCAGCCCGACCTGTGGAAGCAGGCGAAGCCGGGCGCGCTGGACAAGCTCGTCTTCGTCGGGTCCATCACCGAGGAGAACGAGAAGACCGCCGCGCTGCAGAAGCTCCTGACGGAGCGGCGCGGCAAGGAGACCCAGGTCACCGCCTACGACGCGCAGGCGTACGACGCCATCGGGATGCTCGCCAAGGCGATCGGTGAGGCCGGGGCGAAGGTGGACGGCGAGGCCATCAACAAGGGGCTGGAGCAGGTGTCCGGCTACCCGTCCTCGTTCGGGCAGAAGGGCTACACGCTGTCGTTCAAGCCCGGCAAGCACAGCGGCACCGACGGGCTGTGCGGCCTGATCCTCATGCAGTTCGAGAACGCCGAACCGGGCCGTCAGTGGCCCACGTACCAGCCAGCCTGTAGCTGACGGGAAGGAGAGGCCGTGACAGCGGACATCGAGCGCCCGCCGAAACCGGCGCCGGTCGCGGGGGGCGCCGCCGAGTGGGCGCCGAGGGTGATGCCTCCGATCGGGAGGGACCTCAGCGACCGGCAGAAGCTCGCGTGCGCGTTCCGGATCCTGGGCCGGTCCGGCTTCAGCGAGAACATCGCGGGCCACATCACCGCCCGCGTGGACGACACCGAGGAGCTGTGGATCAACCCGTGGGGGCTGTGGTGGGAGGAGATCACCGCCTCCGACGTCTGCCGGGTGTCGCCGGACGCGGAGGTCCTGGAGGGACCGTGGGACGTCACGCCCGCCATCCACATCCACACCGAGCTGCACCGCCGCCGCCCTGACGTCCGGGTCGTCGTCCACAACCACCCGTACTACGTGACCGTGCTGGCGGCGCTCGGCGTGCTGCCCGAGTTCCTGCACCAGACCGGGTCGATGTTCGACGGCGACATGGCGTTCGTGGACGAGTACACCGGTGAGGTCGCCACGGCCGACCTCGGCGCCGACCTCGCCGACCGGATCGGCGACAAGTCGGTGGTGCTGCTCGCCAACCACGGCGTGATCGTGACGGGCCCGTCGGTCGAGGAGGCGACCTACCGGTCCGCGACCATCGACCGGCAGTGCCGGCTGATGTACGACGTGCTGGTCTCCGGGCGGGACCATACCCTCGTGGCACCCGGCCTGCGGCGGAGCATGAAGGCGTCGCTGCTGGAACGCGGGACCGACTTCTACTGGAACGGCGCCGTCCGCGCGCTGCTCCGCGACCACCCGGAGGTGGTGGACGGATGAGCATCAACATCGACGACCTCGCGGCCAACACCGGATTCACGACGGGCGGCAAGGGCGCCGAGGGGCCGACCTGGCTGCCCGAGCCCGAGCCCCGCGAACGCAAGTACACCGTGATCTCCGTGGACGACCACATCGTCGAGCCGCCGGACACCTTCGAGGGCCGGATGCCCGCGAAGTTCGCCGACCGCGCCCCGAAGATCGTGGAGCGGGACGGCGGCGCGGAGACGTGGGTCTACGACGGCAACGACTTCCCGAACGTCGGGTTCAACGCGGTCGTCGGGCGTCCGGTGTCGGAGTACAGCTTCGAGCCGTCCCGGTTCGACGAGATGCGCCGCGGCGCCTGGGACATCCACCACCGGATCAAGGACATGGACGTCGCCGGGATCTACGGGTCGCTGAACTTCCCGTCGTTCCTGCCGGGCTTCGCGGGGCAGCGGCTCCAGCTCACCACGTCCGACACCGAACTGGCGCTCGCCACCGTCCGCGCGTGGAACGACTGGCATCTGGAGGAGTGGGCCGGGTCCTACCCGGACCGGATCATCCCCTGCCAGATCCCCTGGCTGCTCGACCCGGAGCTCGGCGCCGAGGAGATCCGCCGCAACGCCGAGCGCGGGTTCAAGGCGGTGACGTTCTCGGAGGCGCCGCAGAAGCTCGGCCTGCCGTCCCTGCACACCGGCCACTGGGACCCGATCATGCGGGCGTGCGCGGAGACCGGGACGGTCGTCAACCTGCACATCGGCTCGTCGGGGACGTCCCCCGCCACCGCCGACGACGCCCCGCCGGACACGGTCGGCGTGCTGTTCTTCGGGTACGCGATGTTCGCCGCCGTGGACTGGCTGTACTCGATGCTGCCCGTCCGCTACCCGGACCTGAAGATCTGCCTGAGCGAGGGCGGCATCGGCTGGGTCGCCGGGCTGATGGACCGGCTCGACCACATGCTCAGCTACCACGACATGTACGGGACGTGGACGCCCGACATCGGCCTCACCCCGGCCGAGGTGCTCAAGCGCAACTTCTGGTTCTGCGCCGTGGAGGACCAGTCGTCGTTCGTGCTCCGCGACCGCATCGGCGTGGAGAACATCCTGCTGGAGAGCGACTACCCGCACTGCGACTCGACGTGGCCGGACACCCAGGCCGTCATCGAGTCGGAGATCGGCGGTCTGCCCGACGCGGACGTGCGCCGCTTCACCTGGCAGAACGCCGCCGAACTGTACCGGCATCCCGTCCCGGCCGAGGTCCAAGCCGACCCGAACGCGTTCTGATGACGATCATGCGCTCGTCGGGCGCCGGCGCCTCCGGGGAGTACGACCCGTTCTCCCCGGAGGTGCTGGAGGACCCGGCCTCCGCGCACCGCGCGCTGCGGGAGAAGTGCCCGGTGCACCACCACGCGGGCTTCGGCGAGAACGGCTTCTACACGCTCTCGCGGCATGCCGACGTCGCCGAGTTCTTCGACGACTGGGGCCTCTGGTCGTCGGAGTGGGGCCAGGGCCCGATCTACACGCGGGAGGGAGGGCTGAAGTCCGACCCGCCGGAGCACACCGTCTACCGGAAGCTGGTGACGTCGGCGTTCACGGCCCGCCGCACCGCCGCCCTGGAGGACTGGATCACGGCGACGGCCGCCGGTCTGGTCGACGGCTTCGCGCACGACGGCCGCGCCGACCTGTGCGAGTCGTTCGCGATCCCGCTGCCGGTCCTGGTGATCGCCAAGATCCTGGGCGTGCCCGCCGCCGACCGGGCGGATTTCAAGGAGTGGTCGGACCAGTTCATGGCGGGTCAGAACGCCGCCGACCCGGCCGTGCAGGGCGCGGCCCGCGCCAAGATCGACGCGTATTTCGGCGCGATCCTGGCGCAGCGCCGCGAGAGTCTCGCCGCCCGCGGCCGGGAGGCGCTCCCCGACGATCTGCTCACCGCCCTGCTCACCGCCGAGCACGACGGCCGCCCGTTCACCGACGAGGAGCTGCTGCCGCTCATCCTCCTCCTGCTGGTCGGAGGTAACGAGACCACGACGTCGCTGATCGCGAACGCGGTGTGGCGTCTCCTGGACCTCGGCCTCTGGGAGGACGTCCGGTCACGTCCCGAACTGGTGGACGTCGCCGTGGAGGAGAGCCTGCGCTACGACCCGCCCGTCCTCGGGCTGTACCGCACCAACACCCGCCCGGTCGTCCTGCACGGCGTCGAGGTCCCGGAGGGGTCGAAGGCGCACGGGCTGTACGCGTCCGCGAACCGGGACCCGGAGGCGTGGGACGACCCGGACACCTTCCGCTTGGACCGCGACCTGGCCGACCTGCGCCGCCGCCACCTGTCGTTCGGCGTCGGCCCGTACCTGTGCCCCGGCGCGGCCCTGGCACGGCTGGAGGCGCGCATCTCGCTGAAACTGCTCGCCGAACGACTACCGGGCCTTCACCTCGACGGCGAACCGACTCGCGTCGACTCGTTCATGATGTGGGGCCCGTCCAGCCTGCCCATCGCCTGGTCCCGTTGAAGGCGCGGAGATCCCGAGTCCTTCGCCGCGTCAGTCTTCGAGGACGTGGCATTGGGCCGCGGTGAGGTGGCGGCGTGCGGCGCGTTCGGCGCCGGGGGCGTCGCCGTCGGCGATCAGCTTGATCAGCCGGCGGTGCGCCGTCATGCCCTGGGAGCGCTGGTCGACCCCGGGGAACTCGCCGCGTCCGGCGGCGCCGCCCGCCCATTCCTCCTCGGCGGTCGTCCACAGCCGTTCGAGCGCGCCGACCGCCACCGCCATGGCGGCGTTCCCGCAGCCGAACACGAGCTGGGCGTGGAAGCCGCGTGCCGCGCGCGTGAAGCCGAGCGGGTCGTCCAGGTGCGCCTCGACGTCGCGCTGCGCCGCCTCCAGGGCCGGGACGACGGTGCTCGCCCGGTCGGGACGTTCGGCGCACAGGCCCGCGCACACCGGCTCCAGCCGGACCAGCGCGACGGCGATGTCGTTCGGCACCGAATGGCGGGTCCGCAGCACCAGGCCGATGGCCTGCGCCGCCGTCTCGGTGCGCGGGACGTGCACGATCGCGCCGCCCTTGTTGCCGCGCTGCACGGTGATGAGCCCCTCGGACTCGAGGATGCGCAGCGCCTCCCGCATGGACGGCTTGCTGACCCCGAACTCGGCGAGCAAGTCGTCCTGCGGGCCGATGATCTCGCCGTCGGCGAGTTCGCCGTTGACGATCCGCTCGCGCAGGACGGAGGCGACCATGTCGGCGAGGCGGGGCTGGCGAATGCGCGCCGGGCGCGTTCCCTCCACCGTTCCCCCGTCAAGAATGAGATGGACCCCAGGCCCTTAACATCTAAATCTTAGCACCCGCAATAGGGGAGCTGTGCCGGTCGGACCGCCGCACCGCGTGCGCTCGCCGGTGCCGCTCAGCGGCCCAGGTCGCGGCGGTTGAACCGCCAGGCGCCGGCGGCGGTCAGGATGATGGCGGCGGCGGCCAGGACGGCGGCGTCGCCGAGGTGGAGGCCGTTCTTGAGCGGTTCGCCGCCGATGTAGTAGTGGTACGGGGTCAGGTGCCGGAGCCGGTCGGCGCCGATCTGGGGGGCGAAGCCGTTCAGGGCGTAGGCGGCGACGCCGACGCCGGCGGTGATGCCGAAGACGGTGGGGCGGCTCTTGCCGGTGGCGGCGCCGAGGCCGGTGGCCAGCGCGCCGAACAGGATCGTCAGCAGGGCCAGGTTGACCGCCTGCGCGGTGAAGTTCGCGGGACTGATGGTGTCGAGTTCGGCGCTGGAGCGGATGGCGAGCATGGCGGCCAGGACGGTCGCCGCGATCACCACGGCACCGGCGGCCAGGGCGGCGAAGCGGTGCAGCAGCAGCCGGGTGCGGCCGATCGGGTGGGCCAGGAGCAGGTCCAGATAGCCGGACTCCTCGTCGGCGGAGATCATGCGGGCGCCGGTGGCGGCGCCGTAGAAGGTGGCCAGCAGTGGCACCAGCAGTCCGAACACCGCGCCCTCCAGGTAGCCGGCGGCCCCGGTGGCGTCGTCGAAGCCGAAGCCCCGCATCGCCTCGGGCACGCCGGACAGGGAGTCGGCGGTGATCTGCGGGTAGAAGCTGCCGTACATCATCGCCAGCACCCCGGTGGCCAGGGCCCAGACGGTGAAGACGCGCCGGTTGTCGTACAGGGTCTTGGCGAACATCGAGCCGCTGAAGGCGCGGGCCGGCTTGGACGCGCCGGGGATCGTGGTGGTGGCCGCGGGGCGGGTGGTGGTCATTGCGCCGCCGTTCGAGATCGTGTCGGTGGGGAGGTTCAGGCGGCGGTGCCGCTGCCGGGCTCGCCGGTCTGGCCGGTGTAGTAGGTGTGGAACAGCTCTTCCAGGTCCTGGGTGTCGGCGCGCAGGCCGGTGACGGTGTGCCGGGCGGCGGCCTTGATCAAGGGATCGGGACTGCCGTCGACCCGGCAGGTCAGGGTGGCGCCGTCGGCGGCCAGGTCTGTGACGCCGGGCAGGCCGGCGAACTCCTCCACCGGCACGGGCGCGGCGAAGGTGATCCGAACCTGGAGGAAGGAACGGGCGCGCAGGTCGGCGACGGTGTCCAGGGCGACCAGGCGGCCTTCACGGATGATGGCGACGCGGTCGGCGACCGCTTCGACCTCGCTCATGATGTGGCTGGACATGAAGACCGTCTGCCCGTCGGTCCGGGCCTCGGCGACCATGTCGAGGAACGTCTGCTGGACCAGGGGGTCGAGGCCGGAGGTGGGCTCGTCCAGAATCAGCAGTTCGGGCTGGTGCATGAACGCCTGCACCAGGCCGACCTTCTGCCGGTTGCCCTTGGAGAGGCTCTTGATCCGCGCGTCCAGGTCCAGCTCCAGCCGCTCGGCCAGCGCGGCGATCCGGTGCGCGGGGACGCCCCCGCGCAGGCCCGCCAGGAACGTCAGGCACTCACCGGCCTTCTGCCGGCCGTCGAGGACGAAGTCGCCGGCCAGGTAGCCGATGCGGCGGTGCAGCCGCACCGCGTCGCCGCGCGGGTCCAGCCCGAGCACGCGGGCGGTTCCGGAGGTGGGACGGATCAGGTCCAGCAGCATCCGGATGGTGGTGGACTTGCCCGCCCCGTTGGGGCCCAGGCAGCCGAACACCTCGCCCGCCCGCACCTCCAGGGACAGATCGGCCAGACCGCGGCGGACGCCGTAGGTCTTGGTGAGGTGGTCGATGTCGATCGCTGCGGCACTCATGGCGGAGACGTTATCAGAGTCTTCAAAGATTTCTGAAGACTTGGAGCTGTTAAGATTTTGTCAGGTTCTTCGAGGAGGGGGATGACCTTGGCGGACACCACCGAGGCGGCCGAGCATCTGGCGCTGGTGCTGGCCCAGGGCGGGCTGCAGAAGGCGACGGCGCGGGTGCTGGCGGCGTTCATGTTCGCCGACGAAGACAGTGTCACCGCGCCGGACCTGGCCGAGCGGCTGGGGATCAGCTCCGGTAGCGTGTCGGGGGCGATCAAGATGCTGTCCACCGTCGGGCTGATCGAGCGGGCCCCCGCGCCGGGCAGCCGCCGCGAGCACTACCGGGTGCGCGAGGGCGCCTGGGCCACGCTGATGTCGGCCCAGAACGGCATGGTGCAGGCGATGTTCGAGGCCGCCGACCGCGGCATCGAGGCCGCCGGGCCCGGCAGCCCCGCCACCCGGCGGCTGGACGAGATGCGCGACTTCTACGGCTTCATGTTCCGCGAGATGCCCGCGCTGATCGAGCGCTGGAGGACCGGACGCGACCGGGATTGATCCGGGGAGGGGGCGACCCTGTTTCGGCGCAGGGCTCAGCGGCTGCGCGTGCGGCCGTGGGGAGCGGTGCTGCTGGAACGCTTCCAGCGCCCGGCCCAGGTCGTGGTCACCGGGTTCGCGATCACGATCGCGATCGGGACGCTGCTGCTGTGGCTCCCGGCGGCCACGCATGAGCCCGGATCGTCCCGCCCGCTGGACGCGCTGTTCACCGCCACATCGGCCGTGTGCGTGACCGGGCTGGTCACCGTCGACACCGCGGGCCACTGGACGACGTTCGGCGAGGTCGTCATCCTGTGCCTGATCCAGATCGGCGGGCTGGGGCTGATGACGCTGGCGACCCTGTTCGCGATCGTGCTGTCGCGCCGGCTGGGACTGCGTGCGCGGCTGGCCGCCCAGGCCGAGACCAAAACCCTGCGGATGGCCGACCTCCGCCGGGTGATCCGGCAGGTGGTGCTGTTCACCCTGGCCTGCGAGACGATCGCGGCCGCGGTGCTGGGCGGGCGGTTCGCTCTGGGGTACGGCGAGTCGTTCGGCCGCGCCGCCTACCTGGGCGTCTTCCATTCGGTGTCGGCGTTCAACAACGCCGGGTTCGCGCTGTGGCCCGACAGCTTGGTCCGGTTCGCCGACGACCCGTGGATCAGCCTGACCGTCTGCGCCGCGGTCATCATCGGCGGGCTCGGCTTCCCCGTGGTGTTCGAGCTGGCCCGCGGCTGGCGCCGCCCGCGCACCTGGTCGATCCTCACCCGCGTCACCCTCGGTACCTCGGCGGCGCTGCTGGCCGGCGGCACCCTGGTCCTGACCGCGGCGGAGTGGACCAACCCCGCCACTCTCGGCGCTCTTCCCGGGCCGTCGCGGGTGCTGGCCGGGTTCACCGCCGCGGTGATGCCGCGTACCGCAGGGTTCAATACCCTCGACATCGCCGCGATGCGCCCCGAAAGCTGGCTGGCCACCGACGTCCTGATGTTCATCGGCGGTGGCAGCGCCGGCACCGCCGGCGGCATCAAGGTCACCACCTTCGGCCTGCTGGCCTTCGTGCTGTGGGCCGAAATGCGCGGCGAGACCCGCGTCAACATCGGCCACCGCCGGCTGCCCGAGGGCACCCAGCGCCAGATCATCGCGATCGTGCTGCTGTCGCTCGGACTGGTGACCGCCGCCACCTTCGCACTGGAGGCCATGACCGGCCATCCGCTGGACCGGGTGCTGTTCGAGGCGGTCTCGGCGTTCGCCACCGTAGGCCTGTCCACCGGCATCACCGCCGACCTGCCGGCCGCAGGCCACCTGGTGCTGATCGCGCTGATGTTCATCGGCCGCATCGGCCCTCTCACCCTCGGCACCGCCCTGGCCCTGCGCGAACGCGCCCGCGGCTACGAACTCCCCGAAGAACGCCCCATCATCGGCTGATCGCCCCGTCACCGACTACCAGCCGGGTGGATGCGCGGTGTTCGCGGGAGTGGACGTCAATAAAGATGTCAGCGGTATGTCACACCCGACCCCCGCCGACAGTCATATGTGTAGCACCACGAGAAACATCCAAAGGGGCTCACTGTGACCAATGTAACTGGAACGGGGGGGCAGTGTGACCAATGTAACTGAACCCGGAACGGTCGGCCCGCACAATTTGCTCACCCAGGCGAGGTGGACGTGAAGAATGCGGCCCGACTCGCGTACGATCGGAAGAGGTCGTCCCGCCCGACCGCCCGGAAGAAGACCTCCACCGCAACCGTGCTGGTGAAGAGCGCGCTGGGCACCGCCGACCACCGCAGCTTGACGCGACGGTACAGATCGCGCGCGGACCACTGGACTTTCTTGTTCGCGCAGATCACCGGCTACTCGTTCGCGGTGCTCGTGCTCACCGGCGTGTTCCTGACCTTCTATTTCGACCCGTCCATGGCCCGGGTCACTTATGACGGGCCGTACGGTCCGCTCCAGGACGTACCGGTGTCGCGGGCCTACGACTCGACGATGGAGTTGTCGTTCGAGGTTCGCGGCGGGCTGCTGATGCGGCAGATTCATCACTGGGCGGCGCTGATCTTCTGCGCGTCCATCGCGCTGCAATTGCTCCGGTTGTTCTTCACCGGCGGATTCCGCCGCCCGCGGCTGCTGAACTGGCTGATCTGGGTCGGCCTGTTCACCCTCGGCATGGTCGCGTCACTGACCGGCACGATCCTGCCCGACGACATGCTGTCGGGCGGAAGCCTGCTGCTGATCAAGGGCGTCCTGGAGTCGATCCCGTTCGTCGGCACCCACCTGCAGCGGTTCGTCTTCGGTGGCGACTTCCCCGGCGACGTCATCATCGAGCGGGTCTACTGGCTGCACATCCTGATCCTGCCCCTGATCATCGCCGGGGCCCTGGCGCATCGCCGCCGCCTGGTGACCCGGCAGCACGGCCACACCCGCTTCGCCCCCGGCTCGGCCGCACACCGCCTCGGCTCGCACCACGTCACCCGCGCGCGGGCCGCGATCGTCGGCGCGCCCAAGGCCGCCGCGATCGCGATGTTCCTGTTCACCTGCGGGGTGCTGGCGCTGCTGGGCGCGTTCGTCCAGATCAACGCGATCTGGCAGTTCGGGCCGTACGAACCCGGCGCGATCACCGCCGGCGCGGTCCCCGGCTGGTACATGGCGTTCCTGGACGGCGCGGTCCGGATCATGCCCGGCTGGGAGCTCGACGTCGCCGGCAACCCCCTCACCCTCGCCGTCCTGGTCCCCGCCATCGTCGTCCCGGGCGTCTTCTTCACCGCCTTGGCGCTGTGGCCGGCCGCTGAGGCGGTCATCACCGGGGACCGCGCCGAGCACCATGTCCTGGACCGCCCCCGCGACCGCCCCGCCCGCACCGGCTTCGGGGCGGCCGGGATGACCTTCTACGGGCTGCTGTGGCTCGCCGCCGCCAACGACCAGATCGCCCTCAACTTCCACCTCGACCTTTTCGCGGTCACCTCGTTCTTCCGCGTCGCGATCTTCGCTGGGCCGGTGATCGCCTTCGTCATCACCAACCGGGTCTGCCACTACCTGACCCGGCGGGAGCGGCACGAAGCCGCGCACGGCCGCGAAACCGGCCGGATCGTCATGGACGCCCAGGGCCGGTTCAGCGAGATCCACGCACGCCCCGACCGACCGCAAGCCGCGATCGACTCACCGGACCACGAACTCGCCACCACCGCCAAGGAGTGACGATGCCGCCCCGGCCAGCCGGGGGAATCACCGCGCGGCGGCTCCTGGACGGCACCGGGAACGGCCGCAGGCTCGCCGCCGCGAGCGCTTGACCTCAACCAGAGTCGAGGTTATCGACTGGGAGGGAGTCGTCCACGGTGCTGAGGAGCAGGTAATGATCGTCACCGTCGCCAGGGTCGCCGACCCCGATCGGTTCCTGGAGGTTTTCGAGACCGTCGGCACGGAGAAGCGGCGGGAGCACGGCTGCCGGGGCGCCCGGGTCTATTTCGATCCCGACGACGCGCACCGGGCGTGGTCCGTCTTCGACTGGGACGCGAAGGACTACGACGGGTTCCTCGCAGACCCCGAGGTTCCGGCCATCGCACGGCAGCTCGGGCTCGAGGCCCCGCCCGTGCACGCCGTCGCCGCGACGGAACTCGACGCCTGACCTGGCGCGGGTTCGCAAGAAGGAACCCCACTGGGGCGCAACGGCCGCTACACGGCGTTCCCGAGCACGCCGGCCGCGCCGTGCCCTGGCCGAGTGGGGTGACCGCGGTGTCGTGGGTGTCGCTTACTGGATGTCGCCCGTGGTGGTCGTGGCGACTACGCCTCGATCGCTGAAATCGCCCGGGGGGATGCCGGGTTGGTGCCCGAGGTTCGCCGTGGTGTCCGAGGCGGTGTCCGCCAGGGCGAGCCGGGAGACGATCCGGTAGCGGTCGCCGCGGTAGATGCTGCGCACGTATTCGACGGCCTGACCGTCCCTGTCGTAGGTGAGGCGTTCGATGAGCAACGCCGGCGACAGGACGGGGACCAGGAGTTCACCGGCCTCCGACTCGCTCACGACGGTCGGTTCGATGGACTGGACGGCCTCGCATACGTGGACGTCGTGGTGGTCGCGCAGATGGTCGTAGAGCTCCCCCGCCTCGAGTTCCTCTGTGGTGAGCCGGGGAACGAGCCGGGCCGGGATGTGCAGATGCTCGATGGCCATGGGGACGCCGTCGACCAGTCGAAGGCGTGAAATGTAGCGCAGGTCGGTGGCGGGGGAGACGTTGAGCTTCCGGCTGATGCGGGCGCCGGCCTGGACGGTGTTCAAGGTCAGTATGCGGCTGGTCCAGAAGCCCGACGCCCGGGGTACGCCCATGGTGGCGCCGGAGGAGACGAGCTGCTGGGTGATCTTGTCGGCGGCGATGAAGGTGCCGCGGCCGTGCCGGCGGACCAGGTGGCCGAGGGCGATGAGCTCGTCGACGACGGCCCTGAGCGTGGGGCGCGAGACGGCCAGCTGATCACTGAGCAGGCGTTCGGAGGGAATCGGATCGCCGGGCTTGCCGGCTTCGATGAGCCCGAGGAGGTGTTCCCGGACCCGATCGCGTTTGGGCATCGAACTGGCCGTGCGGTTCAACCTGGGCATCCTCGTTCCTCTTCGATTTACAACTGGTAAAGCTAAAGCTTACCACTTACCAGTTCGCCAAAGCGCCACCTGCACAGGCGTTGACACGTCGCTTCGCCCATGTCACGGTACTCCATACCACTGGCACCTGACCACTGGTCATTTACCTCTCTGTGGAGAGCCCCCATGAAGACACGTCTCATCGCTGGTGCCGCCTGTCTGATGGTCTCCATCACCCTGGCCGCCTGCTCCGCCTCCGACGACACGAACACGGACGGTCCTCAGGAACTCACCGTCTGGCTCATGAAGGACAGTGTCTCCCAACAGCTGCTGGACCGCTTCGAGAAGGACTTCGAGCGCACGCACAAGGACCTCGACCTGGACATACAGATCCAGGAGTGGGAGGGCATCGGCGAGCGGGTGACGGCCGCGCTGGCCAGCAAGGACGCCCCCGACGTCATCGAGGTCGGCAACACCCAGGTCGCGCAGTACTCGGCCAGCGGCGGCGTCGTCGACCTCACGGGCAAGATCGAGGACCTGGGCGGAGCGGACTGGCTGCCCGGGCTCGCCGAACCGGGGAAGATCGACGGCAAGCAGTACGGCATCCCCTGGTACGCCGCCAACCGCGTCGTGATCTACAACAAGGAGCTCTTCGCGGAGGCGAAGGTCGAAGCGCCGCCGAAGACGCGCGAGGAGTGGCTGGAGATCACCGGACGGCTCGACTCGGGCAAGACGCAGGGCATCTACCTGCCCGGGCAGAGCTGGTACGCCTTGGCCGGGTTCATCTGGGACGAGGGCGGCGACCTGGCCGTCGAGGAAGGCGGGAACTGGAAGGGGGCGCTCGACACCCCCGCGGCGCTCAAGGGCATGGACTTCTACAAGCGGCTGCAGGCCCTCGGCAAGGGCCCCAAGGACTCCGACGAGGCCGAGCCGCCTCAGGCGGACGTCTTCGCCAAGGGCGACGTCGCCCAGATCATCTCCGTGCCCGGCGGCGCGAAGCTCATCGAAGAGGCCGCCCCCGAACTCAAGGGGAAGATCGGCTTCTTCCCCGTTCCCGGGAAGACCGCAGGCAAGCCCGGGTCGGTCTTCATCGGCGGCTCGGACCTGATCGTCCCCGTGGCGTCCGCCGATCCCGACGGCGCCTATCAAGTGGTCAAGGCGCTGGCCGGCGCCAGGTGGCAGACCGAGCTGGCCAGGACCATGAGCTATGTCCCGAACCGGACCTCGCTGGCCTCGGTGGTCAAGGACGAGGAGGGAACGGCCGCCATGGCCGCCGGCGCGGCGCAGGGCCGGGCCACCCCGAACACCCCCAACTGGGCCGCCGTCGAGGCCAGCAACCCGATCAAGCAGTACATGACCTCCGTCCTGACCGGGGGCGATCCCGCCGAGGCCGCGCGGACGGCTTCGTCGAGCATCACCCGGACGCTGAACTCCTGACAGGCGCCACCGGAAGGGAAGGGCCGTGTCACCACCCACCGACACCCGGCCGGCGCGAGCATCGATCCCCGGACGGGAACCGTCCCCGCACCGCTCGGGCCCGCACCGCTCGGGCCGGGCGCGCCGCAGGCGACGCTCGCGCCCGGCCGCCCTCTGGCCCTACCTGCTGATCTGCCCCGCCGTCGCGGGCTTCGTCCTCCTGCTCGCGTATCCGCTGATCCGCAACCTGGTGATCTCCTTCCAGGACTTCGGGATGCGTGAGCTGATCCGCGGCGGCGCGGGATTCACCGGCTTCGACAACTACCGGGAGATCCTGGCCAAGCCCGAATTCTGGGAGGTCGTCCGGCGGACGTTCTTGTGGACGCTGATCAACGTGGTGCTGATCATGGGGTTGTCCACGCTGGTGGCCCTGATGATGCAGCGGCTCGGCAGGAAGATGCGGATCCTGGTGATGAGCGGGCTCGTGCTGGCCTGGGCCAGCCCGGTCATCGCCACGACCACCGTCTTCCAGTGGCTGTTCTCCTCCCGGCTCGGGGTGGTCAACTGGATCCTGGTCCGGATCGGGTTCGAGTCCTTCGAGGGGTACTCGTGGTTCGCGAACGGCCCGGCCACCTTCACCATCCTCGTCGTCCTCATCGTCTGGCAGTCGGTCCCGTTCGCGGCGATCACCCTGAACTCGGCGATGCTCACGGTGCCGGGCGAACTCTACGAGTCGGCCCGTATGGACGGAGCCGGCAGCTGGCGGCTCTTCCGGTTCGTCACCCTGCCCATCCTCAAGCCGATCTTCGGGCTGGTCCTGTGCCTGGAGATCATCTGGGTCTTCCGCTGTTTCGCTCAGATCTGGGCCATCAGCAGGGGCGGCCCCAACGGCGCGACCACCACACTGCCCGTCTACGCCTACCAGGTGGCGCAGTCCCTGCACCGCTACGACCTGGGCGCGGCGGTGGCGATGATCACGGTGATCATCCTGGTCGCCGTCCTGATCCTGTACTTCCGGCAGATGTTCCGGCAGGAGGCCGTGCAGTGAACCCCGTCCGGCTCAGGCGGATCCCGCTGAACGTCGCCGCACTGATCGTGTTCGTACTGTCGATCTTCCCCGTGTACTGGATGATCCTCACGGCGTTCAAACCGGATGAGGACATCCAGGCGGCCACCCCGCGCTTCCTGCCGACATCGGTGACGTTCGACCACTTCACGACCGCGGTGAACGCGGACGGCTTCTGGTTGTTCTGGCGCAACAGCCTGATGGTGACCGTCGGCTGCGTCCTGCTGACGCTGGTGGTGGCGCTGGGCTCGGCGTTCTCCGTGGCGCGGCTGCGGTGGAAGGGACGGCGTGGCTTCATCCTGATGATCTTCATCGCCCAGGTGGCCCCCTGGGAGGCGCTGCTGATCCCCATGTACATCATCGCCCGCGACACGAACATGCTGGACCGCCTGGCGACGCTCACCCTGATCTACTTCATGCTCACGCTGCCGTTCACCATCGTGACGCTGCGCTCCTTCTTCAGCGCGATCCCGGTCGACCTGGAGGAAGCCGCACAGGTCGACGGCTGCACACGGACCGCGGCCTTCCGGAAGGTGACGCTTCCGCTCCTCGCGCCCGGCCTCCTGGCGACCTCGCTGTTCGGCTTCATCACCGCGTGGAACGAGTTCGCCTTCGCCAACATGCTCATCATCAAGAACCAGGACGAACGCACACTTCCGGTCTGGCTGTCCTCGTTCTCCAACATCTTCGGTACGGACTGGGGCGCCACCATGGCCGCCTCCACGCTCTTCGCCCTGCCCGTCCTCATCCTCTTCCTGATCCTTCAGGGCCGGGTGGCCGCCGGAATGACCAGCGGCGCGGTCAAGGGCTAGTCCCCGCTCCCTCAGTTCACATCACCCGCCCGTACGACCGAAGGCCGCCGCATGCCCACATCAAGCACCCATTTCAATTTGATCCCTCTGCCCGGCCAGGTGGACGCCGGCCCCGGCTCCTTCTCACTCGGCCCGGAAACCGCCGTCCGGGCGCTACCGGGCACCCAGCCTGCCGCCGATCTCCTGGGTGAACTGCTCACTCCCACCATCGGCCGGCCGTTGCCGCGGGCGGCCGACGGCAACGTCGTGCTGAGCCTGGACGACGCACTGCCCGCTCTCGGCGGCGAGGGCTATGAGCTGAACATCCGCACCGACACCATCCTGCTGCGCGCCCATGGGCCGGCCGGGCTGCAACGCGGCGTCCAGACCCTGCGCCAACTGCTGCCGCCCCGCGCTCTGGCTCACGCGTCCGCCGGTCCCGGCGCGTGGGAGCTGCCCTGCGCGCAGATCACCGACAGTCCCCGTTTCGCCTGGCGAGGCGCGATGCTGGACGTCGCCCGCCATTACCAGCCCATCTCTTTCCTGAAGCGTTTCGTCGACCTGCTGGCCTTCCACAAGCTCAACGTCTTTCACCTCCACCTGACCGATGACCAGGGCTGGCGCATGCCGGTCGCCGCCTATCCGAAGCTGACCGAGATCGGCGGGCGGCGCCGGGAGACCGCCGGGGACGGAATCCCGCACGGGGGCTGCTACACCCGCGCGGAACTGGCCGGCCTCGTCGCCTACGCGCAGGCCCGCGGTGTGGACGTGGTTCCGGAGATCGAGATGCCCGGCCATGTCCGGGCGGCGCTCGCCGCCTACCCGGAGCTGGGCAACGATCCGGACCGGCGCCTGGAGACCTGGACCCGATGGGGCGTGTGCGACACGATCCTCGGCGTCCACGACGAGGTCCTGGATTTCTGCCGCACGGTCCTGGACGAGGTCATGGACGTCTTCCCGTCCCGCCATCTGCACATCGGCGGCGAGGAATGCCCCACCGTCGAATGGGAGACGAGTCCACGGGCATTGCGGCGGGCGGCCTCACTCGGTCTGCCCGGACCGAAGGCGTTGCACGGATGGTTCATGGGGAAGATGGCCGACCACATCGTCGCCCGCGGCCGGATCCCCCTCGGCTGGACCGAGAACGGGAAGGATCTGCCGCCGGCTTTCACGGCCGCCACCTGGCGCGACGACGAGCACGGCCTGGCCGCCGCCCGCCGGGGCCAGCGGGTCGTCATGGCGCCCCACATCTCGACCTACCTCGACTATCCCCAGTCCAGCGGTCCGCACGAGCCCGCCGGCCAGCCGGGACTCGTCGTCGATCTCAGGACCGTCTACCACACCGAGCCGGCCCCGGATCACTGGGAGCCGGAGGCCGCGGCCCGCGTGCTGGGTGCACAGGCGCAGCTCTGGACCGAGTACGCCCCGACCGCCGATCACATCGAGTACATGGCCTACCCCCGGCTCGCCGCCATGGCCGAGGCGACCTGGACCACCGGGCGTACCTGGCCGGGCTTCCAGGCCCGCATGCGCGTCCACCAGGCCCGGCTGGACGCGCTCGGCGTCAACAGCCGCCCCCCGCGCAAGGAGGTTCCCGCACGAGAGACCGGATCATGAGCCACCGCCCACCAGTCG
>NZ_SMKK01000212.1 GCF_004348425.1 Actinomadura sp. 7K507
GTCCACCGCAACCACGCAGCAGCCACTGGAGAGCCCGTTGCAGTGAAAGCTGCACGGCGGGTTCGGGAGGAGGCCGTCGGAAAAGGACCAGCCCCACGCTGGCACCTCGCCGACGGCCCACCTCACGCTGCCTGGCGGCGCGGCGTGAACGAGGCCGTGGTGCCGATCAGTCTGCGGAGGCGGTTCCCTGGCTGGGCCGTGCGGGTGGCTGCCGCACGGTCAAGTGATCAAGCTGGTGCGGCCCTCGGTGGAGCTTGGGGAGCGGCGGTGGATGTGGGCGGCAGTAGTGTTTCGCTATGCCCAAGGATCGCGGGACGCGAGGCTCTTCCGTCCAGTCCGTGGACCGTGCGGTCTCCATCCTCCAGGTTCTGGGACGGCATGGAGCGGCCCAGGTCACGGAGATCGCCGCGGAGCTCGGTCTGCACAAGTCCACGGTGTTCCGCCTGCTGGCGACGCTGGAAGCACGCGGAATGGTGGAGCAGAACTCCGAGCGGGGCAGGTACCGGCTCGGCTACGGCGTGGTGCAGCTCGCGGCCGGTGCGACCAAGAAGCACGACCTGTCGCTGCTCAGCCGGCCGGTGTGCCATGAGCTCGCCGAGGCGGTGGGCGAGACGGTGAACGTGGCGATCCACGACGGAAGCATGGTGATCAGCGTCGACCAGGTGATCGGGTCGTCGGCGGTCACCACCGTCAACTGGGTCGGGCAGCGCACCCCGATGCACGCCACCTCGGCCGGGAAGGTGTTCCTGGCGAGCATGGCGCCTGCGCAGCTCGACGAGATCCTGGCGGAGGGGCTGCCGAGCTACACGCCGCACACCGTCACCGACCCGGCGGCCCTTGGACGGCAGCTCGCGCTCGTCCGGGAGCGCGGCTACGCCTCCACCGTGGAGGAGGACGAGATCGGGATGGCGGCCGTGGCCGCCCCCATCCGCTCCCTGGACGGCGAGGTCGTCGCCGCCGTCGTCGTCTCCGGTCCCACTTTCCGGATCAACAAGGACAACATGTCCGACGTCGCCGAGCACGTACTCGCCGCGGCGGCGGAGATCTCGCAGCGCAACGGGTTCCCCAAGCAGGGCTGACCGCCCGTCTTCAGGCGTCGGGACGTGAGGTCTTGACGCCGGGCTTCATGGCGCTCAAGCTTTGTCTCGTATAGCGATTGTGTTTCGCTATACGAGACACAGTGGTTGTTCGACCCAGGAAGGGTGGCCGCCGTGGGAACCGTCACCGACGCACCGAGCCTCGTCCCGGCACTGCCTGGCGGGTACTACACCGATCCCGCCGTCTTCGAAGCCGAGAAGCGCCGCATCTTCGAGCGATCGTGGATGTGCGTCGGCCGCGCCGACGCCGTGCCGCAGCCGGGCCGGTTCCTGCGGGCCGACGTCGGCGACGAAAGCGTGCTGGTCGTCCGTGGCCGTGACGGCGAGGTCCGCGCGTTCCGCAACCTGTGCAGG
Organism: Actinomadura sp. 7K507; assembly: GCF_004348425.1. Lineage (GTDB taxonomy): Bacteria > Actinomycetota > Actinomycetes > Streptosporangiales > Streptosporangiaceae > Spirillospora. The sequence goes on from NZ_SMKK01000212.1 coordinate 1,452, forward strand.
CACCGCGGCGCCCGGCTGTGCACCGACGAGTCCGGCACGGTCGGCAACAGCATCCGTTGCGTGTACCACGCCTGGACGTACGGCCTGGACGGACGGCTGATCGCCGCGCCGAACATGCGCCGCATCCCCGACCTGGTGAAGGAGGACTACGGCCTGCACCGGCTCCGGGCGGAACAGTGGCAGGGGTACGTCTGGGTCAGCCTGGACCCGGACGCGCCGCCGCTCGCCGCGCAGGTCGAGCCGCAGCTGGCCGACCGCCTCGGCGGCCCCGCCGTCCTGGACCGCTACGGCATCGACCGGCTCGGGACGGCGACGACGATCGTCTACGAGGTGGAGTCCAACTGGAAGTCGATCATCGAGAACTTCACGGAGTGCTACCACTGCCCGACGATCCACCCCGAGCTCACCGCGGCGCTGCCCCAGTTCCGCTCCGGCTACGGAAGCATCAGCGGCGGTGGCGGCGGCGCCGGAGCGACCTTCGCCGAGGACGTCGAGGGGTTCTCGCTGTCCGGGAAGGCGGCCCGTCCGCGGCTGCCCGGCCTGCTCGCGGAGGACGACCGCGCGTTCCACGGCATCATCCTCCGACCCAACGCGTTCATCATCCTCGTCCCCGATCACGTGGCGTTCTTCCGCCTGGAACCGCAGGGGCCGGGGCACACCCGCGTCGTCGTCGACTGGCTCTTCGACCGCGAGGTGATGGCGGCGGACGGCTTCGACCCGAGCGACGCCGTGGCCATCCTCGACATCACCAACCGGCAGGACTTCGAGGCCTGCCGCCGCTGCCAGCTCGGCATGCGGTCCAGCGCCTACCGGGGAGTGCTCGTGCCGGCCGAGCACATCATCGGCGACTTCTACTCCTACTACCTCGACGCGCTGGGCGGCCCGCCCGCGGCCTCGCAGCAGCCGGGTTCCGCCGCCGGCAGCGAAATGGGGGCGTCATGACCGACCGGACCATCAACACCAACCGGGCCATCGACACCAGCCGGACCAACGACACCAACCGGACCAACGACGAGGTGGAGAGCCGCAACCCGGCGACGGGCAAGGTCGCCTTCACCTCCCCGGCCACCGCGCTCGCCGACGTCGGCGCCACGGTCGGCCGTGCCCACGCGGCACAGGAGGCATGGGCGCGGCGCCCGATCCAGGATCGCCAGGCGGTGCTGCGCGATTTCGCCGGCCTGGTCGAGCGGGACGCGTCGCGGCTGGCCGAACTGATCGTCGCCGAGATGGGCAAGCTGCACCGGGACGCCGTCGCCGAGGCCGCCTGGACCGTCACGTCCGCACGCTGGTACGCCGACCACCCGCCGCCGGTCGAGCGGCGTGGCGGCGCGGTGGTCCGCCGTCGCCCCCTCGGTGTCGTCGCCGCCATCACGCCATGGAACGTGCCCCTGCTCACCCCCGCGTGGAAGTGGCTGCCTGCCCTGCTGGCCGGCAACACGGTCGTGTGGAAGCCGTCCGAGCTCGCCTCCGGCACCGCGGTCGCCGCGCGGGAACTGCTGCGCGAGGCCGGCCTTCCCCCAGGAGCCATGGAACTCGTCCTCGGCGGACCCGACCGGGCCCGCGCGCTGTGCGCCGACCCCCGCGTCGCGTCCGTGCACTTCACCGGCTCGACGGCGGCCGGCCGCGCGATCAGCCAGAGCCTGGCCGGGCGGTTCGTCCCCTGCGCCCTGGAGATGGGCGGGCTGAACGCGGCGCTCGTCTTCCCGGACGCCGACCTGGAACACGCCGCCGACTGCATCATCGCCGCCGGGACGGCCATCAACGGGCAGAAATGCACCGCAACCCGCCGCGTGCTGGTGCACGAGGCCGCCGCCGATGCCCTCATGGACGCGCTGGCGACCCGGATCGGCGGCCTCACCTCCGGGGACCCGGCCCGCCCGGACGTGGACCTGGGGCCGCTCGTCAACCCGGCCGCCGCGACACGCGCCGAACGCGCCGTGGCGGACGCGGCGTCCTGCGGTGCGCGCGTCGTCGCCCGGTCCCCGTCCCCGTCCCCGGCGGATCCGGCGGTGGCGCCGGAGGCGTTCTTCCCCGCCACGTTGCTGACCGGCCTGTCCCCGGACGAGCCGCTGCGCCGCCACGAGCTGTTCGCGCCGGTGGTGTCCGTCGAGACGTTCCCGTCCGCCGACGCCGCGTGGCCGATGGCCAACGCGACGCCGTTCGGTCTCAGCGCCTCGGTGTTCACCGCCGATCCCGCGATCGCCGCGGAAGCGGCCGAGGTCCTGCACACCGGCGTCGTGGCGGTCAACCGCCGCGGCGACGCCGTGGACCTCGAAGCGCCGTTCGCCGGAGTGAAGGACTCCGGCAACGGCCACCCCGAAGGAGGGGAGTACGTCTACTCCTCCCTGACGACCCTCCAGGCCCACTACCAGGACGTTCCCGTCCCCACGAGGTGATCAAGTGCAGTCGCTTCCCAGAGCCGTCCGATACGTCGTCGTGGGCGCGGGCGTCCACGGGCTGTCCACGGCCTGGCATCTGGCCAGGGAACTGGAGGCGCGCGGCGCCGGTACCGGGGCGGACGTCCTCGTCATCGATAAATCCGGTATCGGCGCGGGCGCGTCGGGCATCGCGTGCGGGGTCGTCCGCAACAACTACTTCCAGCCCGCGATGCGCGAACTGATGGCCCACTCGGTCGATATCTGGGAATCCGACCCGGCGGCGTTCTCCTACCATCCGGTCGGCTATCTGCAGATCTCCCCGGAGTCCATGCGGGCGGACGTCCGCACCGTCTACGAGCAGCAGCGCGAGATCGGTTACCCGTCGACGTTCGTCGAGGGCGCCGCTGAGGCGCGCCGCTACCTGCGACGCATCTTCCCCGACTGGCGTGCCGAGAACGTCACCAGCGTGCTGCACGAGCATCGCGGCGGCTACGCCAACAACATGGCGTCCATGCGCGGCCTTGCCGCCAAGGCCGAGGCGAGGGGCGTGCGCATCGTTCCCGGGGTACGGGTCGAGGACGTCCGCCTGGACAGCGGTGCGGTGACCACCGTGCACACGAACCACGGCGACATCCGGTGCGAGCAGGTCGTCGTCGCCGCCGGGCCATGGGTCCGGGACCTGTGGAGCATGCTCGACCTACCCGCCCGCGTGAAGATCCGCGACCCGCGCGGCGAATTCCACCAGAAGCCGATGTGGACGTACTGGTCGCTGCAAGAGGGCACGCTGGAGGTGGAACCGGCCTTCTTGACCGACGCGGACGGCCACGCCCCGCCCGTGGTCCACCTCGACAGCGATGCACCACTGCACGACGCTGACGGCGACCTCGTGACGGACGCGATGTGGGGCATCTACTTCAAGCCGGACCTCCACTTCGGGGGAGTCCAGGGCGGCGCCGTCCCGCTGCACGTCGACCGTCCGGCCGAAGAGGTGGCGGTCGAACCGTACGGACCGGCCAGCAGGGATTTCGTCGTCGGCGCCGACTTCGCGCGGCTGTGGACCACCGGCCTCGCCCACTGCCTGGAACGCTTCGAGGGCAAGCAGCACCTGTTCTCCAAGCAGCCGTCCGGAGGCATCGGCTGCTTCACCCCCGACAGCTTCCCGGTGTTCGACCGATTCCACGACAACGTCACCGTCGTCGCCGACTCCAACCACGGCTACAAGATGATCGGCGTCGGCGCGCTCGTCGCGAAGGAACTCCTCGGCGAACCCCAAGCCCTCCTCGAACCGTTCCGGTTCTCCCGGTTCGAAGCGGGCCGCCTCCATCCCGTCAGCCACTCTCCATTCCCCTGGAGCTAGACGCCGACGCAGAGACGCCGACGCAAGGACGCCGACGCAGAGACGCCGACGCAGAGACGCTGACGCAGAGACGCTGACGCAGAGAGGAAGACCATGTCTCCCAGCCCGGACGTCATCATCATCGGAGGCGGGATCGAGGGATTGAGCACCGCGTGGGCGCTCGCACAACGCGGTGTACGCGACGTCCTCGTCCTGGAGCGCGGCACCCTCTGCTCCGGCGGCACCGCCAAATCCAGCGGCGTCGTGCGCTGCCACTACGGCGTGCCGTCTCTCGCAGCAATGGCTTGGAACGGCCTCCAGATATTCGAGAACGCCCAAGACCTCCTCGGCCAGGACGTCGGCTTCCAGCAAACCGGCTACGTAGTGGGCGTCGGCCCGGAGAACGTGGCCGCCCTAGAGGCGAACCTAGCGATGCACCATCAGATCGGCATCGACGTCCAGACCATCAGCCACGACGACGTACAAGCCCTGTGGCCCTGGGCCGACCTCACCGACTTCGCGGCGTTCGCCTACGAGCCGCGAGGCGGCTACGGCGACGCCTACCAGACCGGCCAGGCGTTCGCGCACGCCGCCCGGCGGCTCGGCGTCTCCATCCGGCAGGACACCCCGGTCACCGGCATCACCCTGGGGCCGTCCGGGCACGCCGTCGGCGTCGTCGCCGCCGGGGAGCACATCCACGCCGGCAGCATCGTCGTCGCCGCCGGCCCCTGGTCCGTGCCGCTATGCGCGCCCCTCGGCCTCCATCTCCCCATCCGCGCCCAGCGCGAACAGATCCTCCTCATCGACCCCGGAGAGCCGATACGCGATGCGCCGGTGTTCTCAGATCTCGTCAATCTGCAGTACATCCGGACCGAACGCTCAGGTGAACTCCTGGTCGGCAACAGCGACCATGCCAGCCCCGAGTTCGCCGACCCGGACCACTACTCCAACCAGGCCGACGAAGCGCACATAGCCGGCACCGTCGATAAGCTGGACAGCCGCCTACCGAAGCTCCCGGCCCCGGCACTCTCGTCCAGCTACGCGGGCTGCTACGACGTGACACCGGACTACAACCCCATCCTGAGCGCCACCCCGATCCAAGACCTCTACATCTGCGCAGGATTCAGCGGCCACGGCTACAAAATCTCCCCGGCGGTCGGCACCTTGATGGCGGACATAGTGACCCGGCGAGCCGGCACCGATCCACACATAAGGGCCGACGACTTCCGCCTCGAACGCTTCGACCAGCACCAACCCCTCAGAAGCCCACACCCCTACACAGGCGCCGGGCAGATGCGGTAACCCCCGGCGGCGCCAAGGGCCACCTCGCCCCCAGACTCCCGAAGCCGATGAGTTTCACCGTCAGCGGAGGTCGATACGGGGGAAGCAGCCGACAAGCGAGGAGGCCCCCACGATGGGCAAGGTGCTGACCCATATGACGATGTCGCTGGACGGGTTCGTCGCAGACCCGAACGACCAGGTCGGGGAACTGTTCGAGTGGTACGAGACAGGCGAGGTGACCGTACCGAACCCGAACGAGACCGTCTCGCTCCAGGTCGACGAAGCCGGTGCGCAAGTACTCCACGAGATGACCGGCAACTGCGGTGCGCTCGTCGCCGGCCGCCGCCTGTTCGACATCGCCGACGGCTGGGGCGACAAGCACCCGGTAGGCGCCCCGTCGTCGTGGTCACGCATCGCACACCCGAGGACGCCGCCACGAGGTGGCCCACCACGACGTTCGTCGACGGCGTCGACGCCGCGATCACCCGGGCCAGGCAGATCGCCGGAGACCAGGACGTCATCATCGCGAGCACGACGATCACCCAGCAGGCACTCGACGCCGGGCTGGTGGACGAGGTCTGCGTCAGCCTCGTGCCGGTGCTGTTCGGCGAGGGAATCCCGTACTTCACGAAGCTGTACGGGGGCCACCACCAACTCCTCGAAGACCCGATCGTCGTCCAGGGCCACCGAGCCCTCCACCTGCGCTACCCCGTCCGGCACTGAGCCCCGGTCGCTTCGTCCAGCACCTCGATCACCGATCTCCGGGCGCAGCGCGGGCTGCAGATCGTTGCGGTGTCAGCGGCTCACGACGGTCTCCCGTTCCATCCGCGACAGCTTGTCGGGATTGCGCACGTGGTAGGCGCCGGTGACGTAGCCGCTCTCGACCCGCACCGCCACCACGCCGTCGATCTCCCCACCGACTCGGACGAGCAGCCCCGGGCCACCGTTGATCTGCACCAGCTCGACTGTCCTCTCGGCGTCGCGCTTCCACCAGCCGGCGGCCAGCAGCCGGGCCACCTTCTCCGCGCCCACGATGGGCCGAAGCAGGGCATGTTTGATTCCGCCGCCGTCGCTCAGGGCGACGACGTCCGGCGCCAGGATGTCGAGCAGGCGCCGCAGATCGCCGGTTTCGACCGCGCGCTGGAAGGCCCCGAGCGCGGCTCGGGTCTCGGCCGGGGAGACGCCGCCGCGCGGCCGGCGCGCGGCGACGCGCGCCCGCGCCCGGTAGGCGATCTGGCGTACCGCCGCCGGGGTCTTGCCGACGGCGTCGGCGATCTCGTCGTAGGCCAGGTCGAACACCTCGCGCAGCACGAACACCGCCCGCTCGATCGGCTGGAGCGTCTCCAGCACCAGCAGCATCGCCATCGAGACGCTTTCGGCCAGCTCGACGTCCTCGGCCACATCGGGGGCGGTCAGCAGCGGCTCGGGCAGCCACGGCCCGACGTAGGACTCCTTGCGTCGGCCGAGCGCACGCAGCCGGTCCAGCGCCTGCCGGGTGACGATCCGCACCAGGTACGCACGCTGCTCCCGCACGGTGGCCAGGTCGACGCCCACCCAGCGCAGCCAGGTCTCCTGCAGGACGTCCTCGGCGTCGGCGGCCGAACCGAGCATCTCGTAGGCGACGGTGAACAGCAGGTTGCGGTGGGCAACGAACACCTCGGTGGCCGAATCCACCGAATCCGCCTGGTCGGCACGTTCGAGCGGGCCGGCTGCGTCCGTCGTCCGCTCGCTGCGCTGGCTCATGCCTGGCTCCCGCCCGCTCGACCTCAGCTCCGCCACACGCACTAGACGCCGCTCCCCAGCGCTTTGTAACACCCACGAGCGATGACCCACGTCACACGACCGCGCTGTTACAGGGCATGAGGCGCCGTCGTCTCGTGACTGTCAGGACGCCGCGCGGACGATCCGCGCGGCGCGCAGACCACCAGCGGAGGACGAAGTCATGGCAACGACGAAGGCACAGGACCCGGCGGCCGATTCGCGCCGCTGGGCCGCGCTGTTCTTCATAGGGCTGGCCCAGCTCATGATCGTTCTGGACGGGACGGTCGTGAACATCGCGCTGCCGTCGCTCCAGCGAGATCTGGGGATCTCCGACGGCGACCGGCAGTGGATCATCACCGGGTACACGCTGGCGTTCGGCAGCCTGCTGCTGCTCGGCGGCCGGATCGCCGACTACACCGGCCGCAAGCGGACCTTCCTGATCGGACTGCTCGGCTTCGCCGGGGCGTCGGCACTCGGCGGCGCGGCGGCCGACTTCGAGATGCTGCTGATCGCCCGTGCCCTGCAGGGTGGGTTCGCCGCACTGCTCGGCCCGTCCGCGCTCTCGCTGCTGACCGTGACGTTCACTCAGCCCAAGGAGCGCGCCAAGGCGTTCGGGATCTGGGGCGCCATCACCGCCGTGGGCGGCGCGATCGGGCTGCTGGCCGGCGGGGCGCTGACCGACTACCTGGACTGGCGCTGGTGCCTGTACGTCAGCGTCCCGATCGCCCTGACCGCGGCGGTCGGCGGGTACGCGATGCTGGCCGAGTCGCAGAACGGGGGCAGGGCCCGGTTCGACATCCCCGGCGTGCTCCTGGTGACCGCCGGGCTGGTCGCGATCGTGTACGGCACGAGCCAGGCGGAGTCCGACGGCTGGGGCTCGGCGAAGGTCATCGGTCTGCTGGCCGGGGGCGCGGTCCTGCTCGCCGCGTTCGCCTTCGTCGAGGGCCGGGTGCCGCAGCCGATGCTGCCGCCGCGCCTGATCGCCAGCCGAACCCGCGGCGGCGCCTACCTGAGCGCGGGACTGGCCATGGTCGGGATGTTCGGGGCGTTCCTCTTCATGACCTACTACTTGCAGGTCGTCAAGGGATACTCGCCGATCAGGACGGGTGTGGCCTTCCTCCCGATGACCGTGGCGGTCCTGGTGTCGGCAGGCGGGCTCGCCACCCGGCTGCTGCCCAAGCTCCCGCCGCGGATGCTGATCGTGCCGGGCATGCTGCTCATCGCCTTCGGCATGCTGTGGCTGCGCACCATGGAGATCGGCACCGCCTACGTCGAGGGCGTGCTTGTCTCAGAACTCCTGCTCGGCTTGGGGGCGGGCGTGATCATGCCGGTGGCCTTCAACTACGCCACCCACGGCGTCGACCAGCGCGACGCGGGCATCGCCTCGGCCAGCGTCAACACCGCGCAGCAGATCAGCAGCTCGCTCGGCACCGCGCTGATCAACACCATCGCCACCAGCGCGACCGCGGACTACCTGGCCGCACATGCCTCGCAGGGCGGGAGCCCGGCCTTCGCCAAGAAGGCGATGCTGGAAGGATTCGTGACAGCCGGAACCTGGACCGCGGGGATCCTCCTGGCCGGCGCCGTGATCGTCGCTGTCCTGATGAACACTTCGCGCCCCGAACACCAGGCCGTCACCGAGGACGGCGAGGGCGCGGGGGGCGCCGAGGACGGCGAGCCGGCGCTCGCTCACCCCTGACCCCTCCGGCAGAGGTCTGGGCCGGTCACGAACGTCCTGCGCCGAACCGGAAGCGCGCCGCCGATCGTACGGGTCGTCCAGGCCGGCAAGGTAAGGGTCGCGGAGGTACTCGCTCCCCGTCAGTCGCCTGCCGCGGTGTTCAGGGTGATCGCACCGCTGCCGCTGCGGGCGGTGATCGAACGGGGGGCGGAGGCCTCGTTGGGGACGCCGGAGTGGACGTCGCCGTTCTCGGTACTAGTGGTGACCTTGTACGCGGCGCGGGGGACCGTCACCTTCACCTCGCCGTTCTCGGTCGTCACGGCCACCTGCCGGGGCGCGTGGGCGAACGACAGGCCGACCTTCCCGTTCTGCGAGGTGGCCGTGACGCGCTCCGACCTGGTGGACGCGGAGCGGAGCTCGCCGCTCTCGGTGCGCAGGTCGAGCGGTCCGGAGGCGCCGGTGGCCGAGATCGCGCCGTTGGTGCTGCGAATCCGCAGCGCCGTGCTGATACCTGTGGCGGAGATCCGCCCGTTGTCTCCCTCGATGCTCAGCGGGAGGTTCCTGGGGACGAGCACCTCGTAGCGCACCTCGCAGCCACCGACGAGCGTGTCGCAGTCGGTGGCCAGGGTGAGCCGGTCGCCCTCGAACTCCCAGGTCGCGGCCGGCTCACCGCCGATGAACGCCCAGCGGTCGAACCGGCGGGTGACCTGGACCCGGTCCACGTCGCCGGGCCGGACGTCCAGGTCACCCTCGTCCTTGACGATCGTGAGGCGGTCGCCGACCGGGCCGAAGGAGCGTTTCTCCGGCCGGGCGTCGTCGGCTGAGGCGCCGCATCCGGTGAGCGGTGCGAGTGCCAGCAGGGCGCCGGCGGCGAGTGCCAGGGACCGGCGGTACGAGATGGCCAAGGGAGACCCTCCAGATTCGATACCGAAAGTATTCAGTACTTTCAGTATGCTACGGTCCGCCCATGAGCGATGACAACCCAGGGCCCGCCAGGCGGGTCCCGCGCGATGAGGTCCGGCGGCGCCTGCTGGCGGAGGCGGTGCGCGCGTTCACCGAGAACGGCTACGCCGACGCCCGATTGGAGGACATCGCCCACGCCGCCGGCTTCACCAAGGGCGCCGTCTACTCCAACTTCGGCGGCAAGCAGGAACTCTTCGGAGCGATCCTCGGCGAGGGCGCCCAGGACGAGCTGGCCACCGTGACGGCCGAACTCGACGGCGACGCCGCCACGATGATCGACCGGGTCGCCCAGGTGATCAGCGCCCGGATCGTCGCGGACACCGGCCGCGGCCAGCTCGGCTTGGAGTTCGCCGCCCGCGCCGCCCGCGACGAGAAGACACGGGAGGTCCTCACCCCCATGCGCCGCGCGCAGCGGGACACGGCCGCCCGCTCGATCGCCGAGTTGACCGAGCGCGCCGGGACCAGCCCGGCCGTCCCGCCGGACCTGGCCGGGCTGATCCTGCACTGCCTCACCAACGGCCTCGTCAACGAGCACCTCGCCGACCCGGAGGCCGTCACGGCCGACGTCATCGAGCGGGCGTTCGCCACCGTCCTGACCGCGCTGCTCCCCCCGCACGCGGACGCTTGAGAGGACAACCCGGTCAGCGACCCTGCTCCACCGGCTCGACCGCTCCGCCTACCGCCGCCGTGCCCGCTTCATCGCCGACAGGCTCGTACCGCCGTGTCGGGCTCCCGATGCTGCTCCTGCTGCCGGTCTTCCGCTCGATCACCGTCCCGGTGGGGCGTGGGCCCCACCCACTGGACCGGTCCTGCCCGACCTCGACATCAAGGGCACCTCCCTGCACGGGCCCCGCGATCCCCAACCCGGGCAGCCGATGGCACCCCTCCGATGACGCCTTCCCGCACACGCGCCATCACCGGCCGCGCCGTAGCGTCCTCCCACCCAAGGCCGTCACTTCAGACTGGGGCCGTTCGGAAGCACACCGCCCCTTCGCCCGACGGGGACCGCTCCCCGCCCTTCAGCCGTCCAGCACTTCGATGACCGGGGCAGCCCCTTCGTTGACCGTCCCCATCGTCTCCTGCGAGACGCCCTCCCTGGTGCCCGTGATCCGCATCGGAGCGATGGTCGACACCAAGTAGGTCCCCGGTTCCAGGATCTCCGGGCCCGGCACCCGCAGGGTTAATGTCTCGGTCCATTTGCTCTGGTAGGCGCACTCGGCCTCGATGTAGGGCTGCGATTCGCCCGTCTTCTTGCTCTTCGCCGGGACGAAGACGGCGCCCGTTCCTGTCGGCAGTTCTTTCAGTTCCGCCGGGGGGACGCGGTAGAAGGCCAAGTTCGTCCCCTCGGACGGGGCGTCGGTGCTGTGCCACCCGAACTCGTAGTTGTTGACGACATCGGTCCGATTATGGTTCTCGCCGAAGCATTGCCTCCGGCCGCCCGGGAGATATTTCGCGCCGGCCGGCGTCTTGGCCCGGAACTGCTGGACCACTCGCAGATTCGTCCCCGGCTTCACCCTCGCCGGAGTGACCGTGATGATCAAATCCATGGACGGGGTCTCGGAGGCGGGCATGTGGGGCTGTCCGGTCAAGAGGCCCGGGCGGGTGAAGTAGGCGTGGATCCCGCCGCGGCTCTCCCCGCCGACACCCGGCCCCGAAGGCCACAACACCCAGGCGGCGATCACAGCGCCGACCCCGGCGGTGCCGATGCCCACGGCCCCCTTCGTCCCGCCGATCTTGCCCAGGAAGCCTTTCGACGCGGATGCGCCGGTCTTCGCCGCGAAATCGGCCGCTGCGGTGCCTTGGGCATAGCCGATCGATCCCGGGGCGGCCAGCCCGGAGGTGACGGTGCCCGCCGCCGTCGACGCAGCACCGGGAGCGACTAGCGCTCCTCCGAGGATCGCCAGTGGGACTGTGGTCGCCACGGTTGCGGCGATGGCTCCGAGGGCGAAGAGTCCACGGCGTTCCCAGTCGGGTCCGTAGGTCTGCGCGGCGGCCGTTTCGAGTTGGCCGACGAATTCGTAGGCGTTCCAGGCCCGGTCGGACGGGCTTTTGGCCATGCCTCGCTCGACCAGCGGGCGCAATGGCTCGGGAACCCGGTCGAGTGGCGGTGGGGCGTTGGTGTGCTCGGTTCTCAGCGTCTCCAGCGCCGGCCCCCGGAAGGGCCTCTCACCGGTGATGCACTCGACGAAGACGCAGGTGGCGGCATAGAGGTCGGTTGCGGGGGTCGCGGGTTCGCCGGCCCACTGTTCGGGTGCCATGTAGGCGGGGGTGCCTGCGCTGCCGCCTTGTCCGGTGAGGACGGCGACGCCGAAGTCGATCAGTTTGCTTTGCCCGTCGTCTTGGATGAGCACGTTGGCGGGCTTGTAGTCGCGGTGGACGACCCCGACCGCGTGCGCTGCGGCCAGCCCGAGCAATGAGCCTTTCAACATCACTAGCGCGGCTTCGGGTGTCAGGGGGCCGTCGTGCCCGTCCAGGACCTTGCGGAGGGGACGTCCGGCGACGGCTTCCAGGATGATCGCTGCGCCCCAGGGCGATTCCAGGTATTCCAGCAGTCGCGCCACATGCGGATCGACGACCCGTTTGAGCATCTGGGCCTCGTCACGGAAGGTGTTCCGCGCCGCCGTGTCACCCAGCAGCCCTGTCGCGAGGTACTTGATCGCAACCGGCCCACCACCGGACTCATGCCGCGCGAGCACCACCTCGCCCTGAGCCCCGGCCCCCAACTCCGCCAGCTCAACGAACCCCGGCAGCCGGTGCTCGCGCGATGTCATTGGCCCGGGTACCTCCGTCTAGGCGATCGTGGCTTTGCCTGATTTTCATTCGTCCAGCAACTCCACCGGCGGCAACGCCCCCTCTGTAACCGGCCCCATCGATTCGAGTGGGACGTTCCCGTTCTTGCCGGTGATCTGTACAGGCACCGCTGGTGAAAGAAGATACTTCCCTGATCTCAGGTCATTGGAATTCGGGACGGTGAACGTGCGAATCTCTGTCCACTCGCTCATGGTGGCACATTCCGACCAGACGTAAGGCTGGTGTTCGCCGCTGACTCCCCCCGTGGCGCCAACGATGGTGGCGTCTTTTTTCTTAGGCAGCTCTTGTGGGTGCGTCGGGGGAATTCGGTAGAACGCTACCCAATTCTTGTGCTTTGTTGGAATTTTGGTCCCTATGGCAAACTCGTAGGGATCGCCCTGCTGGCGACCTTCTTCTGTCTCTCCGAAGCATTGCCGTGAGCCGTTCGGCCAGTACTTCGCGCCTTTTGGTGTGCGTGCACTGAACTCGATCATCATGCGCATTGTTGTTCCGGGCTTAGCGCGCGCGGGTGTCACCGTGAGCTTCAGGTTCATGTACGGAGTTTCGGCGGCGGGCATGGACGGCTGACCGAGAAGCGCACCCGGGTTAGTGAAGTAACCGTGGACCGTGCCTTGGCTCGTCCCTCCGACGGTCGGGCTCGCCGGCCAGAAGAACCACGCGATGATCGCGGCACCGACGCCCGCGGCACCGATGCCTGTGGCGCCCTTCGCCCCTCCAAGCTTGCCCAGAAAGCCCTTGGACGTAGATGAACCGACCTTGGTCATCACGTCCGCTGTCGCTGCGCCCTGCGAGTACATCGCCGACGCGGGGCCGACCACACTGGAAGCCGCAGTGCCTGCCGCCGTCGTCGTACCGGCAGCGCCGGGAGCCAGAATCGCGCCACCGAGGATCGCCAGCGGAACCGTCGTGGTCACGGTCGCTGCGATGACCCCGAGAGCGACAATGCCGCGTCGTTCCCAGTCCGGTCCATAGGTCTGGACGGCAATGGTTTCGAGTTCATTGACGAACTCGTAGGCGTTCCAGATTCGGTCGGACGGGCTTTTGGCCATGCCTCGCTCGACCAGCGGACGGAGTGGCTCGGGAACCCGTTCGAGCGGTGGAGGTGCGCTGTTGTGCTCGGCCTTCAGAGCGTCCGGAGTCTTTGCGTGAAAAGGTTTCTCGCCACTGACGCACTCGACGAAAACACAGGTGGCCGCGTAGAGATCGGTTGCTGGGGTGGCCGGTTCGCCCGCCCATTGCTCGGGTGCCATGTAAACCGGAGTGCCAGCGCGGCCGCTCTGTCCGGTGAGGACGGCGATCCCGAAGTCGATCAGTTTGCTCTGGCCGTCGTCTTGGACGAGTACGTTGGCGGGCTTGTAGTCGCGGTGGACGACTCCGACCGCGTGCGCGGCGGCTAATCCGAGCAGGGAGCCCTTCAACGTCGTCAGTGCGGCCTCTGGGGTCAGGGGGCCGTCGTGTTCGTCCAAAACCTTGCGGAGGGGACGCCCGGCGACGGCTTCCAGGATGATCGCCGCGCCCCAGGGCGACTCCAGGTATTCCAGTAGTCGCGCCACATGCGGGTTGACCACCCGTTTGAGCATCTGGGCCTCGTCGCGGAAGGTGTTCCGCGCCGCAGTGTCACCCAGCAGTCCGGTCGCGAGGTACTTGATCGCGACAGGTCCGCCGCCGGACTCATGTCGGGCGAGCACCACCTCGCCCTGGGCTCCGGACCCTAACTCCGCCAACTCGACGAACCCCGGCAGCCGGTGTTCGCTCGACATCACTGGCCCGTGTTGGTCTGGATCTCGCTGACGACGAGCGGCGTCGGCTGCGACGTCCGGGTGGTGGTGCCGAGGTCGCCGCCTCCGGTATCGCAGTCGTCGCCTTCACAGGTCCAGCTGACGGTCCATGTGACGGTTGCGGTGATCTTGTAGGAGCCGCCCGGTTGCCCCGTGGATGACCGCTTGAACGTGTAGTGACAGGTCTCCCCGTCCTTGCTGCCGGCGTCCTGGCACACGAGCTTCTTCTCACCCAGATCCCAGGTGACCGACGAGGGCTTCGCGGTCGCCTGAACCGTCTGCGCACCCGCACTGACCGGATCGGTCTGGACGACGCCGAAACCCTCCACCCACAGGTTCGTCCGTAGCCTCACGTACGTCTTGTCCGTGGGAGCCGTATGCACGGTCGGTATCGGGAACGCTGCCGAGTCGTTGGCCTGCTGTACCAGCAGGAACGTGCTGGGCGGTGCGGGGGCCGGTGGTTCGCCGGGAACGTCGACGAAGCCGACCCCTTGGTTCTCCGTCAGCCCCACAGGGTCGGGCGGCTGCACAGGTCCGGAGGCGCCACCACCTCCTCCGCCTGTACCGCCACCGCCGGACGTTCCGCCCGTGATGCTCGTTGCATTGCAGTCGATATCGTCGGGTTTCACACAGTCACCCGGCCCGGCGGCTGCATAGGCCACGGCTTGTCCCGGGAAAGCGAGCGCGGGGGCGAGGAGGGCGGCCGCGGCGATGACGCTCGGCGCTGCTCGGCGCCGGCTGGGGGGCTGGTGAGACATCGCGTGTCCTTCGCTGAATATCGAGATCAGCATTTGCCGTCCCGGGCAGAGGCGGCGATCTTCCAGGAGCCATCGTCGTACTGGACGGTGTACCGGTACAGGTAGGCGCCGCCTGGTCCGCCTCCGGTGCGCTCACCGGTCTTCGCCGAGTAGCGGTATCCGGCGAGGGTTCGAACGCAGTCGACGAGGTAGATCTTGGTGCTGTCTTTCGAGCGTGCGTAGACGCGTGGGTTGAGGGTCATCGTGAAGCGCCAGATCACGCCCCTCGCCTTGTTGGACTCGATGGCCTTCGTCACGGTGGCGAGCAGCGGATCCATGGCGACGGTGCCCAGGTCAGAGGGGTCGTTGTTCTCGTGCGCCTTCTTGTAGGCGTCGTGGTACTCGCGGTAGCGCTGGAGGACCGTCTCGAAGAGCTGTGCCGTGGGGATCGCCGAGGGGGCGACGGCGGTGGACGCCGGGGCGGGGGCGCCGGTGTCGAAGGAGCCGTTGGGGGCCAGTTCGCCACTGGAGGACGAGCCGGACGAGCCGCATCCGGCGACCGCGCACACCGCCAAGAGTAAGGGCAGGGCAGCGGCGCGGTGAGACCTCAGTGGGGAGGAACGTACCAACCGGGCGCGCATCGCCATCCCTGAGCGGCAGCCGACAACGGGGCGGAATATGCGCGAAAGCTTACAGAGGCGAGTGTGGCGAGAAAAGGGATTCGTTGCGAACGGCTTGACCTCGACCATGCTTGAGGTAGCACGCTGCAGGTGAACGGTGTGAGCGGAGGAGTGACATATGCGTGCGGTGTGGCTGAGGGAGTTCGGCGGGCCGGAGATGCTGGTGCCGGGGGAGGCGCCCGATCCGGTGCCCGGTGAGGGGCAGGTGCTGGTCGAGGTCGAGTTCGTCAACATCACGTTCGTCGAGACGCAGATGAGGTCG
>NZ_SMKK01000213.1 GCF_004348425.1 Actinomadura sp. 7K507
GGCCCCGCCGACCGTCGTGTCGCCCGTCCCCGCCGCGCGACGGCGGCGCCCGCCCTGGCCGCTGATCATCCCGGCCGGGATCTTCACGGCGGCGCTGGTCGTCGCCGTCGCCACGGTCGTCGTGTTCACCACCCTCGGGGACGGCGGCAAGTCGCGGACCGGCGCTGACAGGACCTCCCCCGCGCCGCCGAACGTCGACGTCCCCGACGGATACCGCCTCTACCGGGGATCGGCGTTCGTGGTTGCGGTCCCCAAGGGCTGGGAGCAAGCGGACGGGGACGATATGACGTTCATGGACCAGCGCGAGGGGGTCCATCGCGGGGTGAACATCAGGCGCGTCTCCTCCACCGCCGCGCGGAGTCCCGCGGATGCTCTCGCGGACAGGGCCGCCGAGCTCCCGGACGACCCGGACTACCCCGGCTACGAGCAGGAGAGCCTCAAGCGCGGCATCCCCTATCGCGGCGGCGAGGCGGCCGAACTGCAGTTCACCTTCGCCAAGAACGGCATCTCGGGCCGGATGCGGGTGCGGGCCTTCGAGTTCGACGACGCCGTCTACCAGGCGTCCCTGGTCAGCGACCAGGAGCACTGGGACGAGAGCGTCCCCCACTTCGAAACCCTGCTGAGAACGCTGCGAAGCCCGTCCTGACCCCGCTCGTGTTCCTCAAGACACTCCGCGACCCGTCCTAGCCTTGCGCCGACTCCTCGAAGAGGGTGCGGGCCCTGGCCTCGGCCTCGTTGAGGGCCTTGACGTGCTCGGGGGCGAGTTCCTCCACGCAGCGGGTCATCTCCTCGGTGACGCGGCTGAACGCGCTCTCCTCCGCCCCGCGCAGCGCCGCCCGCACGGTGGCGGAGCGGGCGCCGAGCGCGGCCCACTCCAGCTCCAGCCGCGCGACCGCCTCGTCGAACGCCCGGGTCGTCTCGGCTCCGGCGTCCTTCAGCTCGTCCGGGACCGGGCCGCGGCCCGCGCGCCGCGCCTGACCCGACAGGGCCGAGATGCGGCTGGCCAGCGTCAGCCCCTCGCGGGCCAGCGGCAGGACGTCGTGGATCAGGTCGGTGACGGCCTTGGCCAGCTCCTCCACCCGGGTCAGCAGCGTCTGCGTCGCCTCCTCCAGCGCGCCGGAGGAGCGCTCGGCGACCTGCTCGGCGACGTCCCGCTGCCGTTCGGACAGCGCCGGGACGATGTCGCGGTCCAGCATGCGACGCAGCTCGCGCTCGCGCTCACCGCGCTCGCCGGGACCGGTCTTGTCGGCCCAGTCCGCCCAGACGCGCTCGATGCGCTCCTCGCCGGAGGCGGCGATCTCCGCAGTGATCTCGTCCAGCGCCTCCCCCGCCCGGGCCTTCAGCCGTTCCACCCGCCCGTAGAGGGCCTCACGCTTGAACGGGTCGTTGAGTTCGTTGAGCTGCGCCTGCAATCGACGGGACACGTCGATGGCGTGCTCGGCCAGCGGTACGAGGCGGTCGGCGAGCCCGTCGAGCGTCTCCGCCCGGCGCGGGTCGGTCAGCTCGGCCACCCATTCGGGAAGGTCGTGCGCCATGGGCCCCATGCTCCCACCACCGCACCCGCCGGATGGCCCACATCGCCCGGCGCGCCCCGAGCGGACGACCGAAAAGCCGGTTCGGCCCGGGTAAGTGTGTCTGGACAACCCGTGATCAGGGTAGCGTGGCTCGCCGTGGCGGGCTATTCCGATGACCTTCGTCTCGCGCATGTGCTGGCGGACGGGGCCGACGACATCACGACCAGGCGTTTCCGCGCGCTCGATCTCGCCATCGAGACCAAGCCGGACCTGACGCCGGTCAGCGACGCCGACCGCAGCGTCGAGGAGCAGATCCGCGGCACGCTGAAGCGGGCTCGCCCGCGGGACGCGGTGCTCGGCGAGGAGTACGGCAAGAGCGGGTACGGGAACCGCTGCTGGATCATCGACCCGATCGACGCGACGAAGAACTTCGTGCGGGGCGTCCCGGTGTGGGCGACGCTCATCGCGCTGATGGAGAACGACGAGATCGTCGTCGGGGTCGTGTCGGCGCCCGCGCTGAACCGGCGCTGGTGGGGCGCGCGGGGCGGCGGCGCCTGGACGGGACGCAGCCTGACCCGCGCCACCCGGATGAACGTGTCGTCGGTGGCGGACCTGTCGGACGCGTCGCTGTCGTACTCCAGCCTCAGCGGGTGGGAGGAGCAGGGGCGGCTCGACCGGTTCCTCGACCTGACCCGCTCGGTGTGGCGGACGCGGGCGTTCGGCGACTTCTGGTCGCACATGATGGTCGCCGAGGGGGCGGTCGACGTGTCGGCCGAGCCGGAGGTGTCGCTGTGGGATCTCGCCGCGCTCCAGGTCATCGTGGAGGAGGCCGGCGGGATGTTCACCGACCTGTCCGGCGTGCCCGGCCCGGACGGCGGCAGCGTCGTGTGCACCAACGGCAGGCTGCACGCAGAGGTCCTGCGGACCCTGGGCGGCGGCCAGCTCTCCCTGCGGATCTGAACCGGCGGATCCGACCCCGCGGATCCGAGCCGCGCAGCCGGTCCCGGGGGCGGAACGTTCTACCTGCGAGGACAGATCAGTGTGGCCATCGGGCCGACTCGCGACATATCGTGGAACAGCGGCCCCGGCGCGGCCGTTGTACAGAATGGGCGGCCCGTAAACGCGGCCCGTAGACGGAGGTACCGGATGTCGACCCAGACAAAGTTCGTGATCGGCGGCGTCGTCGTCGGCCTGCTGACCCTGATCATCTTCCCGTGGTGGCTGACCACGCTGATCATCCTCGGCGTCATCGGGGCGCCGCTCGTCGGGTACCTGATGCTCGACCCGTCCCAGCGCAAGCGCGTGCGCGCCCAGGGCCGCAAGCGCCTCGGCAGCTGACCTAGTCCCAGAGTTCGCGGTCGCCGCCGGAGGGGTCCTTCACGACCTCGTCGGCGGGACCGTCGAAGAACTTGACCGCGCGGGCGGACGGATCGAACCGCTCCCAGCCCGGGTCGCCGTGCGCGGCGAAGTCCGTCCAGGCGCGGTGCATGCGGTCGGCGAGGGCCTGCGGCGGGTTCGGCCCGGCCAGCCCCTCGGCCTCCTTCGTCAGGTTGTCGAAGACGAAGCCCAGCTCCAGCGCGTGGCAGGCACCCAGGTCACCCACGGGCGACCGCCACCCGAACTCGTACATCCACGTCCCGCCGGCGCCGCCGGACGCGACGTGTCCGGCGGCGGCCCGGTTCGCCGGGATGCGGAACATGTGGTCGGTGATGATCGTGGCCATCAGCTCGCCGGGGGTCATGTCCGGGTGGTGACCGCGGTAGGCGGCGGGCAGGCCGGGCGGGACGCCCATCGCCGTGGTGACGGCGCCGACGAGTTCTTCGGTGAGGTCATCGGCGAGGCCGGTGGGCATCAGGAAGAACCGGAACTCCTCGGACGTGTAGCCGATGAGCAGGTCCACGTCCCGTCCGGCGCCGTCCGCGATGGCGTCCTCGGGTCGCCTGGCCAGCAGGTCGCCGTCCAGGACCGGGGTCAGCGACATGCCGCCCGCGGCGGTGGTGGCGCCCCAGCGGCCGGGGTCGGGCAGTGCCGCGACCTCCGCGGCGACGGCCGACTGGACGGGCATGATCGCGGCCGGGGCGAGCGCCGCGAACGCCTCGGCGGTCGGCTCCACGCCGAGCCGGGCCGCCATCTCCCTGGTGACGAGCATCGCGTCGTCCGGGTCCTGGGCGATGCCGCCGGCGCCGCTCTGCGCGATCGCGCGGCCGAAGAGCCCGAGGTCGAGGGAGAGCAGGGTGCTGACGCTCATCCCGCCGGCGGATTCGCCGAAGACCGTGACGCGGTCCGGGTCGCCGCCGAACCCCGCGATGTTGCCGCGCACCCACTCCAGCGCCGCGATCTGGTCCCGCAGGCCGCGGTTGAGCGGCGCGCCGGGGAGGTTGGCGAAGCCCTCGACGCCGAGCCGGTAGTTGATCGTCACGCAGACGACGCCGTCGCGGGCGAAGTTGCGGCCGTTGTAGATCGGCACGGCCCCCGACCCGTTGCGGAACGCGCCGCCGTGGATCCACACCATGACCGGAAGCCCGGAACCGCCGGGCTCCGGCGTCCAGACGTTCAGGTTGAGGCAGTCCTCTCCCGGGATGTCCGGGTCGGGCAGCATCGAGTCGTACGGCTTGGGGTAGCCGGGCTTGGGCGCGGTCGGCCCGTATTCGACGGCGTCGCGGACGCCGTCCCACGGCTCCGGCGGCCGGGGCGCCTGGAAGCGGTTCGGCCCGAACGGGGGCGCGGCGTACGGGATGCCGAGGAAGGCGGTGACGCCGTCCCGCGTGCTGCCGCGGACCTTCCCGTAGGACGTCTTGACGACCGCCTCCTCCATGCCCCGCCTCCGGTTCTAGAACCAAGTTCGACAGAAGGAGGGTACGGGACGAACGCGGCCCGGCGGAATACGGCCCGGCGGAATGCGGCCGGGCGGTGCTACGGGCGGAGCATGCGGGTGAGGTAGTCGCGGGCGAAGGCGCGGATCGCGTCCTCGTCGTCCAGCGCGAGCCCGCCGCCGGGGACGAGCAGCAGCGAGATCGCGAGCCGCAGCAGCACCTCCGCCACGGTGTTGTGGTCCTCCGGGTCATCGGGGCGGGCGCGGCGCAGCCGGTCGGCGAGGATGTCGCGGGCGGCGAGCATGACCGCTCCGCCGTTCATGCTGAGCTGCGGCAGGAACGCCTCGGGCTCGCTCTCCAGGACGCGCGTCATCAGCGGGTGCGTGCGTGCGCTCTGCAGCCCGACCACGAACCCCTCCACGATGGCGTCGCCGGGGGACGCGAGGTCTTCGGTGGCCTGCGCGATCGCGGTGAGGAACCGGCGGCACTCCCGCAGGATCACGGCCTGGAGCAGCTGCTCCTTGTTGCTGAAGCGCCGGTAGATGGTGGTACGCGCGACGCCGGCACGCTTGGCGACGTCCTCGACGCTGACTCTGCGCAGCCCGTAGGTCTCGAACTCCGTGAGCGCGGCGTCCAGGATGCGGGTGTCGAGGTCGTCGGCACCCTGCTCCGGTGCGGCCAGCCGGGCCAGCAGCCCTTCGACGGTGGTCGCGTGCATGGTCATATCGGCACCCTAACCGGCTCGGGCACCCGGCTCGCCACTCCGGATGCTACACAGTTACAATAATCGTCGTTCTGTAGTTCTGTCTCCGACCAACGGCGGTGAACATGACGGACCAGGCCGAGACGCAGACCCCGGCGCCCCTCGGACCGGGCTCGCTGACCTGGCGCTACTTCGGCGACAGCCGGATGCTCCTGGTCGGCCCCCGGGCGGCGGTGCTGCAGAACATGCTCCCGGCACTCGGCCAGGGCGTCCTCGACCACTCGGTGTTCTTCTCCGAGACGTTCGCGCGGTTGAAGCGGTCCACCGGCCCGATCCTGAACACGGTGTACGGCGCGGACCGGTCCGTCGAGACGGGGCACGAGGTCCGCGACTACCACCGCGAGATCAAGGGGACGATGCCGGACGGCTCCCGCTACCACGCGCTCGATCCCGAGACCTACTACTGGGCGCACGCCACCTTCCTCGACCACATGCTGTACTGCATCGAGACGTTCATCAGGCCGCTCGGCGACGCGGAGAAGCGCCGGATCTACGACGAGTCCAAGGTCTGGTTCCGGATGTACGGGGTCAGCGACCGGGCCATGCCCGAGGACTGGGAGGCGTTCCAGGCGTACTGGAAGCGGATGCTGGACGAGGAGATCGTCCCGCACAAGACCGCCCGGTACGGCGTCGGCTACGTCACCAAGGGGCTGCCCGCGCCGCCGAAGGTCCCCGCGCCGGTGTGGCGCGCGGTGTCGCCGCCGCTGAACGCGGTCGCCCGCTTCATCACGGTCGGCGGGCTGCACCCGCGGATGCGCGAGCTGCTCGACCTGCCGTGGAGCGCCGCCGACGAGCGCCGCCACCGGCGGTTCGCGGCGACCGTCCGGGCCGCGAACCGCGCGTGGCCGCTGCTGCCCGAGGCCGTCCGCTACGTCCCCGAGGCCCGCCGCGCCTTCCGCAAGGCCCGCAGGACCCGGCGCGCCTGACGGCCGGGAGCCCGAGCGGATAAGGCCGTCAACCCGAGCGGATGCGGCTGTCGTAGGCCTTGCGGGCGTCCGGGTCGTACTCCAGGAAGATCTTGTCGAGCCCGAGCCGGCGCGAGACCGCCTGCTTGGCCCGGTCGGAGAACAGCGCGCTCAGCCTGAGCTGCCTGCCGAGCTTCTTCGGGACGACGACCTGCGGGCGCGGCCTGCCGATCAGCTCGACGACGGCGGCCGCGATGTCCTCGGGCTCGCAGTTCTTCTGCCCCTTCGGGCTGCTCGTCCCCGCGACCAGGTCGGTGTTGGTGAACGTCGGCAGGAGGGCGCTGACGTGCACGCCCCGGTCCTGGACCTCCAGCCTGGCCGCCTCGGTGAACGCGAGGACGGCGGCCTTGCTGGCGTTGTACAGGGCGAGGCCGGGGGTGAACATGACCCCGGCGACCGACGCGATGTTGACGACGTGCCCGGCGCCGCGCGGCAGCATCCGGTCGAGGGCGAGCTTGGTGCCGAGCATCACGCCGTGGACGTTGATGTCGATGCAGCGGCGAGCGTCGGCGTCGGTCTCGCCGGTGACGGGGCCGATCGGCATGATCCCGGCGTTGTTGATCACCACGTCGAGGCGCCCGGCGGACTCCTCGGCGGCGTCCAGGAACGCGGTGAACGACTCGCGGGACGTCACGTCCACGGTGAGGCCGGTGACGCCGAGCGAGCCCGCGGCCTCCTTGACGGCGGTCTCGTCGATGTCGCCGATGACGACGGTGGCGCCCTTGGCTTGGAGGGCGCGGGCGGTGGCGAGGCCGATGCCGCGTGCGGCGCCGGTGATCGCGATGACCTTGCTCATGGGCCCTCCTCCGGGCTCATCGGCTCTGCTCCAGGCGGTCGAGGCGGACGGGCAGGCCGTCCTTCGGTGAGGGCAGGGACGTGGTGTCCAGGGGCCATTCGTACCGGGCGGGCACGCTCCAGCGGTACCGCTGCAGCACCTGGTGCAGGATCGTCTTGACCTGCATCCCGGCGAAGTACAGGCCGATGCACTTGTGGGCGCCGCCGCCGAACGGCGACCACGCGTACTTGTGGACCTTGTCCTCGCGGCGCTCGGCGGAGAACCGGCCCGGGTCGAACCGGTCCGGGTCGGGCCACCATTCGGCCATGTGGTGGTTGCTGAGCATCGGCACCACGACGAGGGAGCCCTCCGGCACGTGGAAGCCGAGGATGGAGGTGTCCTTGACGACCCTGCGCGGCAGCGCCGGGACGGGGGCGACCATCCGCAGCGACTCCTTCATCACCATGTCGATGCCGGTGAAGTAGTCGAGGTCCTCGTAGCCGGGCTGGGCCTTGCCGAGGTCCAGCGACTCCTCGCGCAGCCGTTCCTGCCATTCGGGGTACTTGGCCAGGTAGTACGCCATCGAGGTCAGCGTGATGGTGGTGGTGTCGTGCGCCGCCATCAGCACGAAGATCATGTGGTTGACGACGTCCTCGTCGGTGAACCGCTCGCCGTCGTCGGTCTCCGCCTGGCACAGGGCGGCGAAGAGGTCGTCGCCGCCGTCGCGGCGCTTGGCGGGCAGGTGCCGGTAGAAGAACTCCTCCAGCACCTTGCGCGCCTGGAGGCCGCGATGCCAGCGCAGTCCGGGGACGGGGAAGCGGACGTAGGCCGTCCCCGCCCGGACGGCGTCGATGAAGGCGCCGTTGACCCGCGCGCGCTCGGCGTCGTCCAGCTCGATGCCCATGAAGACGTCCACGGCGAGGTCGAGCGTGAGCTTCTTGAGGTGGTCGTACACCTTGAAGTCCTGGCCGGGCTCCCATGCCTCGATGCCCTTGATGATGCCGGGCGCCATCGCGTCCATGTAGGACTGCAGCTGGGGACGGGTGAACGCCTCCTGCATGATGCGGCGGTGGTGCAGGTGCTCCTCGAAGTCGAGGAGCATGATGCCGCGGTTGAAGAACGGCCCGATGAAGATGCTCCACGCCGGGCCGTTCGCGAACGCCTTGTCGCGGTTGACGAGGACGACCTGGGCGGCCTCGGGGCCCTGGACGGTGACGGTCCGCTGGCCGAGCAGCCATCCCCAGGCGACGGGGCCGTACTGGTCGTACCGTTTGCGGGCCATTCCGATCGGGTCGCGCATCACGGCGAGGGTGCTGCCGATGTACGGGATGCCGGGCACGCCGGGTACCGGTTTCAGGCCGCTGCCCTGCGGCGGCGGCGCGAGGACGCTCGTCATGACCCCTCCCGAACAGGTGCAACAAAAGGCCGGAATATGTCCCTTTGTTCTAACGTAGCGGGCGCTCGTAAGTCCAGGCTTATCAGCCGTGACTTGTGACTCCGTGGTCAGTACGCCTCGCGGCCGGCCGCGGCCGGGAAGAGCCGCCGCCGGGCGGCGGCCGTCAGCGGCCGGTAGGCGCCCGCCTTGTCCCGGTAGTACGTACGGCCGTCCCCGGCCGGCGGGACGCCCTCGTCCCGCAGCGGCGCCGTCCGCAGCCGCCGGCCCGCCGTGACGGGCACCTCGTCGACGACCCGGACGAGCGCGGGCCTGAGCCCCGGCTCCACCCGGAGCAGCGCCTCGGACAGGTCCAGGGGCTTCAGCTCCGCCACGTCGCGCAGGCTCACCGCGGCGGCGGCCACCTCCGTCTCTCCCACGGGGATGCCGTAGACGGCGACGGTGTCGATGACGGGAAGGTCGCCGAGCGCGTCGCGGACCGGGCCCGGCGGGACGATGCCCTCGGCCGTGCGGATCAGCTCGGCCTCCCGCCCGACCGGCCAGAAGTCGCCGTCCGCGTCCCAGCGGAACAGGTCCCCGGTGATCGTCCAGGCGTCCTCGGGGGCGAAGACGCCCCGGACGGGACGGGCAGCCGCGCCGATGGCGGCCAGCCGCACCCGGGCCAGCAGCATGCCGATCTCGCCGGGCTCGCACTCGACGGCGAACCCGTCCGGGCCCGTCTCCAGGCGCCCGCTCTCCAGGTCGTACCGGGCGAGCCGGACCCCGGCGCTGCCCGGCAGCGGCCGTCCCAGCGACCCGGGCTTCTTGCCGCTCAGGTTGACCAGCACCGACTCGCCCTCGGTGGAGGCGTAGAACTCCAGGACGCGGGCGGGGGCGAACCGGTCCTCGACCCGCCGCCACAGGCCGCGCGGCATGCCGGAGCCGATGAACAGCCGGACGGCGTGGTGCCGCTCGGCCGGGTCGCGCGGGGCGTTGACCAGATCGCGCAGCGACATCCACGTGTAGGACGCGACGGTCACGCCGTAGCGGCGCGCCTCGTCCCAGAACGTCTCGGGGTCGTAGCCGCCCGCGAGGGCGAGCCGGGCGCCGCCCGCGACGGCGCCGCCGAGGCTCATCAGCAGCGCGGACGGGTGCTGGATCGGGGTGATGCTGTACACGGTGTCGGACGGCGACAGGGCGGCCGACGACGCCGTCCCGAACGCCGACAGGGCCCAGCGCCGGTTGGTGACGCGGCTGGCCCGCAGCCGCTCCCCCTCGCCGGTGAAGACGACGAACGCGAGGTCGCCCGCCCGACCCGGGTTCGGCCGGTACCAGCCGGGGAGCTCGACGCCGTCCGGGTCGATGGTCTCCATGTCCTTCAACGGCGGGTCCGGCAGCGGGCCGCGCCGGCCGCGTCCCGCCCCGCCGAGCAGGTGGCCGTCGACGCCCTCCAGCTTCGCGGCCCGCTCGGCGTGCTCGGGGTCGGCGATCACCCGGGTCACGCCGCTCAGCCGCGCCTCCGCGGCCGGGTCGCCGTCGGGGCGCAGCAGGACCGCGACGGCGCCGAGCCGGCTGAGCGCCGCGACGAGCGCCAGCGCGGTCGGCCTCGTGCCCATCAGCACGCCGACCGCGTCGCCGCGCCGGACCCCGATGTGGATCAGCCCGCGGACGACCGCGTCGACGCGGCGCCTGGCGGCGTCGTGGGTGTGGCCGCGCCCCTGGTAGAGGAAGAACACCTCGCCTGGCCTGCGCCGGGCCTGCTCGTCCAGCAGCAGCCCCATGGACATGCGGGTGTCGGACTGGATGCGTTCCAGCCGGGCCAGCCGCGGCAGGTTCTGCGCGGCCTCGCCGGTGAGCTGCCTGGTCCCGTGCACCGCCCGCGACGCGGTGCGGAGCGCGGAGCGGGCGGCGCCGGCGCCGGCGCCCATCGCGAGCTGCAGCCCGTATCCGGCGGTCCCGCCGGGCAGGTCGGCCGGGGCGGCCTCCTCGTCCCCGGCGACGGGCGCCACGATGTCCGGCAGTTCCCCTTCACCGGCGCGCCACTTCGCCCACCCGGCGACGGCCGGCCACGTCCGCCCGATCGCGAGGCTCCCGACGACGAGCCCGAAGTGCCCGGCGCGCAGGGACGCCTCGTACACCTGGGCGCGCGGCGCGGCCCGCCTGATCCCGCGGACCATCGGCGGCGCCGCGATCTCGTCGACCTCGCCGACGAAGGTGAGCACCGGGCAGGTGATGTCGGCGAGCGTGACGAGCCGGTCGCCGATGACGAAGCCGCCGGTCAGCATCCGGTTGTGCTGGATGAACTGGCGGATGAACTCCGCCAGCGCCGGTCCGGGCCACGACACCCAGCCCTCGCGCTCCAGGAACCGCCGCTGCCGCTCGCGCGGCGCGAGCCGTTCCCGGTCGTGCAGCTGGAGGATGAAGTCGACCCGCGACCGCACCGACTTGACGGGGCTGAGCACCTGGAACCCGAGCCGCGTCACCCAGCCGGGCACGGCGAACCCGCCGAGCAGCGCGTCGGGGATCCGCTCCACCCCCTCGGACGCGAGCCAGCCCGGCAGCCCGAACGGCAGGCCGACGCTGGTGTCGGCCGGGCTCCCGAACGTCACCACCGACTCGATGCCCTCGCTGCGCCGGTACGCGGCGGCCTGGTAGACGAACATGCCGCCCTGCGAGTACCCCGCGAGGTGCACGTCCCGCCCGGTGGCCTCCCGGATCCGGTCGACGGCGTCGCTGACGGCGAGGACGTGGTCGCTGACCGTCCGCTCCAGTCCGCCCGGCTCCCGCTCGGGGGCGCCGAAGTCCACCACCCACGGGTCGACGCCGAGATCGTGCAGCACCCCGACCGCGCTGACCCGCGAGGAGATGTCGTACACCTCCGCGGTGATCATCAGCGGCGGGACGAGCAGCACCGCCGGCCCGCCGGCCGACTCCGGGAAGTAGCGCCGGAGCCGGTACACCCGCTGCTCGGTCACCACCTCGCACGGGGACGCGTCCTCGTCGGTGTCGAACCCGCCGAACCGGGCGACCTCGAGGGCGTTCTGGGCGGTGGAGCCCAGGCGTGACCCCAGGCGCATAAGCGTTTTGGCAACAGCCGGCATCGTCGACCTTCCACAGCGTCAACGCCATGGTGTCGTGTTATCACCGGCCTTAGCAATGCGAAGATCACTCATGGCTCAGGTGATGACGCGCGCCCCGTCCATCCGGCCGGACTTCAGGCGCTCCCACATGTAGCGGCGGCGCGGCTTGCCGCTCGACGTGCGGTGGATCAGCCCGGTGCCGACGACGATGGTCAGCTCCACGTCGTCCCCGAGCCTGCGGCGCAGCATCTCGCGGACGGCGCCCGCCCACGACTCCTCCTGCGTCTCGGCGAACAGCGCGAGGCCCTTGCGTCCCGCGTCCGGCACGGCGACGGCCGCGATGCGCCCCTTCCCGAGCCTGCTCACCTCGGCGATCTTCGCTTCGAGGTCCTCGACGTACACCGACCGCCCGCGGACCTTGATGCTGTCGCCCATCCGGCCGAGCACGAACAGCTGGCCCCGATGGAAGAACCCCGCGTCCCCGGTGTAGACCCGGCCGTCGATGAACCGCGTCGACTTGGCCTCCGCGCCCGCGTAGTACCCCGGGCACGCCGACGCGCCCCCGACGACGATCTCGCCTAGAAGCCCCTCCCCCAGGTCGTTCCCGTCGTCGTCCACGATGGTGACGGGCACGGAGTCCTCGGGGGTGCCGCACCCGACGACCCACCCGGCCTTCGCGCCGAGCGACTCCGGCCCGAGCGTGTGCTCGTCCAGGATCCGGACGGTCTCCCCGAACGACAGCGACTCGGGGTCGGGCCGGATGGCGAGCGGGGCGCGCGGCTCGCTGTCCATGGTGACCAGCAGCGTCGTCTCCGCCATGCCGTAGGCGGGCTTGTACATCGTCCGGGAGAACCCGAACGGCTCTACGAGCTGGGCGAACACCTCCAGCGCGTGCGGGTCGATGGGTTCGGCGCCGATCAGCGCCATCTTCCACCCCGACAGGTCGAGACCCTCCAGCTGCTCTGGCTTGACCCGCCGCGCGCAGTACGAGTACGCGAACGGCGGCGCGGCCGTGTGCGCGGCCTCGGCGAAGCACCTGATCCACCGCGCGGGGTCGCGGATGAAGTGGTCGGGCCGCATCAGCCGCAGCATCCCCTGCCGCGCGATCGGCGTGATGAAGGTCCCGATGAGGCCCATGTCGTGGTACAGCGGCAGCCATGTGGCCACCACGTCCCCGTCCTCGTACCCGGCCGACCGCGCGATCAGGTCGCTGTTGGCCTCCAGGTTGTCCCAGGTGACCATGACGCCGCGCGGTGCGCCGCTGGACCCGGAGGTGAACTGCAGCAGCGCCAGCTCCCCGGCCGGCTGCACCTCCGCCTCGTCCACGGCCTGCCGGGGGTTCCACGGCCGGCCGCTCATCCCCGCCTCGTCCATGGCCCGTCCCGCGTACTCCGACAGGTCCTTGGACGCGACGACCAGCGCGGGCGAGGCCTGCTTCAGGATCGCCGCCACATGCGCGACGTAGTCGTCCCCGTCCTGGAACAGCGGCGGCGTGATCAGGCAGACGGTCGCGCCCGCCGCCCAGACCGCGTAGTAGGTCTCGATGCAGGTGAAGTCGGTCGGCAGGATCATGCAGACCACGTCGCCCGGCCGGACGCCCTCCTCGATCAGCGCCCCGGCGGTGCGCCGCGCGGCGGAGGCCAGCTCGCCGTAGTCCCGGAACTCCCAGCCGCCGTCGTCGGCCGCCAAGTGAACGCCGCGTCCGCTGTTCGGCTTGTCCAGCCAGTCGCGCAGCGCAGATGCCATCGTGTCCCTTTCGACATGCCCTCGGCCACCAACGTGACTCGTCGGTAACTTCATCAGGAGGGCACGTCTACGTCAACAGGGCCGGACGGCAAAGAGACCAGGCGGTCATTTGGAGACGTCCGACAAGGCCGCTCACCCCTGCCGGGACACCGCCCGGACCCGTGCGAAACGTGTGACGAGACGCCATCCGAGCAGCGTCAGTGCCAGAAAGAGAGTGGCCACGATCACAAACGCGACCGCGGTACCGTCCCCCGACAGGGCCCGCAACGCCATCCCACCGGCAACAGTGGTCGCCCACACGACGACGCCCACGGGCCAGAGCACCTCCGCGCCCCGCCAGGCCCGGGACACTCCCCACCCCACACCAAGCGCGACGAGAAACGGCCAGACCGTCGCGAGGTAACCCGTAAGGCTCGCGGCGTCCTCATGCGTGGCACGCCCGATCGCGACGAACACGAGCACACAGCACACGTCGACCAACCCCGCCACACCACCGCGCATAGCCCCCAGCCTATGCACCCGCCACCACTCAAGGACGGTGGCGGGTGCACACGAGCCATCACACCCCGACGTGCTCCTCACGCAGAACAGAACGCGGAGACCGTCCCGCGGGCAAAAGAGCGCGGGCCACGATCGAAGGGCGCATCAGTGCGGGGGGTGGGTCGACAAGGCCGATGACGCGGAAGAACCGCTCGGCGATGCCGGTGTCGCGGGCGGCGGCCGCCTGGACGCGGTCCACGTAGGCGTTCATGACGCGGATCGCCGGGCCGCGGTGTCCCTCGACCTCCGGCATGGCGAGGTCCGCCGCGACCGCCATCCGCCACGGGACGTTCAGCGCCTTCGCCGCGGCGCGGAAGTACCGCCTGGTCAGCCCGCGCCGGCCCTCGTCGAGGCAGTCGCGCAGCACCTCGGCCTCCAGGCACGCCACCGTCATGCCCTGCGCGTAGACGGGGTTGAAGCTGCACAGCGCGTCGCCGGTCACGAGCAGCCCCTCGGGGAGGCCCTTCATCCGCTCGTAGCGGTTGCGCAGGTCGGAGGAGTACCGGTGGGCGGCGACCCCGTCCAGCGGCTCGGCCGCGTCGATCGCCTCGAACACGTCGGGGGGCGCGAGGTCCCGCACGTACGAGCGGAAGCCGTCCTCGTCGGTGGGCGGCCGGTTCGCCGCGTCCAGGCCCGCGACGGTCAGCAGGTACCGGTCGCCCTCGACGGCGACCATCGCCATCCCCTTCGGCTGCCCGGGGCGCGGGCCGACGACGACGGCCTTGCCGACGCGCGCGTCCAGCGGCAGCCGGATCGGGCGGGTGGCGTACCCGACCCCGAGCCTGATCTCCTCCTGCGGCACGGGCCCGTGGCCGAGCCGCTCCAGCCAGTACCGGGTCCGCCCGGCGCGCCCCATCGCGTCGACGACGAGGTCGGCGCGGATCTCCTCGGCGGCGCCGCCGAGGTGCCTGGGCATGACCTCGACGCCGGTGATCCGGCCCGGCCCGTCGGTGAGCAGCCCGACGACGTCGCGCCCGTCGGCGAACCGCACACCCGGCAGCGCCGCCACCCGCCCCCGGACGACCTGCTCCAGGAACGGCCGGCTGGCCTGAACCGCGCGTTCCGCCCCGGGCCGCCGCACGAGCGCGTGCCCTCCCAGAGTGAACCGGTGATCGACTCCAGGGTCGGCGACGACCGCACCCCCACCGATCAGCTCCCGCTCAACCCCCGGGAAGAGCTCCTCCAGGATCCGCTGCCCGCGCGGCAACAGGATGTGCGCGTGCCTGCCCTGCGGAACGCCCTTGCGCGCCCGCCCGGCACCCACCTCGTCCCGCTCGACGATCGTGACCCGCTCGTACGCCCCGGCCAGGGCCCGCGCCGCGAGCAGCCCCGCCATCCCGGCGCCGAGGACCACCGCGTGCTCTCCGATGCTTCGCATCTCGTGCCTCCCGTTGTCGGTCGATGAGGCGACGATGCGACGGCCCGCTGTTCACCTACCAGGCCACTGGCTGTCCGATCGGTGGCCGTAGAGCTCCCGTTCCCACAGCCACGCCCCGATCCGCTCCACGGCACGGTTGCGATGCCGCCGGTAGGTGCTGAACGGCAGCCCGAGCATCTCCGCGGCCCGCTCCTGCGTAGGGGCCGGACGCAGGAAGGTGCGGTCGGCGACCCGGTAGAGCGATTCTTCGCGCGGATCGTCCCGGAGCGTCTCCGCCGCGACCCCGACGAGCCTGCGCAGCTCGCCCGCGGGGTCGTCCGCCGCCCGGACGAGCCGCGACCGCAGCAGCGGGTTCCCGGCGAGCCGGTCGGCCCGATGCAGGTCCCGCAGAGCATCGCGCACCGCCCCCGCGAACTCCGGCTGCGACAGCACGAGCTCGGGCGGGCTCGCGGGCGTGACGGGGGCGCCGAGTTCCCGTTCGGCGGTGAGCGCGAGCCATTCCTCGACGCCGAGGACCCGCCAGTCGTGCGCGTACACCTCGTAAGGACGGCCGCCGATCCGGTACCCGGCATCGGCCGCATGATGGAAGTCGAAGAAGGACAGCAGCGGATCCCAGTACTCCCGCTCCGACGGGACGGTGACGAGATCCCATGCCTGCCCGGTCCGGGTGATCGCCTCCTGCCCGTGCCAGAGCCGGATCATGGTCTCCGACCGGGACGGCCGCGCGTCCGGCTCGGTGTCCACGAAGAACCGCCAGGCCATGACGCTCTCCCCGGGCCGCGGCGGCCCATGCCGCAGCACGTGCCTCCACATCGCCCGCATGGCCGGATCGATCTCCAGATCATCTTCGCCGGCCTCGTGCACCGCCAGGTAGGCCGCGTACCCGCACGGCTCCCCCGCCCCGTCACGGAAGATGCCGAAACCACCCGGCTGCCGCTCCATCCAGTGCGCGGCGAGAGCCGCCTGCTCCTCCCCTTGCAGTTTGCGGGTCATGGCGAGGACGACGGCCTCGTCCCCGGTCCCCAACCCCGTCGCGGACAACTGCCCGAGCCCGGTCAGCTGCCAGTACGCCTTGACGATGGGGTGGTCACGACTGAGGAACATGATGTCGAGAAGGTCGTGGTGCCGGACCCGCTCATCATCCGCCGACTTCCGGGCCCGCTCCACAAAATGGCCACGTAACCCCCGATGCAGGCCCGCGTACCCATCCGGATCACGCCACCGCAGGTCAGCGTCCAGGATGTCCCGCACCACATCGTGTGGAAACAGCCCGAACTCGCGCTCCTCCATGAACGACAGCCCCCGCAGCCACCCGAACAACGCCCCAGCGTCGTCCCCCAGCATGGCCCGCAGAAGCTCCTCGGTCGTGAACCGGGCGTGCGCACATATCTGGAGCGCCTCCAGATGCCGGGGACCAGGCACCTGATCGACCAGCCGCGCAAGCAGGGCCCGCACGACGTCGGGCGCGGCGCTCAGCGCCCCCGGCACGTCCTCCCGCCGCCGGATCATGTCGACGAGCAGCGAAAGCGTCAGCGGATGCCCGTGCGCCAGTTCCAGCACACGCTCGTGCAACTCCCCGGGAACCCCTTCGACCCTCAAATACGCCCGAGTGTCCGCCGGGCTGAGATTACGCAGCGAAACGACTCTCAGCAGCTCATGCCACCCCGCGTCGGCGACCCACCGCGCCGACGGCGCGTCCCGCCCCGCGATGACGACGATCGTGTCATCGGGCAGCCCCGGGACGAAGGTCTCCCGAACCCAGTCGTCCAGCGCCCCGAGCACCTCATAGGTGTCGATCAGCACCACATACCGCCCGGACCGGGGCGGCTCCACGGCCCGCAGGAAGGCCCCGGCCTCGGGCGTGACCGACCGCGCGTCCACGAGCACGGGCGCGACCCCGCCCTCCCGCGCCGCGTCCGCCATCTCCGCCAGCAGCGCACTCTTGCCGACCCCACCCGGCCCATGCAGGAACAACACGGCGAAGTCCCCGTCCGCGAGCGCCCCGCGAAACAGCTCGATCTCCCCAGCACGCCCCACGAACCGCCGCCGCCGCGCAAGCCGCAGCCGATCCCCCACAGTCCCGCCCGAGGCCACCAAAACCTCCAAGAGCCGCTGTCACCCACCACCAAGGTAAACGCCCCACCCC
>NZ_SMKK01000214.1 GCF_004348425.1 Actinomadura sp. 7K507
GAACGGAAGGCCGTGCACGGTCCAGGTTCGTGCACGGCGTCCGGGTTTTCGCGTGGTCCGCGTTCCGGCTGGCGGCGGGCGTGGAGGGTGCCGGAAGGGCTAGGGGCCGGTGACCTTGAGGTTGTCGAGGATGTCCTTGGTGGCGTTGCGGTTGTCGGTCTCCTTGACCCGGATCCACAGGCCGAACTTGCCGGACTTGTCCTTGAGCCCGACCTCGGTGACGGACGGAGTGCCGTTCTTGCAGTCGGTGAAGCGCGTGATCGTCCCGCTGAGCGCCTTGTCCGGGGTGGTGTAGTTCTCCGGCGCGGCCTTCGTGCACTGCGAGTGGACTGCCGCGGACGGCGGGGGAAGCTGGCCCTGGCGCACGTCCGTGGTCACGCCGATGAAGACGCCGGGGCCCTTGCCGTCGCCCAGGAAGGCGGCCTTGTCGGGCGTCGCGCGCAGCACCGGACGCGGCTGGCCGTCGTCGAGCTGGACGGTGGACGGCGTCCACGTCTGCTCGGTGTCCTTGGGCCACGCCTTGGGCACCGCGGTCTTGATCTTGCCCGCGTTGTCGGATGCCGCGACGAAGTCCTTCGGAACCTCGGGCGCCTTGTCCTCCTTGCCCTCCTCGTCGCCGGGGAACAGGAGGCCGAGGGTCAGGCCGCCGATCAGCGCGACCACCAGCACGCCCACGGTGATGAGCAAGGGCGTGACGAACTTCTTCCTGGTACCACCGCCGCCGGGCTGCCCTGAGCCGCCGCCCCGGAGTCTGCTCAGCGGCCCGCCCTGCTTGCCGCCGGGACCCTGGCCCTGACCTTGGACCGGCCCCGGAGCCGGCGGCTGGAAACCGGTGGGCGGCGGCTGGCCGGGCTGACCGGGCTGGCCGAACGGGGGAGGGCCGCCGGGGCCCTGGCCCATGGGCGGCTGCATCGGTCCGCCGTGCGGGCCGACCGGCGTACCGTGCGGAGCCCCTTGTGGAGCCCCGTGCGGAGCCCCTTGCGGGGCGCCGCCGTTCTGAGGTGGCTGCATCGGGAACACGGCCGTCTTGTTCTCGTCGACGCTTTGGCCGC
Organism: Actinomadura sp. 7K507; assembly: GCF_004348425.1. GTDB lineage: Bacteria > Actinomycetota > Actinomycetes > Streptosporangiales > Streptosporangiaceae > Spirillospora. Next base: position 1,053 of record NZ_SMKK01000214.1, read on the forward strand.
TTTGGCCGCTTTGGCCGCCTTGCTGTTGCGGCGGAGACTGCATCGAGACGGTGCGGTCGTTGTCGTTGTCGGGCGCGGTCGGCCCCTCCACCTGCCCGAACGGGGTGCCCCGTCCGCTCGCGTCGTCCACGACCGTCTGCTCGCCGCCGCCCTGCGGCCTCGGCGGGACCCGCATCTCGGACGTGCCGATGTCGTCCTCCGCCGACTGGTCGAGCCGAGTGCGCATCTCCTGCGGCGCACCACCCGGCTGCCCGCCGCCCAGCGGACCCCGCTCGTCCGACGGGAACGTCTGCCCCGGGCCGGGCACCTGCCCGGCCTGCCCCGGGCCCTGAACGGGCGGCGGCTCCTGCCCCTGGACAGGAGTCACCGCCTGCCCGGGACCGGGCGGCCTGGCTTGGCCGGGCGGAGGGGGCTGGGTGCCGTCCTGGTAGAAGTCCTGGACGGTCGCGTCCGCGTTGATCGGCGGAGCCGGCGCGTACGAGGGCGCGGGCGCACCCGGCGCCGACGTCGGACGCAGCGTGGACAGCGCCTCCGCGAACGCCTCGGCGGTCGGCCACCGCTTCTCCCGCTCGACCTCGAGGGCCCGCAGGATCACCTGGTCGAACGCGGGGGAGACCCCCTCGCGCAGCTCGCTCGGCGGCGACTTGACCGGCGCCGGGCCCGGCGCCTTTCCGGTGACCATGTGGTAGGTCAGCGCGCCGAGACCGTACACGTCGGCGCGGACGTCCAGGCCGCCGCCGAACCTCGCCTGCTCCGGCGACATGTACCCGGGCGTGCCGACCGGCAGCGTGAACGCCCCGGACGCGTGCGCGAGCGCCTTCGCCAGCCCGAGATCGGCGATCAGCACCTTCTGGCCGCCGTCCGGCGTCGACTGGAACAGCACGTTGGTCGGCTTGAGGTCGCGGTGGATCACGCCCAGCGTGTTGATCACCTCGACCCCGTGCGCGATCTCCTCGGCGAGGGCGACGGCCTCATTGACCGGAAGTGGCCGCTCGCGCATGCGGTCCGAGAGCGTCCCGCGGTCCGCGTACGACATCACGAAGTACGGACGCCCGTCCGGGAGTTCCCCGATGTCGTGGACGCGGACGAGCCGCTCGGAGTCGGCGCGGCGCAGTATCCGGGCCTCCTCGAGGAAGCGGTTGCGCACATCCAGATCGTCGATCAGGCTGCCGGACAGGACTTTTATCGCTACCTGGGAATCCAGGGCGTCGTCATGCCCCAGCCACACAGCGGCGAACGCCCCCGAACCCAGGACGCGATCGATCCGGTAACGGCCTACTGATGGTGGGAAAGACACTCCCGTATCATCCCAACAACGGGGTGAGTGTGCGAACGAGCATTGAGGCGGCATGGCATTCGACGAGAGGACCGAGGAGCTGGCGGTCAAGGCCGCGCAGGGCGACCAGAGCGCCCTCAACGAGCTTCTCCGCAAGATCGAGCCTGACGTCCTGCGGCACAGCTCCCGCTTCCTGCCCTGCCGGCAGGACGCCGAGGAGGCCTGCCAGGACGCACTGCTGCAGGTGGCACGGAACATTCACCGCTTCGAGGGAAGGTCGAGGTTCAGTACCTGGCTGCACGTCGTCGTCGCCAACTCCGCCCGCTCCACCTACCGGTCGCTGAAGCGCCGCTCGGTGGAGCAGGCCGGGGAGATCCCGCAGCAGCGCCCCGACCCGCGCCGGACCAGCGTCATCGCGGGCTCCCGCGTCGACATCCTGGACGCCATGGAGGACCTGGAGGCCCGCAAGCCCGACCTCATCCAGGCCCTGGTCCTGCGGGACGTCTCCCAGCTGGAGTACGCGGAGATCGCCGAGCAGCTGGGCCTTCCGCTCGGCACGGTGAAGTCCCGTATCCACGAGGCGCGCAAGCAGGTCAGGCAGACGCTGGGCGAGTCCTACACCTGACGGCGTCCGGTACGGGCGGGGCAGCGGAGGGCATCGTCAAGCATCGGTAATCGGCGGGCAAGAGTGCCTCCATGACCTGGGCCGCGGTCCAGGCCGGTGGGACACGATGCCGTGCATGTCATCAGGCCCGGACCCCCGCCACGACCGTCCGATCTTCGTCCTCGGCTGCCCCCGCTCGGGGACGACGCTGCTGCAGCTGATGCTGCACTCGCACGCCCGGATCGCGATCCCGGCGGAGACGAAGTTCGTCATCCCCGCCTATGCGCGACGGTGCGAGTTCGGTGACCTCGAAGACAGAGACAACAGACGCGCGCTGGGGGAGTGGATCACGTCCGAGCGGTCCACCAAGTTCCACGTGCTCGGCCTGGACGCCGGAGAGGTCGTCGACGAGATCGTCGCCGGGCCTCCGACGATGGGTTCGGCGATCGGCACCGTTTTCCGCGCGTACGCCCGCCTGCACGGCAAAGCGCGCTGGGGCGACAAGCGTCCGAGCTATTTCCGGCATGTCGGCACGCTGCTGAGGATGTTCCCGGACGCGCAGTTCGTCCATCTCGTCCGGGACGGCCGGGACTGCGTCGCCTCGCTGATGGAGATGCCCTGGTACGACAAGGACGTCCACCACGCCATCTCCGCGTGGCGGGAGGCCGTCGACCGCGGCCACCGGCTGGCCGAGCGCCTGGGCCCCGACTCCTACTACGAGATGCAGTACGAGCGGCTCGTCGCCGACCCCGTCGACGAGCTGACCCGCCTCTGCGCGTTCCTCGGCGAGGACTTCGACCCGGCCATGCCCCACCCGGAGGGCATCGCGAAACGCACCGTCTCACCGCGCAAGAAATGGCATGGACGGACGCACGACGCCGTCACGACCAACCGCGTCGGGTCCTGGGCGGAGCGGCTCGACCCCTGGCAGATCAGCCTGGCGGAGGCCGCGTTCGGCGAACGCCTCGCCGAGTACGGCTACGAGCCGAGCGGCCTGCCCAAGCCACCCGCGTCCCAGCTCGCCCGCTTCACCAGGACCAGCACCCACCGCCGCCTAGCCCAGCGCAAGGCCGCCCTGCGCGAACGCTGGAAACAGCACCACGAACCGAACCCCGTCGAATCCCGCCTAACGCCCCAGAACACGGTCACCCCGGCCTCCTGACACGACGCCCCGGCGTCTCGGCGGGCGGGTCAGTCGAGGGCGGCCAGCTGGTCGGCGAACCAGTCTTGCGGGGGGAGGGCCGTTGCGGCGGCGGTCAGGCGGGTGCAGCGTTCGGCGCGCTGGGTGGGCGGCATCAGCAGCGCCTTGTGGAGGGTCTCGGCGGTCTGCGACACGTCGTACGGGTTGATCATCAGCGCGTCCTCGGAGAGCTCCGCCGCCGCGCCCGCCTCCCGGGACAGCACCAGCGCGCAACCGCGCTCCGACAGGACGGGCCCCTCCTTCGCGACCAGGTTCATCCCGTCCCTGATCGGGTTGACCAGCAGGACGTCGGCCAGGCCATAGGCGGCGAGAGAGCGCGGATAGTCGTCGTTCACCTGCAGGATCAGCGGATCCCAGTCGGCCGTGCCGAACTCGTCGGTGATCTGCTCGGCGGTCCGCTCGACGGCCGCGGTGTACTCCCGGTACTCGGGAAGGTCGTAGCGGGACGGGTACGCGAACGCGAGGTGCACCACACGTCCGCGCCACTCGGGATGGTTGACGAGCAGTTCGCGGTAGGCGGCGAGCCCGCGCACGATGTTCTTGGACAGTTCGGTCCGGTCGATCCGCACGATGAGCTGACGGTCGCCCACCTGTTCACGCAGCGCGCGCGCCCGCTCCACGACGTCCTGTTCGGCCGCGCGCTGGCGCAACGCGGTCCCATCGATGCCGAGACCATGTACGCCTACGTGTGTGACGTGCCCTGAGCAGGTGACGGTACGGGCGGCACGATCGACCTTCGCGCCCGGCAGCAGTTCACAGCAGTCGAGAAACGCGGAGGCCCACCGCTCGGTGAGGAACCCCGCGTGGTCGGCGCCGAGGATGCCCAGGAGGATCTGATTGCCGATGTCGTCTGGCAGCAGCCCGTAGTACTCCGGCGGCGCCCAAGGCGTGTGCGAGAAGTGGACGATTCTCAGATCGGGACGCCGTTCGCGGAGCATCTGGGGAGCCAGCGACAGGTGGTAGTCCTGGATGGCCGCCTTCGCGCCCTGGGCGGCGTCCCGTGCGAGGGCGTCGGCGAACGCCGCGTTGTACGCCTCATAGGACTGCCAGTCGCGGCGGGCCCGCGCGTCGAAGTGCGGGCTGCGCGGGGTGTCGTACAGAAGATGGTGGACGAACCACAACGTCGAGTTGGCCACGGCGTTGTACGCACGCTGGAACGTCGCTTCGGGGATGTCGAGCATCCGCACGGCCGCGCCACCGGTCTCGTACCCGGCCCGGTCGATGCGGCCGTCCGGTGAACGGCGAGCGGCCACCCGGTCGGCCTCGTTCAGGCTCGCGCACACCCACAGGACGTCCGGCCTGTCCCCGGCCCTGGACGAGTGCGGCGGGCCAGGGTCGCGCGGAGCGCCCGTCACGGCGGCGAGGCCCGAGACCAGCCCGCCTCCTCCGCGCCGCATGGTGAGCGCACCGTCGTCGGACAAGGAGAACGAGACCGGGCCCCGGTTCGATGCCACCAGCACTTGGCTCATACCGGAAAGGGTCTCAGTTGGTGCCGAGGCGCTTCAAAGTGACCCGCGTGGTTCAAGCCACTCCCAAAAGCCTCCGGGTTAGGGCAAAGCGGGGCGGGTAGGCGGGCGGGATGAGCAGGTCCGACACGGCCAAAACCGTGCTCGTCGCCGGTGCGGCGAACCTCGTCCTCGCGATCGCGAAACTGATCACGGGGCTCCTCGCCGGATCGAGCGCGATGCTCGCGGAGGCCGCGCACTCGGTGGGCGACACCCTCAACCAGGGGTTACTCCTCACATCCCTGTCCCGCAGCAAACGTCCCCCCGACAGGCGCCACCCCTTCGGCTACGGCAACGAGCGGTACGTCTGGTCGCTGCTCGCCGCGTTCGGCATCTTCGTGGCCGGAGCCGGGTTCTCGATCCTCTACGGCATCCTGACCATGATGGGCCGCGGCGGCAGCGGGACGAGCGTCCGGCTGGCCTACGCCGTCCTCGCCCTCGCGGCCGTGCTGGAGGGCACGTCCTGGATACGCGCCTTCTACCAGGCGCGCAAGGAGACCCGCGCGAACGGCCGCGGCCTCCTCGAGCACATCCGCCGGTCGCCCGACCTGACGTTCAAGACGGCGCTGTTCGAGGACAGCGCCGCGATGGTCGGGCTGTTGTTCGCCGCCGGCGGGCTGATCCTCCGCGAGGTCACCGGATCGGACTTCTGGGACGGCCTCGGCTCCGTCCTCATCGGCGTCCTGCTCGCCGGCCTCGCGTTCGCCATCGGCCGCGAGAGCACCGGCCTGCTCATCGGGCGGGCCGCCGACCCCGCCGCGCAGCGCGAGATCCGGGCCGAGATCCTCGGCGCCCGCGGTGTGACCGGCGTGGACGAGTTGCTGACCATGCACTTCGGCCCCGACCAGATCCTCGTCGCCGCGAAGGTCAACTTCTCCGACGACATCAGCGCCGACCAGGCCGAGGACGTCGCAGGCGAGATCGACCGCAAGCTCAGGCAGCGGCTCCCGGCCGTCCGCCACGTCTTCCTGGACCCCACCCAGCGGACCGTCCGCCCGGGGGAAACCGGCGTGACCAAGAACGCACCCGGGTAACGTCTCAACCGATGGACCCGCATGTCTGGCATCCGGTCAGGTCATGTAAAGTCGACGCATACGAGCCGAAACGAGGCTCGTAGCCGCTAACTGAACATTGCTCGTCCAGAGGGGTGCAGGGAGCACAGTGGCCGTTGGGCCGGTCTTCCAGCTCAGCCCTCGCACAACTGAATATTGCTCATCCAGAGGGGTGGAGGGACCGGCCCGTTGAAGCCCCGGCAACCACTCGGCTGAAGTGCGCTCGCGATCCTGCGGGGCCGGCCGGGAAATGGTGCCAACTCCGGCCTGCGACCAAGGTGGCGCAGGGAAGATGGGGAGAAAGGCCTCGCTCCATGGCAATCACGCCTGCCACTGACCTCGGACCCGCTACCGGCCTCGTCTGCCGCGAATGCGGCTCCACACGCGACCTCGGGCCCTTCTACGTCTGCGAAAAGTGTTTCGGCCCCCTGGAGATCTCCTACGACTTCGGGAAGGTCACCCGCGCGGACATCGAGTCCGGTCCCCGCAACATCTGGCGGTACCGCGGGCTGCTGCCCGTCCCGTCCACCGTGGCGGACACGCCCAACACCGAGCCCGGCCTGACGCGCCTCGTCCGCGCCGACAACCTCGCCGAGAGCCTCGGCCTGCAGAGCCTGTGGGTGAAGGACGACAGCGGCAACCCGACCCACTCGTTCAAGGACCGCGTCGTCGCCGTGGCGCTCGCCGCCGCCCGCGAGCTGGGCTTCAAGGTGCTGGCCTGCCCGTCCACCGGCAACCTCGCGAACGCCGTCGCCGCCGCCGCGGCCCGCGCCGGGATCCGCAGCGCCGTCTTCGTCCCGTCCGACCTGGAATCCCAGAAGATCATCACGACGGCGGTGTACGGCGGGACGTTCGTCACCGTCGACGGCAACTACGACGACGTCAACCGGCTCGCCTCCGAGATCGCCGGGGAGCAGGACGACTGGGCGTTCGTGAACGTCAACGTCCGGCCGTACTACGCCGAGGGCTCCAAGACCCTCGGGTACGAGATCGCCGAGCAGCTCGGCTGGCGGCTGCCCGACCAGATCGTCGTCCCGATCGCGTCCGGCTCCCAGCTCACCAAGATCGACAAGGCGTTCCAGGAGCTGATCGAGCTCGGCCTCGTCGAGGACAAGCCGTACCGCGTCTTCGGCGCCCAGGCCGCCGGCTGCGACCCGGTCGCCGCCGCGTTCAAGGCCGGGCACGACGTCGTCCGCCCGGTGAAGCCCGACACGATCGCCAAGTCCCTCGCGATCGGCAACCCGGCCGACGGCCCGTACGTCCTGGACGTCGCCCGCCGCACGAACGGCGCCGTCGAGGACGTCACCGACGAGCAGGTGGTCGAGGGAATCCGGCTGCTCTCGCGCACCGAGGGCATCTTCGGCGAGACCGCGGGCGGCGTCACCGTCGCGACCCTCCGCAAGCTGGCCGAGGCCGGCACCCTCGACCCGTCCGCCGAAACCGTGATCATCAACTCCGGGGACGGCCTGAAGACCCTGGACGCCGTCGCACCCGTCGTCGCCCCGTCCGCGAACATCCCACCGTCCCTGGAGGCGTTCCGCGCCGCGGGCCTGGTCTGAGAGGAGCACCATGAGCAGCGTGTCCGTCCGTATCCCGACGATCCTGCGGACCTACACCGGCGGCGACGCCGAGGTGAAGGCCGAGGGCGCCACCCTGCGCGCCGTCGTCGCGGACCTGGAGTCCAGCTACTCGGGCATCTCCGCCCGCATCCTGGACGACAACGGCAAGATCCGCCGTTTCGTGAACGTCTACGTAGGCGACGAGGACGTCCGCTTCGCCGAGGGCCTGGACACCCCGACCCCCGAGGGCGCCCAGATCTCGATCATCCCGGCCGTAGCCGGCGGCTGACCCTGCCGTGGTCCTGGCGCACACACCGTGCGCCAGGACCACGTGCTTTTGCGGCCCATACGTTCGCTACCAGGGTTTGCCTTGCGTGAGACGCCGTTGCTTCATGTCCTCTACCGCGTCGTGGAGAGCCGTGAGCACCTCGCGGGCGAGGGAGCGGTCAACCCCGAGGCGAGCGTGAAAGTCTCGTGCGTCGATGTGCCCGCCGTTGCATATCTCGTTCAGGGCGTTGTTGATGAGAACGGCCTCGTCCGGCCCCAACTCGACCCGGACGATGTCATCGGTGACGTCGGTAACCTTCATGGTGCCCATCCTCGTGCACGATGGTCGTGATCAAGGCGGCCAACGTGGCACCTCGCGCCGGCCAGTGGAGCCGAGGCAGGCAGACGACCCTTCGCCCGGTCAGGATGTACGGCGCTTGCACTCGGCAGGGTGGAGTGACCAAGAAGCCGACTAGCTAGTGTCGTGAGTCGTTAATTCGTTGGCAGTATGCGGCGAGGGTTTCGAGGATCTCGTCGGCGGGCTTGGTCCACACGAACGGTTTGGGGTCGGTGTTCCACTCGTTGATCCAGCCGCGGACGTCGCGTTCGAGTTCGACTACGCTGCGGTGGGCCGAGCGGCGTAGTTTGCGGTTGGTGAGTTCGGCGAACCAGCGTTCCACCAGGTTGAGCCAGGACGAGCTGGTGGGGGTGAAGTGCAGGTGGAAGCGGGGGTGGCGGATCAGCCACCTTTTGACCGGCTCGGTCTTGTGGGTGGCGTAGTTGTCCAGCACCAAGTGCAGCTCCAGGTCCTTGGGGACGGCGGCATCGATCAGCTTGAGGAACCGCAGGAACTCTTGATGGCGGTGGCGCCGGTAGTGCTGGGCGATCACCGAGCCTGAGGACAGGTCGAGTGCGGCGAACAGGCTGGTGGTGCCGTGCCGGACGTAGTCGTGGGTCATCCTGGCCGGGGTGGTGGGCATGATCGGCAGGATCGGGGCGGTCCGGTCGATCGCCTGCATCTGGCTCTTCTCGTCCACCGCGAGCACCAGGGCGTTGTCGGGCGGGTTCAGGTACAGCCCGACCACGTCGCGGACCTTGTCGACGAACTGCGGGTCGGTGGACAGTTTCCAGGTCTGCACGGTGTGCGGTTTGAGGCTGAACGCCCGCCAGATCCGCGAGACCGCCGACTGCGACATCCCGGTCGAGGCCGCCATCGACCTGGTCGACCAGTGCGTGTCGGCGCCCGGGGTCTCCTCCAGCGTCGCGGTGACGACCCGCTCGACCTGCTCATCGCTGATCACGCGCGGCCGGCCCGGACGCGGGTCGTCGGTCAGCCCGTCCAGCCGATCGGCCTGGAACCGCGACCGCCACTTCGACACCGTGTTGCGGGACGCGCCGGCCTGTTCGGCGACCCGGGCGATCGTGGCGCCCTCGGCGCACAGCAGCACGATCCGCGCCCGCAACGCCAACGCCTGCGAGGTCTTACGACGGCGCACCCACCCGGTCAGCACCGACCGCTCCTCGTCGGACAACACCACCGGTTCCAGCTTCGGGCTCGGCATCCCCACAGCCTACCGACTAACAAAGAATTATTGACTCAGAACACTAGACCCTGACCTGCGAACGGGCGGCCCTACACATCACGAACGGGGCCGTCCGTTCCGTGATTGCTCCGTAGCGCGTCCCTAGCAAGCGATTGGGTGTCGGGCGAGGCATTTGGCACAGCGTTCGAAATGTGCTGGGACCGGATCTTGCCAAGGCTGGCCAAAGGGGAGAAGACGCGCCACCTGTCCGCAGACAGCACGGCTCGAACCGGCCTCGACCGCGTGCGCGATGGGCGGGCCGTCTTGAACAAGCTTGAGGTTGGAGTAATCCGGTAGATCAAGAGGTAGCTCCGGGTCCTTGGCGACCACACGAACGTTCCCCCAGAACCAAGCCTCGATCACCTTCACAGCCTAGACCGAGCGCCCCCGCCTGAGCTTCCCGTCTGCCGTCGTCCCGCGCTCCGCGCCCCCTGGCCCTGGTCTGGTAGATCTCCGATCGGGACGGCGGTAGACGGGAAGCTCAGGCTCCCTACCTCATCCTTCGGCGACGTCACGGGTACGGCCAGGGCTTCCCAGAGTCAGAGGCCCCCGCCGGAGGCAAAGGAGACCTCCGCCACGTACAACCGGAGGACGGCGGCGGCGCGACCCGATGGCCGCCGGCGGCTGGCGAACGGTGCGGCGGCGGCACGATCGCGGCCCGGCGCGGCCGCCCGGTGACCGGCGCCCACGCCGCTTGCTCCGGGCTGGCTGGCGCGGGGCCGCGCAGCGGCGCAAGCGCCGCCGCCCCTTGATCTATAACAGCTGAGTTCGGCAATGATCACGGGTTGTGGCCCGTCTCGGCGCGTACGTGGATTGTTAGCGGTGGCCGAGTAGGCGGGCGTGGCCTACGGGGTGCCAGTCCCAGAGGCGTTCTGCTCCGCGTTGGACGACCAGGGTCACGGTGTCGATGGTGACGTGGCGGGTCGGGAGTTCTCGGCCGAGTGCGCTGATGAGTGGTCCGGCTGGTTGGTCGGCCTCGCTGTAGGCGATCGTCATGTGCGGAGTCCAGGGATCGGGACCCTCGATGTTGCCTTCGCTGCCGGTCACTTTGAGGGTGGCCTGTTGGATGGCTTCGCGGATTCTGATTAAGGGGTCTGTGGGCCGGACGGCGACGGCGATCGCTTCGGGGTGGTAGAGGATCCGGCCAAGGGTCACGTTGACGGGTGGAATCATGGTGAGGAGACCCTGTGCCATGGCGAGCATATTTTGCTGCTGGGTGTCGGTGATCTCGTGGGTGGATCCGGCGACGTGGGTAGTGATGTGCAGCCATTCGGCGGGGGTCATGTGCAGGCCGGAGAGGTCGGCGAGTCGCTCGCGGGCGTCCTGGGAGAGTTCCTGCGCTTCGGGATGGTCGCCCATGAGGATGTGCCAGTAACACGTGCCTTGTCCTGGCCCCGGCTCCGCGCGGTTTCGCCATCGGTCGGTCATGTGCGCGGGCAGTGGACTCATGGGCTCTCCCTATCTGCATCATCGGTCAGGGCGGCGGCGTTGAAATCGCGGATCTGCTGTCTGAGTTGGACGGCGAGCGGACTGCCTTGCATACGCGGTCCGTTTAGCCGGCGGTCCAGGTCTGCCAGGTAGCGCGTGACGGTCGTAAGGCGCATTCCGGGGTCCAACGTCAGAAGCTTGGTGAGTTCTTCGGCGGTGCCCTCTAGGTTGCCCTTCAGGAGGTGGGCGACTCCGGTTCCGACACGTATTTGAGCCCAGTTCGCGGGTGAGATCGGGGAACCTGCGGCCCATGCGCTGTCTGCCATCTCGGCGGCTTGTAGCGCGCCGTCGAGATCGCCGGTTCGCATGGCCACCGACAGAGAGAACAGGGCTTGGCGCTCGATCGGGGTCTTTCCGGCGAATCCGCTCGGTGGCGTCAGGTGGGAGGCTCCCAAGACGGCGGAACAGGTCGACCCTCGTCAGGTTCCCAACCCTCGGCAGGCTCGGGCGCTGTTGGCGGCGGTTCCGGTCATCGCTCCTCGGGTCGGACGGCATCTCTACGCCTTCTTCGCCTGCCTGTACTTCGCGGGCCTGCGCCCCTCGGAAGCGGTCGCGCTGCGCCTGGACGACTGCGAACTTCCGGCAACTGGCTGGGGTCGCCTCCTCCTCGCTGGCTCTAGCCCTGCCTCGGGGAAGCAGTGGACCGATGACGGCCAATACCACCACCAAGGAGCCTCAAGGCCCGTCCCAAAGGGGTGAAGCGTCCCGTCCCGGCCTCCCCTGAACTGGTGGCCATCTTGCGTGCCCACGTGGCCGAGTTCGGCGCGGCCGAGGACGGTCGGCTGTTCCGCAGTCAACGCGGAAATCGGCTCGCGCCGGTCAGTTACGAGTCCGTTTGGCGGCGGGCTCGTGAACACGTTCTGACGGCTGCGCAGCTCGCGACGCCCCTCGCTCAACGGCCGTACGACCTTCGTCACGCATGCCTGTCGCTCTGGCTGAACGGCGGCGTTCCGGCGGCCAACGTGGCGGCTCGCGCCGGGCACTCGGTGGCCATGCTCCAGAGCACGTATGCTCACTGCATCGACGGTGACGACGAGATCATGAATCGGCGCATTGATGCAGCGCTGGGGGCTCCTCCTACCCCCGTCGCGGAACGCGCGGAACAGTCCGCCGCTCCGCTGCCCCACCCTCGGGCACGTGTTCCGCGATCGTTCCGCGAATACCGACGGATGATCACACACAGTGGATCACGGCGACACACCCGTGAAGCTCCCGAAGAGGGCCCCGACGCAGGTGGCGACGGGTCGGGGCAGGTAGATGAGCCTTCGCCCGGTCAGGATGTACGGCGCTTGCACTCGGCAGGGTAGAGTGCTAAAAACACGGTTGGCACTCTGCTGTGGAGAGTGACAACTTCACAGTCTGGGTCGGGGCGATGAGGCCTCATGGCGGCGACGGAATGGCAGTCGTCGGCGGGGGCCGTCCGTCGCGGGCGTCGGCTCGATCCATCTAAGCCACCTTGTTCCGGGAGGACTGGAGCCTATGGCTGCAAAGATGATCGCGTTCGACGAGGATGCCAGGCGCGGCCTCGAGCGTGGCATGAACCAGCTCGCCGACGCCGTCAAGGTGACCCTTGGTCCCAAGGGGCGCAACGTCGTGCTGGAGAAGAAGTGGGGCGCTCCCACGATCACCAACGACGGTGTGTCGATCGCTAAAGAGATCGAGCTCGAGGACGCGTGGGAGAAGATCGGCGCGGAGCTCGTCAAGGAAGTAGCCAAGAAGACCGACGACGTCGCGGGTGACGGCACCACCACCGCGACCGTGCTGGCCCAGGCGCTGGTGCGCGAGGGCCTGCGGAACGTGGCGGCGGGCGCGAACCCGATGTCGCTGAAGCGGGGCATCGAGTCCGCGGTCGAGCGGGTCAGCGAGGAGCTGTCCAAGCTCGCCAAGGACGTGGAGACCAAGGAGCAGATCGCCTCCACGGCCTCCATCTCCGCCGGCGACCCGCAGATCGGCGAGATGATCGCCGAGGCGATGGACAAGGTCGGCAAGGAAGGCGTCATCACGGTCGAGGAGAGCCAGACCTTCGGTCTGGAGCTCGAACTGACCGAGGGGATGCGCTTCGACAAGGGCTACATCTCGCACTACTTCGTGACCGACCCCGAGCGGATGGAGGCGGTCCTCGAGGACCCGTACATCCTGATCGTTCAGGGCAAGGCGTCGGCGAACAAGGACCTGCTGCCCGTCCTCGAGGGCGTCATGCAGTCCGGCAAGCCGCTGCTGATCATCGCGGAGGACGTCGAGGGCGAGGCGCTGGCCACCCTGGTCGTCAACAAGATCCGCGGGATCTTCAAGTCCGTGGCCGTGAAGGCACCGGGCTTCGGCGACCGCCGCAAGGCCATGCTGGGCGACATCGCCACGCTGACCGGCGGCCAGGTCATCAGCGAGGACGTGGGTCTCAAGCTGGAGAACACCACGACCGACATGCTGGGCCGTGCCCGCAAGGTCGTCATCACCAAGGACGAGACCACGGTCGTGGACGGCGCCGGTGACGCCAACGAGATCGCGGGCCGGGTCAACCAGATCCGCAACGAGATCGACAACACCGACTCCGACTACGACCGCGAGAAGCTCCAGGAGCGCCTGGCCAAGCTCGCCGGCGGTGTCGCGGTCATCAAGGCCGGCGCCGCGACCGAGGTGGAGCTCAAGGAGCGCAAGCACCGCATCGAGGACGCCGTCCGCAACGCCAAGGCCGCGGTCGAGGAGGGCATCGTCCCCGGTGGTGGCGTGGCGCTGCTGCAGGCCGGCACCAAGGCGTTCGACAAGCTGGAGCTCGTGGGCGACGAGGCCACTGGCGCCAACATCGTCAAGCGCGCTCTCGAGGAGCCGCTGAAGCAGATCGCCGTCAACGCCGGCCTCGAGGGCGGCGTCGTGGTGGAGCGGGTCCGCAACCTGAAGCCGGGTGAGGGCCTGAACGCCGCGACCGGCGACTACACCAACATGTTCGAGGCGGGGATTCTCGACCCGGCCAAGGTGACGCGGTCCGCGCTGCAGAACGCCTCGTCGATCGCCGCGCTGTTCCTGACCACCGAGGCGGTCATCGCCGAGAAGCCGGAGAAGAACCCGGCTCCGGCGGGCGACCCGACCGGCGGCATGGGCGGTATGGACTTCTGATCGGCGGCGTGTAACTCACGCGACATGAAAGGGGCGGCCCCCAGGGGCCGTCCCTTTCGTATGCGCGACGGCCATGTCGGCGCCGCCGGAACTCGCGGTTCCTTCGGCGGTGCGGGTGCTGCCATGATGCCGATCCATGAACGATCTCTTCAGTTCCCCGGTGCTGCGCATCGATCAGCCGCGCAGGGCCCCCGGCGCACGTTCCGAATACAAGGTGTCCGACGGGCACGGCACGCTGATAGCGACCGCGGGGGAGCGCGACATCTCACGGCTGCGCAAGGCGGGCCGGGTCGTGGGAGGAGGCGGCGGCAGCGGCCGCATCGTCCATGTCGAGAACGCCCAGGGCGTGCCGCTGGTCAGCGTGGAGGCGGGCAAGGGGGCGTCGAGCGGCAGGGCCACGGTGAGCACACCCGACGGCGCCCTGATCGGGTGCCTGCAGAAGACCGGTGAGAAAGCCGGGTACCAGTTCACGCTCCTGGACTCGGCCGAACGCCCCGTCGGCAGGCTGGAAGGCAGCCGCTACGGCTACAAGTTCCCGGTGCTGGACGGCTACGGCAACCACGTCGCGCAGATCGAGAAGAAACTCAAGGGCCCCGCCACCGAACTGCTGACCACCTCCGACAAGTACTCGGTCGAGATCTTCCAGCCCCTTCATGACCCGCTCCGGTTTCTGGTGCCGGTCATCGCGATCGGGATCGACCTGATGTTCTACGAAGGCAAGGACTGGCCGATCGGGTAGCTCTTGAGCCGGGGGACTTTGGCGTACCGTATGGCTCGGCAAGGCCGCTCCACGACGACGCTGGGAGAAATGCATGAGCGACCCGTTCAGTTCCTCCGCGTTCAGGATTGAACAGCCTCGCAGAGGACCGTTCGGCAAATCGCGCTACAAGGTGATCGATGGTGACGACACCGTCCTCGCCGTCGCGGCCCCGGTGGAGGACCAGGGGCGCGCCGGGGCCATGCGAGGCATGCTCCCCGGCAAGTCGAACCTCGATGCCCGCGCCGTCCAGCTGACCACATCCGACGGCAACCCGCTGCTGACCGTGGAGAAGCTGAGAGGACGGGACTACACCGAGATCCTCGGCCCCAAGGAGGACGTGGTCGGCTCTTTCGTCACCGAGCGGGTCGGACGCCGCTACGTCGTCTACGACGGCGACGGCACCCTGATCGGCGCCGTCGACGGGGACGTGCCGCGCAACAACTTCGAGGTGACCGACAACGACGGCACCAAGGTCGCCCACGTGCGCAAGAAGTGGGCGGGCCTCGCCACGCACCTGCTGACGACGGCCGACAAGTACACCGTCGAGATCTACGACCCCGTCCCGGAGCCGCTGCGCACCATGGCGGCCGTGACGGCGATCGTGATGGACATGAACCTCCACGAGTCCAAGGAGGTCACCTGACCGGCCGCCCGGGTCACGGGCGCAGCCGGTAGCCGATTCCGCGGATCGTCTCGATGCGCGCGGCTCCGAGCTTGCGCCGCAGGTAGCGGATGTAGACGTCGACGATGTTGGAACCAGGGTCGAAGTCGAACCCCCACACCTGGCTGAGCAGCTGCTCGCGGGTCAGCACCTGGTCGGGGTGCCGGCAGAACACCTCCGCCAACGCGAACTCGCGGGCGGTCAGCTCGACCGTCCGGCCGCCTGCCCGGGCCCGCCGCGTCCGCAGGTCCAGGTCCAGGTCGCCGGCGCGCAGCACGGTCGGCTCGGGGATCCGGTCGGTCCGCAGCCGCAGCCGGATCCGCGCGAGCAGTTCCTCGAACGCGAACGGCTTGGCGAGGTAGTCGTCCGCGCCGCCCTCCAGGCCCGCGACGGTGTCCGCGACGGTGTCCCGCGCCGTCAGGATGATCATCGGCATCGTCACGCGTTCGCCGCGCAGCCGGCGCAGCACCGTGAAGCCGTCCTGCACGGGCAAGCCCAGGTCGAGGATCATCAGGTCGAAATCGCCGGTCCGCGCGTACTCGTAGGCCGACAGCCCGTCGGCGACGACCTGGGTCGTGAAACCGTTCTTGTGCAGGCCCTTCTCGAGAAACGAGGTGATCCGCCGCTCGTCCTCGGCGATGAGGATCCGGTTCACCGCGTCGCCTCCGCGTCGACGGACGCCGGCGCTTCGGAGGACGCGTGGACGGCCGTTGCGGGCAGGACGACCGTGTCCGTCATGGTGCCGACGTCCTCCGCCATACCGCCGGGCGCCGGTCGCAGCGGCAGGGACAGGACGAACTGTGCGCCGCCTTCCAATGGGCCCTGCACGTAGGCCACCCCGCCGTGCGCTCTGGCGATGGACGCGACGATGGCCAGCCCCAACCCCGCAC
>NZ_SMKK01000215.1 GCF_004348425.1 Actinomadura sp. 7K507
CCCTGGCGGGCCAGCTCGACCGCGCGGCGGCGGAACTCGGGCGGGTGTGGTGAGGGCATGGCGGACATCCTTCCTGATGATCGCCGGTGACCTCAGATCAGATGTCCGTGCTCCGGGGGGAAGCTCATCGCGGGTGTGGTCACCGAGGACGGACGGCGCCTGACAGCCATCAGCGATCACGAGGCGGTGCACCTGTGGGACGTCGATGCCCGCCGTCCGGTGGGGCCGCCCATGGTCGGACCGACCGGCTGGTGCGCGCTGGCCAGCGATGGTCCAGGAACAGTGGTCACCGCTTCCGGGCCCGACGAGGCGATCGGCGTCTGGCGGACCGGGCCTGAACCGACACATCAAGGCACCGGTCATACGAGCACCATCACATGCCTGGCAGCAGGGCCCGAGGGTGTCATCGCCGGTGGCACGGACGGCACCGTCGGTCGGTGGCCATTGGAGCACGGGCGCGGGCAGGTTGTCGGCGCGCTGTCCGCACCGGTCCGTGCGGTCGCGGCGGTGGCGGCCGGTGACGGCGTCACAGTCCTGGCAGGCGGCGGTGATCTGCACGGGACCACTGATGACGCGCTGCACCGGTGGATCGACGGCGGCCCGGACCAGCCCGTCATCGTGAACCATCGCGGTGAGGTGCGCATCGTTGTGACCACCGTCCTGGACGGCCGCCCGGTCGCGCTCACGGCTGGCTGTGACGAGACGCTGCGCATCACCGATGTCACCAGCGGGGAGCGCCTCGGCGATATTCCAGGTCGGCATCAGCCCGATGGCATCGCGGTCGGCCTCATGGGCGGACGCCTGGTCGCCGCAGTCAGCCGCGCCTTCGGCCCTTTCCAACTGTGGGACCTCGCCGGTGACGTCCCGATACTCACTCCGGTCACCGAGGCCATGGAAGCACTCGAACGCGTACACGCCGTCGTACAGTCGGACGAAGGGCTGGCGATTGTCACAGTGCGCGGGCACGTGGTGCGCATTAGAGGCCTCCGGACCGGCACCACATGGCATCTCGACCCCGACAATGGCGAACAGGTCACCGCAGTTGCGATTCGCGACAGCGTCAGCCCCCTAGCGGTGGCACGCATGGACGGCTTGGTGCACTTGTTCGACCTTCCGGCAAAGACAGTGGTCGATACATTGATGCTGCCTTACGCGGCCACCGCACTCGCCTGGACGCCCGATGGTGACCTCCTGATCGCGTGCCGCAGAGATCTCCTCCGCGTCAGCCGCTAGCACGACACCCTCGGCCGTCCTCGATCCTCGGACGATCACGCGCCGGTGCGATCGGCAGCAGAACACCTTTTTCGCGAGGTTGTACAGCTTTCCGATCGACTGTTGGGACGATCGGCGACCGCAGCAAATGTCCTTTCCATGGTGCAGGCTGAAAGAAGGCGGTGACACTAATGTGGCGTGTCTGGATTGTCCGCTAGTATTGTCGCGATCTTGTCCTACAATGTGCGGGTAGCTGGATTCGTGTTGGGAGGTGAACCCCCGGTGCCCATGCCCTTGGAAATCGTCGAAGGCCCCGCAATCGTCGGCGGCGCGCGTGAATGGGAGAACCGGGGGTGGTTCCCGCCAGGACCGCAACTGGCGATCTGTCTGTCCGGCGGAAAACAACACTTGGCCGATCTCACCGACGACGAACTGCTGCAGGTGGCCGCCGCGGCGCGTCGGCAGACCTCTTGGGCCCAAGCGCGCGAACTCGCCGCCATCGCCGAACTCGCACAGCGCCGCATCGCCACCGAGACCGCCGAGACCGCTGAGGGGCCCGACTACCGGACCCTGACCGCATGTGAATCGGTCACCGAAGAGGTCGCTGCCGCCCTGACGGTCACCGGCAACACCGCCGCCACCCTGGTCCACCTCGCCGAACGACTGACCGGCCCCCTCGCCGAAACCGGGGACGCGCTGGAAAGCGGCCGCATCGACATGGCGAAAGCCCGTGTCATCAGCGACATCACCGACGACCTTCCCGACCAGGTCATCGCACGCGTCCAAGCCGCCGCGCTGGACAAGGCGTCCGTCCAGACCACCGGGCAGTTGCGCCGCCGCATCAAGCGGATAGTGCAACGCCTCGCCCCCGAGGCGGCCGAAGAACGTAGACAGCAAGCGGTCCGGCACCGGCGCCTGGAGCTGTGGGACACCACATCGGGCACCACCGACCTCGCACTGTGCGACCTGCCACCCGAAGACGCCCACGGCATCTTCAACAAGATCACCGCTGCCGCGCACGGCCTCAAGACCGAGGGCGACACCCGCCCGCTCCACCTCATCCGCGCCGACCTGGCCGCACATCTCCTCAACGGGGCACCCCTCCCCACCGCCGCCCGCGCAGTCCTCACCCAAGCCACCCCACGCGACGACGGGACGACCGACGACGGGACCGTGGCCGAGCCAACACCCCCCGCCACCAGCCCGGCAGCTGGTGCAAGGGACACGGCGCGACGCGGAGGTCTGGCCGTCCTACCACCGGCTGGTGGCCTGGCCGTCCTGCCACCCGCTGGCGGCCTGGGGGCCACCGCCGCTGACGATGACCCGGCACTGCCGGGGGTGGCGGCGATGGTCAATCAGCGGCTCACCCACTTGCGCGACCGCACCCCCGCCGCTGAACTCCCCGCCGCCGTCAGCCGGACGGTCCGGCAGATCCGCCACCGGCTCGCCTCGCAGCGTGACGCGCTCTGCCAAGGCGACGGCGAGCGGCACGGACGTCCTGGCTACCGGCCCCCCGCCGAGCTGCGGCGGGAGATCGAGGCACGGCATGCCACCTGCGTGTTTCCCACCTGCAACCAGCCTTCACCGCGCTGCGACCTCGATCACACCGTGCCCTGGCGACCCGGAATCACGTGCCGCTGCAACCTGGCGCCGTTGTGCCGAAGACATCACCGCGTCAAGCAGACCCCAGGGTGGGGGCTTCACCACGTCTGGCCCGGACTGCTGATCTGGACCACACCGTCCGGCGCCTGGTACATCGTCCACCCCGAACGGCAGTGATCACCCCGCGGTGGCCGGAGCGTTCCGGCCACACCTGTCCTGTGCTCAGGTGTTCGGTTTGAGTACAGATGAGCACGGTGAGCACTGAGCACGGTGAGCACAGGGCGGCGTTTCCTGGCTTGGGTTGCAGCCAGGGCCAGGACGGCCGTGGCCGCCTCGGTCTTCACCAGGTCGTCCAAACTCTTCTGGAAGCCGCCCGGCGACGAGAGGTTCGACCGTGCCGGCGCCGTCCCCGTCCCCCTCTCCGTCCCCGTCCGAGTTGACCGCTACCGTCCGCAGAAGGCGTCGGTGACGGTCTTGTCGATCGCTTCGCCGACCTTCACCTGGCCGGGCCCGGTGAATTCGCCCAGGTTGGCCGAGATGGTGAGGTGCCGCCGCCCGTCCTCGGAGTGCACCGACTGGGTCGTGTATCCGTGGATGCCGCCGTCTTTGCCCCATACGGATATCCCGCACGGCAGTGGCGTCTTCACCATCCCCAGGCCGTCGGTGGCGCCGTTCGGGAGCGTGAACGGCACCGTGGTCTTCATGGCCTTGAGCTGGGCGGGCGGTAGCAGCCTGCCGCCCAGCAGCGCGGCGAAGAACCGGTTGAGGTCGCCGGTGGTCGAGATCATCTCACCGGCCGCCCAGGCCCACGACGGGTTGAGCCGGGTGATGTCCACCGGGCGGGTCGTGCCGTCCTTGGTGACCTCGATATAGCCGTGCGCGTGCGGTCCCGGGATCGAGGTCCGCTTCCCGGGCAGCGAGGTGTCGCCGAGCCCCAGCGGCCGGATGATCCTGCGCTGTACCTCCTCGGCGTACGAGCGGCCTGTGACCTTTTCGATGATGAGACCCGCCAGCACGTAGTTGGTGTTGGAGTAGCGCCAGTCGGTGCCCGGCGGGAAGAGCGGAGGTAGGCGCACGCCGGCACGCGCCAGTTCACGCGGGGCCTGGTCGGCGAACCGCATGCGGTCGAGGAAGTCCTGTCCCTGCAGCGGGAACTTCCGGGTGTCCTCCAGGTATTCGCGGAGTCCGGAGGTGTGGTTGAGCAGCTGCCGTACCGTGATGTTCTCTCCGTTCGGTACCCGGCCGGGAAGGTACCGCTCGACCGGATCGTCCAGCCCGACCCGGTGCTCGGCGACCAGTTGCAGGACGACGGTCGCGGTGAAGGTCTTGGTGGTGGAGCCGATCCGGAACAGCCCCCGCCGCGGTACCGGCCGCCCTCCCTTCAGCCGGGCCGTGCCGCTGGTGCCGCGCCACGCTCGGTGCTTGCCGATCGCCTCGGCCTGGACGCCGACCGCGCCCGCCGAGACGATCCCGTCCAGCGATCGCTGGAGATCCGTCCGGGTTTCCGCCTGGGCCCCTGCCACCGTTCCGCCGGTGACCGCGGCCGCCGCCGCGAGGGAAAGGAGCGCACGCACGCCGGTCTTCCGCACAAGCATGGAATTCTCCTGAAGTCGCACGGTTTTCTTGTGGTGAAACCGTGCCGTGCCGGCCGCCGCGGCCGCTTCCCCCGCCGGCGTGATCCGTCACCGGTCCCTCCCCCGCAGGGGGACGGCGATAACTCGCTGCCCCCGTGGGGCCACGCTGAGGCCCTGTGCTCAAATCCTCGATCTGAGCACAGGGCCTTCGCGGTGGGCCCGCGTCACAGCCAGGGCCAGGAGGCGTTCCGGTTCGCCTCCAGGAGCGGGATCTGGCGGAAGGCCGCGTCCGACAGGCCGCCGAAGGTGTGGCGGTTGCGTTCGCCGGACGGGCCGTGGCCGTACCGGTAGCCCGCCAGGTTCCAGGTGTAGACCGGGACGTCGGCCGGCACCTGCCCGGTGGGGTCGGCGCCCCGGCGGCCGCTCCACGCCTGCTCGTCGGTGACGATCACGACGCGGTCGTGGCCGCGGTAGTGCGCACGGACCGCCTCGGCGGTGTTGGTGCCGCCCATGCTGTGGAACCGCTCCAGCGCCTTCAGCAGCGACTCGCCCCGGCGGACCTCGACACTCTGGTGGCCCGTGCCGAACTCGACCAGGTCGGCCGAGGCCGCGCGCAGGGCCAGCGCCGTGCCGAAGACGGCCGCCGAGTCCGCGCGGTTGAGCCCCGACTTCTGCGCGACGCTCCCGAACATGCTGCCCGAGCGGTCGACCAGGACCAGCGTCCGGCCGTCCAGCCGCGGCACGTTGGACAGCGAGTGGTCCAGCGCCCGCTCCAGCGGCCAGGCCCAGCGCAGCGACGGCGCGGCGTTGTGCGCGGCCAGGAACCGGAACGGGAACATGCGCGAGCGTGCGATGACCTCGGGGTCGGCGAGCTTGGCCGCGACCCTCTCGGCGACGGCGTCGCTCACGCCCGCCTGGTCGAAGTTGCGCAGGTTCCGGACGAGGGCGAAGATCCCCATGCTCGGGACGATCGCCTCCCACGCCGCGGCGTCCATCGGGCCCTGCAGCCAGCCGGCCAGCGCCTCCCAGGTGATGCCCGCGCGGGCGAGCAGCTCGGGGTCCTCCAGGACCTGGCGCCGCTCGTCGACGGGCATGGACAGCAGCGCGTCGCGGCGGGTGAGGGTCTCCAGGGACTCCGGGATCGGGGTGTCCGGCTGGTGCGGGCGCTTGACCACGTACCCGAACAGGTCGTGCTGCCAGGGGCCCTGGAAGCGGCCGGCCTGCGAACTGCCCTTGCGGTCGCCCGGGTGGGTCAGGTTGAGGACGTCGGCGAAACCGATGCCCTTGCCCTGGCTGCCCCACTTGACGTAGTTGAACTCGGTGCCGAGGCGCAGGATCGCGTCCCCGATGCCGCGCTTGACCGGCTTGGGGATCGCGCGGCCGTAGGTGCCGATCCAGTAGGCGAGGGCCTCCCCGGGCTCGTCGGCGCGCCGGATGACGCTGGAGACGAGCTGGCGGTTGCCGCCGTTCAGGCCTGCGGCGAGACGTGCCCGGACGGCCTCCAGGGCGGCGACCAGGGACGCCGATCGCATGTTGGCCTCGCCGCGCAGCCACGGCAGGAACCCGGCCATCCAGTCGGCGTCGTCGACGGCGACCTGGTGGACGAGGTCACGGAAACGGGCGTCGCGGTCGCCGGCCTTCTCGTAGAAGGTGTTCTCGCCGACCATGTTCGTGACGGCCAGCAGGAAGAGCTCCGAGCGGGCGTCGGACCTGGCGTGGCCCGGTCCGCCCTCGTGGGTGCGGCCGGTCGCGACGTGCTCGGTCTTCACCGGGCTGGTCACGGCCGGGCGTACCGCGCCGCGGTTGAACTTCGCCATAATGCGGGACTCCTTCCGTTCGACGGAAGGAACCGTTCAGGGTGCCCGAGGTCAGAAGTCGGCGACGGGCTGGCACGTCCGCTGCTCTGCCTGATTGAGCTACACCGCCTCGGAAGCGGCGGCGGGATTCGAACCCGCAACCCGCGGATTAAGAAGTAGCCGTCACCTGCGCACCGGGCACCCTGCGAAATATCGGTTCCTCCCGAGATCAAGTCGGTGGACGGGTCGCCCCGCCTATGTTGGGGCTACAGGCCCGTGAAAGGGGCCTGCAAGGAATCGAACCTCGAAGTAGCCGTTCACCTGCGCACCGGGAGGTGCGTATCGTATTCGGTTGTCTTCAGAGGGCGCGCCCGAGGTCGAAGTCGGTGAAGGTGACGTCAGCGCTCTGCCGATTGAGCTACACCGGCCCGAAGCCGGTGACGGGACTCGAACCCGCAACCTCTCGAACCCGAATCGAAGTAACCCTCGCCTGCGCACCGGGCGCATCTCTGAAGTTGTTACCCTCCCCGAGATCAGAGGCGGCCGCGGGTGTTGTTTTCTGGGAAAGAGAAGTAACCCGCGGCCTTCGCACCGGGAAGGACGTTGCGACAAGCAGACCATATCCAGAGCAGCCGGTACAACCAATTATTTCCCGACTCATTCTGCTTTGGCGGCTTCAAGCACGGGTACGGCCGCGGCCCGGCGCGCGGGTAGTGAGGAGATGGCCAGCGTCGCCGCCGCCGCGCCGGCGGCCACCAGCGGGAACAGCCACCACGGCGGATCCGGGCGCAGGAACGAGCTGCCGGTCGCCAGATGCAGGAGCGCCAGCCACCCGGTCCCGATCGCGAGGCCGAGGATCGTGCCGAGGGCGACCACGGTGGCCGCCTCCCAGCGGACGATCGAGCGGATCTGCCGCACGGTGGCGCCCACGGCGCCCAGCAGCCCGAATTCCCGGGTGCGTTCGGCGACGCTCATCGACACCGTGGTCGCCATGCCGAACAGCGCGAGCAGCAGCGCCATGCCGATGAAGCTGTAGGTCGCCCGCAGCGGGCGGGTGAGCGAACTCGACGCCGCGTCCACGTAGGCGTTCCGGTCGAGGACCTGCACGCCGGGCACCGCGGCGACGGCGCCCGCCAGGGCTTCCGCGGAGCCGCCCCGCACGAGGATCACCTGGGTCGCGGCGTTGGCGTCGAGCCGCTCCATCGTCGACGGCGCCGCCAGCGCCTGGTCGGCGAACAGGTGGGACGGGTCGTGGTAGGCGTCCGCCACGGTCAGCGTGACCTGACCTTGGGAGCCCCGGACGGTGATCTTCTGCCCGTGGCGCAGCCCCCGCTCCTCCATGACGGCCGACGACAGCGCGATCTCCCCGGGACTCAGCGCGGGCGGCCGGCCGCCCAGCCGCAGGACGTCGCGCAGCCCGGCCTGCTCGGCGCCGCTGACGAGGAAGGAGGACGGCTCGGGCTCCTCACCGGGGTCGGGACGCTCCGCTGGCGATACGAGCATGACCTCGGTCTGCGTGAGGGCGGTCGCCCGCGATACGCCCGGCGTGCCCGTCACCAGGTCCGCCGCGTCCCGGGCCAGCGGCGCGGGCGCGCCCTCGGGCGTTCTCGCGGTCGCGGCGATCGCGTGCTCGGCTGCCATGACCTGCCGTCCCGCCTCCTGGAACCGGTCGTTCACCGACTGCGTCACCAGCACCACGGACGCGACCAGCGCGACGCCGACCATCAGCGACGAGGCGGCGGAGGCGACCCGGCGGGGGCTGCGGGTGATGGTGGCGTGCGCCAGCCGCCCGGTCTCCCCGCCGGCCAGCATCCCGAGACGGCCCACCAGCCCGCCCAGCGGCCCGACGAAGAACGGGGTGAGGAGGGCCAGCCCCGTCACGGCCAGCAGTGAACCGAACAGGACCATCAGCCCGACCCCGACCGTCCGGTCCGGGCCGGGTGGATCGGTGGCGCGGACCACGGTGGCCACCGCGTACCAGAAACCCGTACCGGCGAAGATCGCGGACGCGGCCAGCAGCCGGGGCCAGCGACGTTCCCTGGTCTCGGTGGTGGTGCTGCGCAACGCCTGCACGGGTGAGATCCCCGCGGCGCGGTGCGCCGCCCGCCAAGCGGCCGACTGGGTGACCAGGATCCCGGCCGCGGCCGGAAGCCCCAGTGCGACCCAGCCGAACTGTGCGCCGGCGGCCGAGACGTCGAAGCCGTCCCGCGCGAACAGCCGGATGATCAGAGCGGACAGCGGGAAGCCCGCGGCCACCCCGCCCACCGAGGCGACCACGCCCACCGCCAGTGCCTCGAACCGGATCAGCCGTTTGATCTGCCGCGGTGTGGCGCCGATCGCGCCGAGCAGCGCCAGCCGGCGGGTCCGCTGCCGCACCAGCGTGCCGAACGTGTTGGCCACCACGAACAGGCCGACGAAGATCGCGACCAGGGAGAGCATGCCGACCACACCGGCGATCGAAGCGCCCTCACCCGCCGCGGCGGCGCTCTGCGCGCGCCCCACGGACTCCGCGGTGCGCACGGTCGCCGCGCCGCCCAGATCCCGGGCCAGCTCGCCGCGCAGCCGATCGGCGGGCACGCCGGGGGCGGCTTTCACCCATACGCTCTGCCAGATTCCCGGGGGCAGCATGGCGGCGTGCCGCACCGTCTCGGGCGGGGCCAGCACCAGGTCGCCGGTGGCCACCGCATCGCTTCCCTGGACGCTGACCACCCCGGCGACCCGCACCCGGCGCGTCTCGCGGGGCAGAGTAAGCGCCATCGTGTCGCCGACCTGCAGCTTCCCGGCCCGCGACATGTGCCGGACGATCGCCACCTCGCCGTCTCGGGCCGGTGCGCGCCCCGCCTCCAGCCGGTAGGGGTTCAGCCGCGGGTCGGACATCCAGGGACGCAGCAGCGTGCGGCCCTCGGCCGCCGCCATGATCGCCTGACCGCCGGGACCGGTGGCCGTCACCGCCACCGCGGCGTCCCCGGCGGCCGCCGCCACCCCGGGCCGGGATTCGACGCGGTCCAGGCGGATCCGGCCGCCGGGCGGCGCGAACGGGGCGTCCGGATCCACCGTCCCGCCCTGCACGAGCACGTCCGAGCGGAAGTGCACGCTGGCGTCGCTGCCCGACACCGCCTCCTGGGCGCGCAACGCGAACTGCAGCGAGCCCGCGATCAGCGCGATCGAACCCAGCGCGGCCAGCAGCGTGGCGATCAGCCGCAGCCATCCCTCGGTGAACGACCGGCGCGCGATGAGCCACATGGGATTGCCCACGCGTCAGCCCTCCAGCTTGCGCATGCGGGCGTGCACGCTGTCGATGGCGGGCCCGGCCAGCTCGTCGACGATCGTCCCGTCGGCCAGGAACAGCACCCGGTCGGCGTGCGCGGCGGCCACCGGGTCGTGCGTCACCATGATCACGGTCTGCCCGTAGGAGTCGACGGCGGTGCGCAGGAACCCCAGCACCTGCGCGCCGGAGCGCGAGTCGAGGTTGCCGGTCGGCTCGTCGGCGAACAGCACCTCCGGCCGGGTCAGCAGCGCCCGCGCCACGGCGACCCGCTGCTGCTGGCCGCCGGACAGCTCGGCGGGCCGGTGATCCAGCCGGTCGCGCAGCCCGAGCGTGTCCACGACCGTGCCGAACCATCCCGGGTCCGCCCCCCGGTCCGCACCGCGGCCCGCCAGCCGCCCGGTGAGCCGGATGTTCTCCTCGGCGGTCAGCATCGGCAGCAGATTGAACGCCTGGAAGACGAAGCCCATCCGGTCGCGGCGCACCTCGGTGAGCCGGGTGCGCGACAGGCCGGTGATGTCGACCTCACCGATCAGGACGGTGCCGGAGGTCACGGTGTCCAGCCCGGCCAGGCAATGCAGGAAGGTCGACTTCCCCGACCCGGACGGCCCCATGATCGCGGTGAACCGGCCACGGGTGAACGCCGCCGACACTCCGCGCAGGGCGGTCACCGCACCGTCCCCGGCGCCGTAGGTCTTGACCACATCGTCCGCGACCATGACCCGGTCGCGGTCGTGCAGGCCGGGTGGATGCTCGTCGGGCTGGGGGGCGGTCATCGGCGTCCTCCCGGGAGGGCGGGGAGCAGGCGCAGCGCGTTGTCGCGTGCGATGGCCTTGTGCTCGCGGCGGTTCAGGCCCGGGTCTCGGTCGAACCGCGCGGTCTCGCGGGCCACCTCGGCGGCGGGGTTGGCGGGCCAGTCGGTGCCGAACAGCACGCGGTCGGCGCCGACCGCGCCGAGCAGCGTGGGGGTGGCGTACGGGGACATCGGCAGCGCCGTGTCGTAGTAGAAGCGCCGCAGCGCCCTGCGGATCTTCGCCGGGTCGGGCGCGTCGTCGTGCTCCCTGCCCCAGCCCTCGGCGCGTCCGACGATGTACGGCAGGAACCCGCCCGCGTGGGGCAGGATGACCGACAGCCGGCGGTACCGGTCCAGGGTCCCGGCGGCGATCAGGCTGAGCGCGGTGCGGGTGGTGTCGAGCAGGAAGTCGGCGACGTGGTCGGCCACCCCGGGCACCTCGACGATCCCCTTGGGCGAGAAGGGGTGGGTGAACACGATGGCGCCACGGCGGTCGAGCTCGGCCAGCAGCGGGTCGAACGCCGGGTCGCCGAGGTAGCGCCCGTCGGCCGAGGTGCCGAGTAGCACCCCGTCGGCGCCGAGCTCGTCCAGCGCGTACGCGACCTGCTTGAAGGCCAGGTCGGGGTGGAGCATGGCCACGTTGGCGAAGAAACCGAACCGGGTGGGACGGTCGCGTACCAGGTCGGCCAGGGACTCGTTGCACACGTCCACGCCCGACTCGGCGGTCTTGCGGTCCGCGAACACCTCGGGTGGCACGGGCGCGGAGGCCACTCCCACGGCGATGCCGTTGGCCTCCATGGTCTCCAGCGTGCTCGGCAGGGTCCACTGGGCCCAGTCGGGGCCGCCCGTGGGCGGGATGAGGCCCTGCTCGACAGCCCATTGCCGCATCTTGGGCGGCACGGCGTGGTGGTGGGTGTCGATCCGTCCGGACGAGGGGCGGTGCGGGCTCGCGGCGGCGCCGCGTCCCGGCGGCGCCACGGGCGCGGCGGCCGCCGCCATGCCGGCCGCGGCGCTCACCTTGAGCGCTCGCCGGCGGGTCAACTCGGTCATTGACGTCTCCTGTTCGACCGTGAGGGCTCCTACTCATACGAGATAATCTCAGTTGAGACTATATCAGGTGAGGCTAGAATGGACGCGTGCTCGACGACCTGCTCGAACGTCTCCTGTCCGGAGAAGGCGGCCCGGCCGCCGATCACGTGGGGCTCGGCATGCTGCTGTCCACGGCCCACAACCAGAGCCGGGAACGGATGAACCAGGCGCTGCGCCCGCTGGGCATCGACGTCCGCGGGTTCGCCGTGCTGCTCGCGCTGCCGATCTACGGTCCGGTCAGCCAGCGGGACCTGATCGGCCACATCGCCATCGACAAATCCACCATGGTCCGGCTCATCGACGACCTGGAGGAAGCGGGGCTGGTCTCCCGCGAGCGGATGCCGCGGGACCGGCGCGCCTACTCGATCGTGCTCACGCACCACGGCGAGCAGACACTGACAGAGGCCCGGCGGACGGCCGAAGAAGTCGGCGGGCAGATCTTCGGCCGGCTCACCGAGACCGAGCGCCGGCATCTCGTCGATCTGCTACGCCGTGTGGCCGGACACGCCGCCCCGCCCCAGCCCGCCGACCCCCATCCGCGTTGATCGCCCACTGGTGTCCGCCGCTGGTCGTCCGCGCGCGAATTCTGCAGGATCCGCAGCCGGCGCCGTTCGGTGGGTCAGAGGTGCGTCGCGGTTCTGACGAGGTCGGCGACGGCTCGGGAACGGCTGTGAGGCGGCCACGCGATCACCGTCGTGACCTGCGGTGCGTCGTGCACCGGCACCGTGGCGTGGTCGTCGCGAAGCTGGGGCCTGCATGACTCCGGCAGGATCGCGCAGGCGCGGCCCAGCGCGATCAGCTGGAGCAACTGCGTGTGGTCGCGGACCTGCGGGCCGGGGCCGTCCGGGTACGTGCCGTCGGGGCGGGGCCAGCGCGGCAGCGGTGGGCCGGGCATCGCGGTGACCTCGGCCGTCCCGACCTGGCTGCGGCCCGTGAGGGGGTGCCCGGCCGGCAGGACCACGACCTGGCCCTCGGTGCGGAGTTCCTCGGTGTCGAGCCCGGCCGTCGAGTCGTACGGCAGGTGGAGCAGCGCCACGTCGGCCCGCCCGTCGCGCAGCAGGCGTTCCTGCTCGCCGATGCCGCACAGGATCACGTCCACGGTGACCGCGCCGGGTTCGGCGGCGTAGGCGTCGAGCAGCTTCGCGAGCAACTCGCCGGCGGCGCCGGCCTTCGTGGTGAGGACCAGCTCGGGTTCGCCGGTCGCGGCGAGGACGGCGCGGCGGGTGCGGCGCTCGGCGGCCGCGACCGCGTCCAGCGCCGCCCGGCCCTCGCGCAGGAGGACCGACCCGGCCTCGGTCAGGGTGACCGCGCGGCTGCTGCGTTCCAGCAGCGTCGCCCCGAGCCGGCGTTCGAGCCTGCTGATCGTCCGCGACAGCGGCGGCTGGGCGATCCCGAGCCGCTCCGCGGCCCTCCCGAAATGCAGCTCCTCGGCGACGGCGACGAAGTACCGCAATTCCCTCGTCTCCACGCCGCCACGGTACCCGGCCGGGATCGATACCCGCGCGGTATCGCCGCCCACCTGACCGGTGTTGGAGGTTTCCCCGGCCCCGGGAGCAGGATCGGTCGTATGAACGAACAGACGATCGCGCTGGTGACCGGCGCGAACAAGGGGATCGGGTACGAGATCGCGGCGGGCATGGGCGCCC
The DNA here is from genome assembly GCF_004348425.1 of Actinomadura sp. 7K507. Classification (GTDB taxonomy): domain Bacteria; phylum Actinomycetota; class Actinomycetes; order Streptosporangiales; family Streptosporangiaceae; genus Spirillospora. Next base: position 12,978 of record NZ_SMKK01000215.1, read on the forward strand.
TCGGCTGGAAGGTCGGCGTAGGAGCCCGCGATGAACGGCGCCGCGAGGCCGCCGTGGCGAAGCTGCGAGCGGCCGACGTCGAGGCGTTCGGCGTGCCGCTCGACGTGACCGACGACGCGAGCGTGACCGCCGCCGCCGGACTGATCGAGGCGCACGCCGGACGCCTCGACGTCCTCGTCAACAACGCCGCGATCACCGGCGGCATGCCGCAGGCGCCCACCGAGGTCGACCCCGCGACGGTGCGGACGGTCGTGGAGACCAACGTCATCGGGGTCATCCGCGTCACCAACGCGATGCTGCCGCTGCTGCGCCGCTCGGCGTCGCCGCGGATCGTGAACATGTCCAGTAGCGGCGGCTCACTCACCCTGCAGACCACCCCCGGCGCCGAAACGGGCCCGATCTCCGCCGCCTATTCAGCGTCGAAGACGTTCCTCAACGCCGTGACCATCCAGTACGCGAAGGAACTGGACGGCACGAACATCCTGATCAACGCGGGCTGCCCCGGCTTCACCGCGACCGACCTCAACGGCTTCCGCGGAGTCCGCACGCCGGAGCAGGGCGCGGCGGTCGCGATCCAGCTCGCGACCCTGCCCGACGACGGCCCGACCGGCGCGTTCTTCAACGACGAGGGTCCGATGCCTTGGTGACGGTCAGGTGCCTTGATGTCGGTCAGGTGCCTTGGTGACGATCAGGCCCACTGGGCGTCCTGGAAGGGGCGCACCTCGATGGGGGCGCCGCAGGCCAGCGCGCACTTGTCGGCCCAGGCCAGCGCCTGGTCCAGGTCGTCGCACCGGACCACCCAGAACCCGCCGAGCTGCTCCTTGGTCTCGGTGAACGGGCCGTCCGTCATCATCGTGGTGCCGTCCGCGGGGTGGACGACGGTGGTGGCGGGCGAGGGCAGCAGGCCGCCGACGAACACCCACGAGCCGGCGGACCGCATCTCGTCGGTGACCTCGGACGTCCGGGCCATCTGCTCCTGCAACTCCTGCTCGGACGGCGCCGGTGCGCTCTCATCGAGCTGGACGGCGAGCAGGTACTTCTTCATGTCGGACTCCTTGGCCTCCGGTGTGGCGACCGGCCGTCGCCGGTCTCCCACTTGGCTACGAACGGGCCCGGCGCCATTCGACACCACCACCGCCGAAATCAATGGCCATGATCGGCTTTCGCTCGATGCGGCGGCCGGTGTCGGTGGTATTTGCGATACTCCCTGCCCATGACCGACAGCTCAGGCGAGTCCCTGTTGCGCGACCGTGCCCGTTTCCTCGTCGCCCTGGGATACCACGACTTCGAAACCGTCATCCGGCAGTGCACCCAGATATTGGACGAGCCTTCCGAGGCGGACGAACGTCTCGCCCGTCAGATCGTCGGGGAGGAGTTCGCCGCCCACCTCGCCGACCAGGAGACCTGGCCGGAGGAACTCGACACCGACCGCCTGCACCGCGCGTTCCGTGAGCTGGACATGTCCGGGATCGTCGCCCGCCTCGACCACACCTGCTGCCAGAACTGCGGTATCTCCGAGCTTGGCGAGGAGGTCCCGCGGGGTGAGGACCGGCGCGGTTACGTCTTCGCCCACCGCCAGGACATGGAGGACGCCGTCCCCGGCGGGAGCCTGGCGCTCTCCTACGGCGTCATCGGCGAAGGCAGGCAGCCGCCAGAGGCCCAGGTCGAGATCGGCCGGGAGGTCGCCGCCGCCCTCCGCCGGCACGACCTGGAGGTCGACTGGAACGGCACCCCCCAGAAGCGGATCGGGGTCTCGCTCACCTGGCGCCGCCGCCGCTTGGGGCGCCTGGCGGCCTGGCCGGGCGGCGAACCGGCCCCCTCCGAGCAGCCCCTGTCCATCTCGTACTGCGACATGCCGCGCGTCGGGGTGGAGAACGCGTGGCTTCCGGCGTCGTTTCAGGAGGCGCGAGACGTCCTGCTCACCATGGCGCCGTACACGGGCAACTACATCAACTTCAAGATCCCGGCCGGTGGGGGTCTGATCGCGGCATGGGGGCCAGGCCCCGCCCTCACCTTCGAACTCCCCGGTGACGAGGACAGCGGCCGCGACGTCACCATCACGGAGGCCGAGGAGATCCTGTCCGTCCTCGCTCACGAGGGACGGATCGCTCTCGGTCCGTGAAGGACTCTTTGCCGCCGGCCGAGGGTCTGGTCGGCTGCCGGAGGCAGAATGAGCGGATGGGCAATGATCAGTTCATGACAGCCGCCGTCCTGCGCCGGCACGGCGGGCCGGATGCGCTGGAGGTGCGGGACGACTGGCCGGTGCCTCAGGCCGGTCCGGGCCAGGTCCTCGTGCGTGTGAGCGCGGCGGCGATGAACAACACCGACATCTGGACGCGGGAAGGCGCGTACGGGCTGCCAGGCCTGCCCGAGGCGAAGGCCGGGTGGCGCGGTCCGGTGGACTTCCCGCGTGTTCAGGGCGGAGACATCGCCGGAACGGTCAGCGCGGTGGCCGCCGACGTCGCCGAAGCCTGGACGGGGCGCCGAGTCCTGGTCGACCCCGCCTTCTACGCCGACGAGCGCGAGGACGCCGACCCGGTCGGGCTGCTCGGCAGTGAGGCGGACGGCGGCTTCGCCACCTATGTCGCGGTCGAGGCCGCCCGTGTTCACGACATGAGCACGTCCCCGCTGTCCGATGAGGAACTCGCTTCGCTCCCCGTGGCCTACGGCACGGCGATGGGCATGCTGGAGCGCGCCCGCATCACGGGCGACGAGACGGTCCTGGTCACCGGTGCCTCGGGCGGTGTCGGGCTCGCCCTCGTCCAGCTCGCCGCCGCACGCGGCGCGCGGGTCGTGGCCATGACCAGCGGCTCCAAAGCCGAGGCGCTGCGGGAGGCCGGGGCGGCGGCGACCGTCTCGCGTGAGGCCACGGAGTTCCGGCGCCAACTGGACGCGGCGGCCCCGGACGGGCTGGACGCCGTCGCCGACGTGGCGGGCGGCCCCTGGATCGAGCGCCTGATGCCCGCCCTCCGTGACGGTGCCCGCTGGGTGATCGCCGGTGCCGTCGCCGGGCCGGTGGTCCCGCTCGACCTACGGCGCCTCTACCTGCACAACCTCAGCCTCATCGGCTCGTCGATGCACACCCGTGCGCACTTCGCGCAACTGGCGGAGCTGGCCCGCACCGGCGCCCTTCGGCCGAGCATCGCCGCCAGGTACCACCTGAACGACATCCACGCCGCTCAGGACGAGTTCCGCCGTGGCGCCCACGTCGGCAAGATCGTGATCACCCCATGAAGCGCGGACGGGGAGATCCCTGGCGCGGGCGCTTCCTGAGAAGCCGCGCGGCCGGTCAGTCCAGCATGTCGGTTTGATGGACGACGGCCATGCGCACCAGGCCGACGGTCTCCTCGGCGTGCCGCAGCGCGACTCCTGCTGACACCTCTCGGACGTAGCGCCCGGTGCCGGTCAGGAGCCGCTGCGGATCCTCCAGCAACGCGCCCTTGTGGAAGACCAGCTTGGCTCCCTTCTTCGTCACGGCGATGCCGCACAGCCAGTGATGCCAATCCGCCCGGACCGTGAAGGTCAGCCGTCCCCACTTCACCGCCTGCTCCAGCCCGGGATCGGCCGTGCCGACCAGCGTGGATAGCTCCTCCACCTCGCTGCGGACGGACGCGTCCAGGCCGTCCAGCCACTCCTGAACTCCCGGCGCTCCACCCCGTGTTCCTCCGGTCATGCGCCCATGATGGCCCCCGCCCCCGACAGTCCTGCCGGACGTGACGACGGTCTGGGCATACGATCAGTTGAGTCGACGGACGATCCCGGACGACCGGAGGGAAGGGCCGCCCGATCATGACCGACCTCGCCGCCTTCGCTGAGCTGATACCGCTCGATCACGGTTTGTGCGTGGTCAGCACACTGCGGGGTGATGGCAGTGTCCAGTCGTCGGTGGTCAACGCCGGGGTCCTGGAGCATCCGGTGCGGGGAGGGCGGGTCGTCGGGCTCGTCGCCGTCGGCGGCTCCCGCAAGCTGCGGAACCTGCGTGCCGACCCGCGGGTGACGGT